>JAGVWL010000024.1 GCA_018304285.1 Microcaldota archaeon
AGCCTTTGCAAGGCCGGTTTTCCTCTCACGAAAATCCGGTAATATTTCTTGCCTCCGATAGTCCTGTCGCCAAAGGCGAATGGCACTGCCATCCTGGACAAAAGGAAAGAGACGCCGGTCCGCAAGTCTATGCTTGCGGTGGTGAATTCAACATCATTCTTGGAGAACGAGCCATCCCCGATAAAGTATGCTCGAAGGAAAGATGCAATACAGTCGTTCGAAGCCGAAATTATGGCTTGTGGAATTCTTTTCGTGCTTGCATTTCCGTCAGCCCCGATGCCCTTCATATACTCGATTACCGCTCTGCTGGAGAGAAGGACGTTAGGAGTCTTGTCTTTTTGCCTTTCAACCCTGGTGCTTGCGCCAAAAAGTTTTTGGGACAATTCTGCAAATCTTGAAAGCAGTTTTTCGTCGGAGTTCGTGAATACTAACGTCCTGTTTCCACGCAAATATCCTTCCGCGATAAAGAGGCCGAGAAATTCTGCCAGCTCGGAAGTCATTCTTGTTGGAATAGTCACTTCAGCTCCTCGTCTGTCCCCCCTTACGAGCTTGATTGCCGGAAGCGGCATTTTATAATACCCGTAAACCCGCTTTACTTGTTTCAACGTCGGAAGGTTTATGCCGCTGGAAAGCCTTTTCACCTCGCCAATTGTAAATCCTAGCTCGCTCGCAACAGCCTTCGTTCCTATGTTTTTGACCCTGTTTCTGACTATTTGCTTAATTTCCGCGCGGATTTCCGGTTCGACTGCCCTCAGAGTTTCCAACTGATAAATATCGAATTCAGCTTTGCTTTCAAGTTCTGGCAGTTTTCTAGCCGTAGCTATAAACTCGCCAGTAGTGAGGGCTTGTGCTGGAGTTTCGATAACCTGCAATTCTGGAGTTATTTTGAAGAGCTTGTGCACTGGGGTTACTTCGAGAATCCTCCCGCTTCTGGTCTTGATTCTCAAAAGCTTGTCGCTTTTACCCTTGTAAACCGCCGTAGCCTTGGCTTTCCTGATTTCGCCGACTGAAAGCGAGAGCACTTCCAGCGGTTGGTAAAGCTCTATTATTTCCTCAAAAGCGTTTTTCTTTACTACGCCTTTCTTTTGAGCGCGCTCGTATAGCTCCTCCATCGTGATGAGATCACCATCTGCAAGTAATATTGGCGTCCTCCCTGAAACGCACTTCCCGCTCCCAAAGGGACCCGGGATTGCCGCCGCCCCGCCCATTGCGACGGGAAAGAACGTGTCGATAATGCGCATTCCCGTCACCAGCGGCTGGTCGAACGGCTTTTTGCTTTTGAACGGGCGCGGAGTGCGCACCGGCCACTTTTGCATCATCGTCAGCTTGTGCCCGCCGACTATTGCGATGGTTTCTTCGACAGTAAATTTTCCTTCCTTGATTTCCTCGATTTTCCCTTCGACTTTCGGGGGCACGAGAATTTTGTGAATGATGTTTTTCTCCTGCACTTCGCCTATGCAGTCTCCGCCCTTGACGTGCTCGCCTTTTTTCGCAGTTGCCTTGAAATCCCACTTCGTCTTGCGGTTTATTGACGGGATGTTCACGCCTCGCGCTATGAAAATACCTGTTTTCTCTCGGATTACGTCGAGCGGGCGCTGGGTTCCGTCGAAAATGCCTGAAAGCAAGCCGGGGCCGAGCTCGAGTTCGAGTTGCGCGCCCGTTCCATTAACAACGTCTCCGGGCTTCAAGCCCGACGTTTCCTCGTAAACCTGGATGGATGCGCGGTCTTCCTTCAACGCTATGATTTCGCCGTTGAGTTCCTGCTTTCCGACTTTCACGACCTCGTTGATTTGGCTTCCCCTCATTCCGCTCGCGATGATGAGCGGGCCCGAAATCTTTGCAATCTCACCCATTTCCAAACACACCCTTTTTTTCTCGTCAGCTTTGATTTTTCATCTTCGAGCTTTTCCTCGATTTTTTTATTTCGCGGTCAAGTCTATGCCTATCGCCTTTTTGACCATGGCGCTTATGCTCTCCCCGCCGGCCTGCGTCTTGCCGCTCTTTCCGGGAATCGAAGTCACGATTGGCTTGGTGCTGGCTTCTATCCTCTTTCGCGTTTTCAGCGAGAGCGAAGGGACGAGGTCTTCGTCGAGTATTATGAGCCCGACTTCCTCGGCGTCCATGAGCGAGTTGAGCTTGGCGTCTGCATTTTCGGCAGTGCATTCTGCCGTAATCTTTACTCCCGCGAGCTTGAAGCCCACGAGCGTCTCTGGAAAGCCGATTGCAGCAATCTCCATTTTCATTCACGACTTTTTTTGTGCATTTACGCGTTTATGGCGAAAACGTACTGCCCGAGCTCTTGCTTAAGCCCGAAGGCGTTGGCATACGCTATTTTTCGCAAATTTGAAACTTCCACTTTCTTGAGGTATACGAACCCTATTGCCGTGGCGAAGCTCATGACGCTCATTTTCGTCAAGGCGAGGATTGAGTTGACTGTCTTTCGTTCGAGCGCGATTTCCAACAGCGCCAGCGATTCCTTCGCTTTAGCCGCCTGTTCGGGTGTAAGCGAGAATGCGAGCGCAGCTTGCTTTACCGCCTCGTCGAAATCCTGGGCTTGCAGAATCTTCGCTATCGCCCCGTTCTTGTAGACGACGAATTTTTCGGCGTTTTTCACGCCTTCCTTTTTGAGCCGCAGTACTGCCATGGCGTTTTCGAACGCAAGCTGCTGTTCCACTATCTTGCGAGTGAGCGGGTCGCTCGCGTTTTTCGCGAGCAGGACGAGTTGCCTCGCCCGTTCGGCGTCGATTTCCGCAATCGCGCCCTTCAAATCTGGCTTCTTGGCCAGTTCCCGCGCCGCGGCCTTGAATCTCCTCGACCCCCACTTTGAAGCTGCGAATTCCAGGGCTTCTCCGAGGGTTTTGGCCGCAATGAGCTTGGCGTAAAAATTTTCGAAGCTTTTTCCAGTGGGCATGAGCTCTTCCCTCGCGATTTCCTGGCCCAAGTGTTTTTTCGAGAAAACGAGCTTGAGGTTTTGCGCGTCCCACTCCGAGGCGAGCATCGCGAACAAAACCTTCCCCTTGGCCGGAAGGATTTTTGAAAGCTTTGCAATCACGCGCGCTTGGTTGCTGTGAAGGGCAACGTCTATCCTGTGCACGCCCGAATGGTTTTTCGAAGCTTCGACCAAATCCTGCTTGTACGGCGTCTGCTCCAAAAGCGCGGTGACTTCGTCGAGGGTTTTCACTTGCATGAGCTCGCGAAACGCGTTTTCGTCGAGCAGGTTGCTCCTCATTCCCTTGATGCGCGCGTTTGCGTACGCGTAACCCAAATCCATTTTTTTTTTCACTTTCTTTTCGTTTTCTTTGCCGTTCTGCTGGCCTTGCTTTTTTCTTTCGTCCCGCCCGCGCGTTTGGCGTGCGTTTGCGCGCTTTCGCCCTGCCGGCCGAACAGGTGTTCGAACGCCTTTTGCTTGAGCTTTTCCTCGTTTTCCTCGAGCAAGGCTTCGAAAGTGTTGTTGATTTGAATCGAGCCGTCGGCTTTAGCAGCGATTACGCCGCCTATCGTGCCGATCGCTTCCCCGACGCGTCCGTGCTTTGCGGCGAGCTTCTTGTCTTTCGCATTCGCCTTGAGCAAGAATTCCTTTTCCCCGAGGGCGCGAATGGCTTGCGCGGCTAGCGAATCAAAAATCTTTTCGTAATGCCCGCTTTTCGCTATTTCCTCGAGCTCGCGCTTGGTTTCATGCAAAACGCTTTCCACGGCTTCTTCCTTTGCTTCGCTTTCAATGCGCTTTGCCTGCAGCAAGGCCGATGCCTTCAGCTCTACGGCCATTTCCTTCGCCCGCGCTTCGCCGTGCCTGCGGTTTTCCTCGACGACGGCCTTCGCTTTGGTTCGGGCTTCGCCGAGGATTTTTTCCTTTTCCCGTTCGGTTTCAGCGGTTATGGCTCGCGCTTGCTTTTCCGCCTCGTCCAGCACTTCCTGCTTCAGTTTTTCCAAAGTCATGCTTATCGCTTCCTCCGTTTTTCAGCGCGGCAAAACGCTTTTTCAAGCCATTTTGCCGAGCAGGAAGAACGCGATTACGAAACCAAGGATTACGATGGTTTCGGGCAAAGCAAGCATGATCAAAACCTGCCCTTCCTTGCCTTCTTTTTCGGCCATCAGGCCGAGTCCTGCTGCTCCTATGCTCGACTGTGCGAGTCCGGTTCCCAACGCGGCCAGTCCGACCGCGAGTCCGGCGCCGACTGCAATCAAGCCAGGTCCAAAGTCTACCATTTCACTTTACACCTCCAAAAACATTGCGCTCTCTAATCTTCCCTCAGCGGAACGAATTGCGTTCCGCCGCCCTTGTAAAACTTGGAATAAAACTCTACGTAATGCAACCTTAAAGACTGTATTCCCGCTTCCAGCAGCCCCAGCATTATGGCGACAGCGTGCCCCACCACCAGCAGCAATGCGAGCAGTACGAATGAAATGATGGCTCCCGGCTGGAGGGTTGCAAGAGAAGCGAAGTCGAGGGGGATGGACGCGACTATGCTGGCGAGCGCCACGCCGCTCAAGCCCAAAGCCATGATTCTCAGGTATGAAAGCACGTTGGAGAAGAGCGAAGGAATTTCCATCAGCTGCACCGGCCCTTCGAAATAAACCACGCCTGCTATGCCCGCGACGAACAGCCCCAAGTCGAAAGGCGACGGGATTACTCTTAGGAATTGCAGGTAGTTGGTGAAAATCAATTGCATCGAGTTAGCGAGGAACGCGATGAAGCCGAACAATATTGCAAGCCAAGCTATTTTCGCGTAGGAATGCTTGTAGTGCTTTTCGCGCACTCCCTGCCAAGCGCCCAGCAAGAAGCCAAGAGTGACGTGCAGGAAGCCGATGAGCACGCTGAGCGCGAACAGAGCTTCAATCCCTTCCTCGTGCACGCGCGACAACAACGGGTGGAGTTGGAAGCCGAGGATTTTTTCGAGCCCGAATGCTTCCGCGTAAATGAACCCGAATATTATGGTGGAAATAGAACTCAAAACCATTATCCCGCCTATTTTTTTCAACGCCCCCGTGGTCTTGCGCATTATCGCGATTCCCAATAACAAGAGTACAAGCCCGTACCCGATGTCGCCGAGAATCATGCCGAAAAACAAGGGGAATGTCAGCGCGGTGATGAACGTGGGGTCGATTTCGTTGTAGCGAGGCAGGGAAAAGAATTCTATCATGAACTCGAAGGGCTTTAGCACTGCAGGGTTTTTGAGCTTGCTGGGCGGAAATTCGCTCGTCTGCACTTTTTCCACCAGAATCCTGTCGCCAAGCTTTTCCTTCAGCCGGTTTTCGAGGGAATGGAATTTATTCAAGGCAACCCACCCTTCGGCGCTTGCCGCCAATTCGCTTTCCCCGAATTTCGACGGCAACTCCGCCTTTTTGAACTCGGTTTCCAGCGCCTTTCTCAACGAGACGATTCCCGCGCCGTGAGCTGAAACGAAAGAGCGGATTTCGCTTTCGGCTTGCGAAAGCTGCAAGCGCAATTCGCTGATTTGCTTTTCCAGCGCCGCGTATTCGTGCGCAAAGCTTTCGCTTGCGGAGTGGGGCAGGGACACTTCCTTTGCGTACGGCGCAAGCGCATGCCGGGCTTTCTCGCCCTTTCTCTTGTCCATCGCGATAAGCATTTTGAGTTTTTGCCTTTCTTCCTCGAGCATCAGGGCGCTTCCGTATTCGCGCGCTTTGGCCAACGTTTTCCCAGAGTCCTGCTGGATTTCGAACAACGCGAATTCCAGGAACGCCGTCCGCGACTGGATTTCGTTGACGTTCAGGCGCAGGCTTTTGAACGGCGCGAGCTCTTTTTTCCTGGCGAGCGCGTCGTTCAGCCTGGTTTCGAGCGTCTGCTTCCTGCGCGCAAGCTCTTCGGCCTTTTCGGGGGCGATGGCCGCAAGCCGCTCTTGCATTTCGCCCAACGAATGCGAGTGGCTGCCGTGATGGCCCGAAGGCGTTTGTTTCACCTTCAGGCGTTCGAGAGCGAAAGCGCTTTCCAACGCTCGTGTTTTCACCAGCATGGGCGAGACTGCTTCCATTTTCTCGAGCGGCCGGCCCGGCTGGAATTGCTTCGAGCGGGTGACGTGGATGGCCCCGAATTCGTACAGCCCTTCCACAACGCCCTCCAAATCGCGTTTTGCGCATAAAACGCGGATTTT
>JAGVWL010000023.1 GCA_018304285.1 Microcaldota archaeon
GGGTCGTTGTCCGAATGGAAAACGAAAAAATTCCGGCAATTGTGCTTGATCTTGGTCCAGTAGAAAGGCTTTCCTATGAACAGCTTGTCGCCATCGTAGTTTTTTATCGGCAGGATGCCGACCGGCGCAGCAACGAAAAACGCAGCCTTGATTTTCGTTTCCTGCCTTTCCAAAACACGCAGCAGGAAAGCGCCGCCCAAACTGTGGCCGATTAGAATAGTGTCGGGAGTTATTTCTTTTTCGTATTTTTCCAATACTTCGAGCCAGTTTTCGAGCGTTTGGTTGTCGGGAGTTGGAAACTGGGGCACGAGCGTTTTGCATCCGAGGGCTTCAAGCTGCTGTTTTAGCCACGGAAACCAGTTTTCTTCGGGATGCCCGGCCGTTCCATGAAAAATGAGTGCGTTGGTCACAATTGAATGACCAACTTGGACGCTATAAATACTCTAGTTTGCTGCCGTCACTTTCCCCCGATTTGGAAACCCTTATATAACCAGCATATATCTAATTATTACTGAAAAATAACTTTTGGTGATATGTATGTATGCATTTGCCCATGCGCCGAACTTGAAGACGGTTATCATGGTGGAAAATGCTTTGGCCGGCATGAATCACAGCGTGGTTTCGATAGCGGAGTTAAAGCGCATGCTTCCAAAGCAAGTGAACCACAATACGCTGATGATAATCCTCCAGTATCTGGAGGCGAGCAACAAGATTGCCGTTTCGCTTAAAGGCATTTCGTGGATTGCGAACGACAACCCCAACCTGAAAAAAGCTTTGGTTGGAGGATTGGAATTATGAAAAACGTCAGGGTAATATTGTCTCCTGAAGCCGAAGAGATTTACCGTTATCTCAATGCGAAGGCGCCTTCTTCAAAGCTCGAGAGAAGCATTCTCAACGCGGTTAACAAGAAAGTCGAGCTCATCAAAGTTAACATGGCGAGCCGATTTCCAAGGACAAGATTCCTCCGGAGTTCAAGCAAAAATACGGCGTTAACAACTTGTTCAGGGTTGAGCTTCCGCAGTTTTGGAGAATGCTTTACTCCCTCACGAAAGGAGACTAGGAAATAGAGATAGTGGCTTTTGTGCTGGAAATCGCCGACCACGGCAAGTACGACAAGCTATTCGGGTACAAACGAAAATAGGGGTGCATTATTTTTTCCTTAAAACCAAAAACAAGTGGTCTTGCTCGAACGGCTCGAGGGGGATTTCCTGCTCGATTTCGAACGCTTCGGCCAAGATCTTTTTCACTTTCGCGTAAACGTGTGCCGGCTCTTCGATGGAGTTGATTGCGCGAGACTTGATTGCTATCAGCGCGTAGCCCCCTTTCGAGAGAAAACGAGCGTTTGCATTCATGATTTCCGCCTGCTGCGGATCCGCGACGTCCTCGAAAACAACGTCCACGCTTCCAATTTCCTCGTAATCCTCGGGCTTGCGCGCATCGGCGAGAATGGGAATCATGTTGCCGCGCTTTTCGCATACCGCGATTAAATCGCGCATTGCGATGGGTGCAACTTCAATGCAGTAAACTTCGCCCTTGCTTCCGACGATGTCGGCGACGAATGAAGGCGTGGCTCCGTGCGCGGCGCCGAGATACAATACTTTAGATTCTTTCGTAATGGGCATGTGCTTGATGCCTTTCGCTATTGCCGCGCAGAGCTTGCTTTGGTTGGGGTTCCACTCGCGGTATTCGCTTCCCTTGTCTTGCAAGAGCTTTTCCCCGTGGACCTTGAAGCCTTTGAGGGAATTGCGCGTGTAGAACAAGCCGTTTTGGGCGTAAACGCCCGGGAAAAGTTCTCTCATCCGGATTAACCTTCCTGGATTTCTTTAGCTCTCTTGAGTATTCTATTAACTCCCAAGTCCCTGGAGGCGCGGGTCCTGTAATCCCTTAGCGTATCTACTGACTCCCGCATTCCGCTTGTCTTTCCGTACTTGGTTGTGTTGGCTTTAAGCATTGCTTTAGCCTGTGTCATCGTAATCGGTTCGAAGTCGGCTTCCGTGAGATTTTGGAACGCATGGCGTCTCCAGCCTCTAACTAACTTTATTCCGTGCAAGGCGATGTTGTCGAGCGCCAAGTCCGCCCGGTGCTGCTTTGATTTGCGTGAACTGCCTTCGAGCAGCTTGTCCAACTCTTCCTGCGTAATGATGTTCGGCTTGATGACGCCGTGGTTTGGAATGATTCTCAAGTCCTTGAAGCGCGAAGGCAAAGCTTCCCTATCCCTGATTACGATGTTCAGCTTTACCTGATCGATTCGAGCATCGGAGTTTCTGCCTACTTTTCCCACGACGTAAGCCGCAACAAGGTTGTCCCCCAGCTCTAGTTTCAAATATTCGAGCGCCGAATGCGTGTGAGAGAGTGCAATAGACGACGCAATATGCATGTCTGCATGGTGCTGGATGTTTTCAGAACTCGGCTTTATCCTTCTTTTTTTCATATAGGCTATCTTGTCTTCAATTGGGTTAGCAAAACGCTCTAGCTCGGCCATTAATTCATCTCCTTTCAGCGCCTGCCCTTGTCAAAACGCTTGAAGGGTTTCTTGCCGAACGGCTTTCCGCCTTGGCCGCCCGAGCCGCCGTGGCCTCCGCCCCTGTTCCTGTCGAACGGGCGCCCGCCTCCACTAGGACGGTTGAACGGCTTGCCTCCGAAAGGCCTTCCGCCCCCGCCGCCAAACGGCCTTCTGCCTCCCCCGCCGAAACGCTTGCGCGGAAAACGGTCGTCTTCAATATCGTCGCGGTAGTTGTGCTTGGGCTTTTCGGACTGCGGCTTTACGGGCGCTTCCTGGATTTGCTTCAAGCGCTTTTCAAACTGTTCCTTGAGCTTGGGGGCAATAAAGTGCTGCGTGTAAAAGTCGGCTTTCGCCGCGATTGCAAGCTTCGCCGCCAACGCCCTCGCTATCCTCCCGCGCTGGTGCAGCGGCGCAGAGTTTATTGCCGGATGCTGGAATATGATTCCGTGTTTCGGGGGGCGCGTGTGCTGGCGCAAGTGCTTGAACAAGCTTCTTTCCGCGCCGATGACTTGGATTGTTGAAGCAGGCATTTCGGCGAGGTTTTTGAGCGAACCGGCTAACGCGAGCAGCCTTGCCGCGAGCAGCGGGTCGAGCATGAATGCGACGTTTTTCAATTCCTTTTCAACCATGCTGTTGACGTATTCCTCGGTTTCCTTTCTTGCTTCCATAATCCCCGCTATTTGCTTGGCGAATTCTTTCACTGCGTTGGAATCGTCCTTGTCGAACTTGGCTCCGTAGCTTGCCGCTGCAGCAACCATGATGGCGTGCGCCTTGGTTTCGCTGGCGATTTCAGCGAGCTTTTCGTCTTGATAGTGTTCTTTGCTGCCGAATTCGGCCGCGATTTTCGCGAGCACGTCGTCGTTAACTCGCAAGTCGGGAAAATTGACTTTATACCATTCGTTCAGCCTTTGCTGCAAAAGGCTTTTGACTTCGTCCAAGTCGTCGATGCTGCGCACGGCTTGGATGATGAGCGCGTCTTTCTGGGACAACGCCTCTTGAGTCTGCAGCTTGGCTTTTTCGAGGAATTTCTTCCTGGTTTCAAGAGCTTTCAACAAAACCACCTTTGAGAGCGTAATAGTTAAAACAATTTAGCCGACGCTTGTTTTTAATACTCTTTTTGCGTTGTTTAATCGTGGAAATTCTCAAGCTCGGAAGGGGTTTTGGCTGGCTATTAGTTTCCTTGTTTCTGGCCTCTGCCTGTATTTCCCTGATTTATGCGGTTTCTTATTCCCCCTGTTCTAGTTCCAACTTCGATTTCCGCATGCCGTTAGTATTGTTCCCACTCTTTTTCTTGGGATTTTTCTTTATTCTAATCCGCTGGGACGGGAAACAAGTGCATCCCCTTAGCAACGCCAAGCTATTTGGAATCGCACTCTTAGCTCTGGTACTTCTGTTTTTGCTGTTGAACGCATTCTTCTTCCAGCCCGTAGCATCTTGCGTCGGTGGCCCTGTAGATGCTATGCACGACGGCTTGGGAATCACGTGGTCGAAAGGGTTCGGCATAACGACCGCCAAGAAGGTGACTTTCGAGAACGGCGCTTTGATTGTTAAAAGCTCTGTAATTCGAGACATTCCTATTTCTGAAGACGAACTGCAATTCGCTTGTGGGGATACTGCAATTTGCAATTCAGACAATCTCAATGTTGCAAGCGACGGCTCGAAGATTGACGCCAACCGAAGGATTGAAGCGCAAATAGTGGTTTGCGGCGACTCCGAGAAGCCCGGCGTCCCCAGGTATTGCGTTGGCGTCGGGCAGAGTGCAGAGGAAGCAAGAACCGCATGCACCAGCGCTTGCGGAATTGCTTAAAACCTTGTTTTGCAAAAGTATCTGAGTGAAAACAATGCAGTCCCTAACCAAAATCGACAAGGTAGTCAACCTATGCTCTCGCCGGGGGCTGGTTTTCCCCAATTCCGAGCTTTACTCGCCCCTCGGCGGGTTTTTCGACTATGCCCACTACGGCCTTGCAATCAAAAAACGCATTGTCCAATCGTGGTGGAATTACTTCGTAAAACAACGCGAAGATATTGTGGGGCTGGACGGCTCCATAATCTCTTCGCCCCGCGTGTGGCAGGCAAGCGGGCATCTCGAAAATTTCACCGACCCGCTGGTCGAATGCAAGAAATGCAAATCGCGCTATCGCGCCGACCAACTCGTGCGCGACGAGCTGAAGCTTGAAGTCGAAGGCTTGGATGAGAAAACGCTTGCCAAACTCATTGGCGAGCACAAGCTCAAGTGCGAAAAGTGCAAGGGAGAGCTTGCGGAAGCAAAGACTTTCAACTTGATGCTCAAGACGCACGTGGGCGTCGTGGAAGACGATTCGAATGCCGCCTTCCTGCGGCCGGAAACGGCTCAAACGATTTTCGCCGACTTCAAGACAATCGCTTCTTTCGCGAGGAAAAAACTTCCTTTCGGAATCGCGCAAATCGGCAAGGCTTTTCGGAATGAAATTTCGCCGCGCAATTTCCTTTTCCGCGCCCGCGAGTTCGAACAAATGGAAATTGAGTTTTTCCTCCACCCTGGCAAAACCCCGCCTTTCGAGAAAATCAAGTTGAATTTGAAGGCCAAAGCGTTGACTGCGGAAGAGCAAGGGAATGGAAAAAGCGGGAGCATGGTCGAGAAAAGCGTTGAAGGGCTTTTGAAGGACAATGTTATCGCGAACGATTGGCTGGCGTACTGGATTGCAGAAGCGTGGTTCTGGCTTACTGAAGAAATCGGGCTGGACAAGGAAAAACTGCGCATACGGCAGCACGTTGCAACAGAGCTGTCGCACTACTCGAAGGAAACGTGGGACGTTGAGTACGACTATCCTGAGTGGGGCTGGAAAGAGCTTGTCGGAATAGCTGATAGGGGGAATTTCGACTTGCAGCAGCACCAGACGCACTCGAAGAAAGATTTGAGCGTTTTCGACGAGGAAACCAAACAAAAGATTTTGCCGAAAGTAATCGAGCCTTCTTTCGGGTTGGATAGGCTTTTCTTTACCGCGCTCATCGACGCTTTCGAAGAGGAAGGGGAGAAAACGCTTTTGAAACTCGGCAAGAGCATCGCGCCGTTGGATTGCGCCGTGTTTCCTCTGATGGGGAAAGACAATCTTGACGTGAAGGCGAGGGAGGTTTTCGAAATGCTCAAGCGCCGTGGCCTGGAGTGCGAGTATGATGAAAGCGGGAGCATTGGAAAGCGTTACGCGCGGCACGACGAGATAGGAACGCCTGTATGCATTACGATTGATTACGATTCGTTGGAAAAGAACGATTGCACCATTCGCCATCGCGATTCGGGAAAGCAAGAGCGGGTTGCAATAACGCAATTGCCTGAAAAACTGGGGGCTTGAAAAAAGGTTTTATAAGGCGAGAATGAGGAATAAGACTTGGCATGAAGCCTTTGCACATTACGCTGGAATTGATGTCGCACCAGTCCGACCGCGAGTCCACCCACCACCGCAAATGGTGGAGTGAATTCGTGAAAGGCCACGAAGACGCGGAAGGCCATTTCTATATC
>JAGVWL010000046.1 GCA_018304285.1 Microcaldota archaeon
GAAAAGGAAGAAAAAGGCCTCGCGGCTAATAGGGAGAACATGATCCAGTGTGGGGTGACCGTGGAATGAAAACAGGCTTTGCAATAGTTTTGCTTTTAGCGGGCTTTTTGCTTGCAGGATGCGTTTCGGGCGGGCAGCAAACGTCTTACGCCTCGCCTACGGCAACAGCATCGTCCATTCCCGAGTTTTCGGAGGGCGAACTGGCTTTCCCGACTTTGGATGAAGGCACTGGCTTTGAAAACGCGACCATAACGCCGTAACTGCCTTCGGCTGGAAAAAAAGTTTTTATGCGTGAAGCCCACACGCATTTTACTTTTTGGTCGTTATTTCCACGGTAGACTGGGCCGGAGCGCTGATTGAAATATTTCCGCGCCTCGAAGCCCTCGCGGCTTTCTTCGGCGCCTTGCGCACCGCCTTCTTTGTTTTCTTTGCCTCAGCTTTGCGTGTTTTTCGCGGGCGCGCTGCTTTGGCTGCCGGAACGGTTGTTGAAACCCCAGCCTTGGGCTTCAAAGCCTGTTTGCGCTTGGCGGGTTTTACGGCCGAAACCTTGGCCGCCTTAGCCGAAACGCGCTTGATGGCGGTTTTGAAAGAAGTTTTTTCCACAACCCCTTTCGAAAGAGTGGTAATGCGCTTTCCTTGCTTTCTGATTTGCCTTCGCACTTTCTTGAAGTCTTCGAGCTTTTTGGCGATGGAGTTAAGCTTGCGGTCGAGCCGGCGCACCGACGCCTTGCGGGCTTTTTCTGCGGCATTGACCTTTCCGCCTTCAGTGACGACCAAGTTGCCGAGGTTGTCAATCTGGGTTTTCAGCGACTCGATTTTTTCGTCCAAAGCTGCCGAAGGCTGTGATTGCATTTGAGCTTGGGAGAGCTTCTCTTCGATTGAAGACTGGAGGACTGCGATTTCGGAAATCCTGCTTTTCAGGGTTCCGACCAAATCCCTGTTTTCGGCGATTATTTCCCTAAGCTCCTCATCGCGCGAAGGCGAGCTCAAAAGCGTTTGTTCGACCGCTGCAATCCTGTCTGAAAACTCGGACAGCTTCTCATCTATCGAGGAAAAGCGCGAATCGAATTGCGAGAGGTGGGAAGACACTTGCGAAGAAACTTGGGCGGAAACGTCCGCGCTTGCGGGCGACGGCTGCATTTCGGGTTGAGCTTGCGTTTGGAAGACAGTCTGCGCAGGGGGGGCGGATACGATTACCACGCTGGGAGGCAGTGTGGGGGAAGCAACTCCTTGCTTCACTTGCTTTACTGCTTCCTTGAAGCCGTCTTCATAATAGCGTTTTTTGAGTTGCTCTATTTCAACGAGAATTTCAGTAGACAGCTGGTCAACTTCCTTTTCAAACTCGAAATCTGCCATTGAGCCCAACCTCCCGGGGTCTACGTCCTTCTTGACCGCATTGCTGACGGTGAACACCGACCTTGCAATCGTTTGTTTGTCGCCGGAATCCAACTTAAACCCCACCTTACAGGGTTACTCTGCTTGGAATCGTATTTAAGATTTTGCTTTTGGTGAGGGAAAAGCCGGAAGCGCTATCGCGAGAGTTTCAGCCCCGCCTTGCGCGCGAACTGCTCGGGATTCGAAACCGAGAAAACGATTTTCTTGAACAAGCCGCTTTTCTTGTCGATGAAAAGCGATCGCTTGTGATGCGACACGAAAGCAAGGGTAAAACCGTCCCACCACCAAATGCGGATTCCCCATCCCGTCCAAAACGGGATTTTCTGCACTACGCTCGCGCGCGTTATGTCGCGCTTTCGGATGCGGTAGGCGAAAGGCCCGGTTTTCGCGAAAACGCTTTGCGCGTCCGCGCCGAAACGCATGTCGAAAAACAGCCACAGCGAAGCCATGCCCGCCGCCAACGCGACCGTGGTTACGGCTTTCGCCTGGAACAGGGCTTGGGGGATTAAGGATTGCGAGAGCACGAAAATGCCGGCGAGAAGGACGAAAGTGCAGGCAAGCAGGATTTTGATGAAAAAGCCGTACTCCGCCTTCTCCTCGAAACGCTTGTCGTAATTCATTTAAACAACAAAGCAGTAATGAAGCGAAACTTATTTTAAGTTTCGGAAAAACCGGCTTTGGAAAAAGAGGGGTGCGAACGCAAATGACTTTGGAATTTATTACGGCAACTGGGAAACTCGAGGAACAGGACGCAGAATGCATCGTGGCAAGCGCTTTCGAAGGAAAGCTTTCTCCGGACGCCGAGCGCATCGACAGGCTATTGAACGGCGAGATTTCGGCGGCCATGAAAAGAAAGGAATTCGAGGGCAAAAGCGGCTCGCTGATGGTATTACGCACTCTGGGCAAGCTCAAGGCGAGAAAAATCATAATCCTGGGCTTGGGCAAGGAGAAGGATTACTCGAAGCAAATCGCCGAAAGCGCGGCTGCAACCGCATTCCAGGCGGTCAAGAACGACTGCGAAAGCATCGCATTCAAAGTTTCGCACTCCGACTTGCCGGCGGTGGTCGGAACGGCAATAGTCTGCTCTTACGACTTCCAGGAGTGGAAGACTGTAGAGCGAAAGGAACAGAAGCTGAGGAAAGTTTCTTTCGTGTTCCAAACGCAGGATGAAGCCAAGAAAGCCGCTACGGCAATAGGGCAAGCGCGGATTGTGGCAAACGCCCAAAACTACTGCCGCGAGCTGAATAACTCCAATCCGGCGACCGCAACGCCTGCGTTCATCGCCGAACAGGCGCAGAAGCTGGACGGCGGGAAAATACGCGTGGAAGTCTGGGGCATGGAACAGCTGAAAAAAAAGGGTTACAACGCGATAGTCAGCGTGGGCAAGGGAAGCATCAACGAGCCCAAGCTCATACTGATGGAGTATAAAGGCGGGAAGCCCGGAGACAAGCCTTACGCGATAGTCGGGAAGGGCGTTTGTTTTGATACGGGCGGGTTGGATTTGAAGCCCGGAAAGTACATGAACTTCATGCAGTACGACAAGAGCGGCGCTTGCGCGGTCATCGCCACCATCAAAGCAATCAAGGAACTCGAACTGCCGGTTAACGTGGTCGCCATCGCGCCCATGGTTGAAAACATGCCTTCAGGCGGTTCGTACAAGCCCGGCGATTTCATAAAAACCGCCAGCGGGAAAACCATTGAAATCACTAACACGGATGCGGAAGGAAGGGTGATTTTAAGCGACGCCTTGTATCATGCGACGACGCTCAAGCCCAAAGGCATAATCGACTTGGCTACGCTCACGGGCGCGTGCGTGGTGGCGTTAGGCACGCATGCCGCAGGGTTGATGACGAACAACGCGCAGTTTGCGGAGAAAGTCAAGAGCGCGGCGCACGAGAGCGGGGAGAGGGTTTGGGAACTGCCAATGTGGCGCGAGTACGAAGATTTGGTGAAGAGCGACATTGCAGACGTGCACAACGCCGACGAGTCTCCGGACGCGGGCGCCATCGAAGGCGGCTGGTTCTTGCGTTCGTTCGTGCCCGACGAAATTCCGTGGGTGCACTTGGACATCGCGGGAACCGCGAACGTCGAGCATCCCACTTCGACATTCCGCGCCGGCGCGACGGGCTGGGGAGTAAAGCTTTTGACCGAATTCTTCAAGAAGCAAGCGGGAAAGTAGAAAACAATGAATGAAACCCAGCTTGAATCAATCTTGAAGGAAAACGACGCTAGCTACGAAATCAAACGCCACAAGCCTGTTTTCAACATCCACGAAGCCTGCCTTGAGCTCGGCATAAAGCCGGAAGATGAAGTGAAAAACCTGCTGATGAAAGACTCGAAAGGATTCTTTCTCCTGATCGCGTGCGGGAACACTAAAGCAGACTTCAGCGCATTAAGCAAAGCGCGTGGCGGAGGTAAAGTCTCTCTTGCAAGCGCAGAGGAAGTAAAGCAAAACACGGGCGTAGACGTCGGCTCGGTAAACTTATTTTCTTATCCAGTGGTTTTCGTGGACGAAAGGATTCTTTCGTTGAAAACAGTCAATACGCATCCGGACGACAATTCGGTCACGTTCTTCATCGAAACAAGCAAAGCGCTTGGGCTGTTGAAGGAAAAGACGATCGGAAGCTTTTGCAAAGAAAAAACTTAAACGCTTGCGAACGCTTTCTTCATTTTTTCTACGCCCGCGCGGATGTCGTTTTGCGAAGCCGCGTAGCTGAAGCGCAAGTACCCTTCGCCCAGCGAGCCGAACGCGGTGCCATGCAATATGGCAAGGTCGTGCTCGTGCAAAAGCCAGTGCTGCAGCTGCTGGGAATTCTTTCCAGTGCGCTTGCAGATTTCCTTGACGTTGGGGAAAGCGTAGAACGCGCCCTTGGGCATCACGCACGACACGCCATCGATTTCGTTGAGCAAACCCACGATGAGCTTGCGCCTCGCGTCAAATTCCTTAAGCATGGTGTCGACGGCGGCCTGCGGGCCTTTGTACGCCTCGATGCAGGCGTATTGGTTGAAATTCACGACTCCCGAGTAAGTGTTGATTGCGACTGAAGAAACTTTTTTTGCGACTTCCACAGGCATTGCGCCGAACCCCATCCTCCATCCGGTCATGGAATACGCTTTGCCCCAGCCGTCGGCGTAAATCACTTGGTCCTGGATTTCGGGAAACGAATAAATGCTTTCGTGCTTGCCGTCGTAAACAATGCGCGCGTAAATCTCGTCGCTCAAAACCATCATCTGCTGATTCTCCAGCGTCAAATCGCGTACGACTTTCAAATCGTCACGCGTGAGCACTCCACCCGTGGGGTTAGCGGGGGTGTTCAGCATCAAAAGCTTGGTCTTGCTATTCACCGCCGACTTCAAAGCCTCGTGGTCGAAACTGAATTTCTTTTCCTCCACGATTGGAAGGGAAACGGGTTTTGCGCCGGCCAAGTAGACTGAAGAATGGTATGCGCCGTAGCCGGGGTTGGGGACTATAGCCTCGTCGCCGGGATTCAACAGCGCGAAAGCAGCCATGAAAAGCATGGGCTTGGTGCCGGGAGTGATTACTACTCCGTCAGGGTCGACGTCGACGCCATACCGTTTTTTCAGTTCTTCGACAACCGTTTGCCTCAATTCGAAAATTCCGTTTGACGTCGTATAACCCGTTTTATTCTCGTGGATTGCCTTGATTGCGGCTTCCTTCACGTTCTCGGGAGTTGGAAAGTCTGGCTGGCCTATGTGCATTTTCGTTACTTTGTGCCCCTGCCGTTCGAGCGCCGCGACTTCGATGCCTACTGCGAAAGGGCTGTCCGTGCCTGCGTTGGAAAGCCGGTCGGCGAACGAGTAGTTGAAAGCCATCTTGCAAAACCACCTTTTGTAAATTGGAAAACTGCCATTCAAGTAGGCGGCAAAAGCATTAAAACGCTTTCAACAACGACAACAAGCGAAAACAATTATTTGGGTTTTGAAAACTTGTCGAGAACGACGCCCAAGGCAAGCAAAACCAAAATTGCAGCGCCCAAAGGTGCGGTAGAGTGGTTGACTATAGCGAAGGCGGTAGAGCTTGTGGCGTCCATAGCCGGAAGTGCTTTGGCCGGCACTTCGACGCCTGCTGAAGGGCTCGGAGAAACCGCGTTTTCCTCGGCGAAACCTAAGGCTGAAAACAAAAGAACGAAAATAAAAGCAAAAGAAAGCGCTTTCAATTCAACCAACTTCAAGCTTGGTTTGCTTCGCGCGGGCAACCAACGGCATGGTTTCGTCAACGTGCACGAATGACGGAACGCGCACGCGCGAGAACAACGCGTTCAATGCGACGAATGAAATTGCGATTCCGACTGCGTAAACAAAGCGTTCGTAAACCACGATTGGAATCAAGCCCGTCCAAAACGCGGGGGTCGTAGGCAAGGTGTAGAGCCAAAGAACTCCGCCGACCGCGTGCGCCGTCAGCGTCGAACCCAAGCTTTTCGCGAGAAGGTTGGAAGGTTGTCAGCGTAAAAGAATTTCGCGAGAATTGGAATGCTCCAGAACATTACAGCGTAATACCACGCCTGCGCTCCAATCGGGTGCAGCACGAACAAAACGATTGCAGCTGCGGGAATGGCAGCAGCCCACTTTTGCTTTGCGTTAGTGCCGAAATACCACGCTGCAGCGACGAGAGTGAAGAGTCTAGCCACGTTCAAAAGCGAAGCTTCCTTGCCAACGAAAACAAAATCGACGAATTGGGCAATCAAAACGGCTGCCGCGCCCAAGGCGCTTCCCAAAAACCCGCCTGCAACTGGCGCGAAAAACTGGAATAGCGTGAAGAACTGGTTTGAAGCGCCTAACGCCTGCGAAAAGTTGATGCGCATGGCAACCAGCCCTGCGATTGCGAACAAAGCCAGAAACAATATTTTCGAAGCGTTTTCCTTGAGTTTGAAGTCCATGCGCACACCAACCCCTTCACGAATAGTAAAACAATATCCGCAGCCGCTTTTTTAAAGTTTGTATGAGTAGTATAGCTTTCAGGTGGGAGTTTCAATGCGATTCAAGGGCAAAAGCGTGCTTGTAACAGGCGGTGCTAAAGGCATAGGCGAAGCCATAACGCGCGCTTTCGCCAGCGAAGGCGCAAGAGTGTTCGTCAACTACAACACGTCCAAGGCGGAAGCAGAAAAACTTGCTAAGGAGGAAGGCGGTTTTGCCGTTCGCGCCGACGTTTCCAACTCCAAGCAAGTCGAAGCCATGAAAAAGTTCGTGCTGGACAAGACTGGAGGAACGCTGGACGTTTTGGTGAACAACGCTGGCGACATCGACTGGGTTTCGTCGTGGGAAGACGTTTCCGAGAAAATGTGGGACCGCGTGGTCAACACGAACCTCAAGGGCACGTTCCTGTGCACTCGTGCATTCGCCCCGTCCATGCTCAAGCGAAAGCGTGGAGCAATCGTAAATCTCTCGTCAACAGCGTTTTTTCAAGGCAAATTCCCCGCAGTGCATTACAACGCCTCGAAGGCTGGCGTGGTTGCGCTTACCAAGACGTTTGCCAACCAGCTCGCGCCGTTTGTGCGCGTGAACAGCGTTGCGCCGGGGTTCATTCAAACCAACTTCCAGTCGCACTATTCAAGCAAAAGGCAGAAGGAACTGCTGAACACGATTCCGTTGAACCGTTTCGGAAGGACGGAAGACGTGGCTCGCGCAGTCTTGTTTTTAGCTTCCGAAGAAGCTTCGTACGTTACCGGCCAGACGCTGGTCGTCGACGGCGGCAGGGTAATGATTCCGTAGAAAGCATTAAATACCGGTATTTATCCTATTATTTATAGGTATTTTGTAGGTGATT
>JAGVWL010000047.1 GCA_018304285.1 Microcaldota archaeon
GCAGCTGAGGAAGTTCCGCTCACCCGCCTTGGCAGATTGCGAGTGCGCAAGCACGAGCTTTTTGCAGAAGGTCGGAGGCACGCAAGTGCCCGCGTTTTGGGCGCGCGTCTGAAATAGAAACGAGACCTGCTTGCGTCAAGAATGACTGGATGCTGGCGAGTGCGCAAGCACGAGCTTTTGCAGACGACGTTTCGCAAGAACAGGATGAAACGAGTCAGACGATAAGGGGTGCAAGTCCCGTTTGCCGGACGCTTAGACGGATGTTGCGAAAAACAAAAAGCGGACTACGACCCGACACCCTTTCTCTTTTACTGGCGAAGGCTCAAGCCTGAGCTTTCGCAAGTTCTCCAGTTTTTCGAATGCTTTTAAACTTTGAGCGAGTAAAACCGTTTATGCCTCTTTACTTGCCCGGCGGAACCGTGTCGAAAGAATACCTGAAAGGCGAGTTTTCCAAAAACCCCGCCAAATACTATAAGACGAAATTATTCGACGACGAGGGTTTCGAGCGCAAGACGTGCGCCAAGTGCGGCAAGAACTATTGGACTGCAGGCGGAAGCGAGTCGTGCGGAGACAGTTCGCACGAGGAATACACTTTCTTCAAGAAAACGCCCGTGAAAGAATCTTACGCAATTCCCCGCTATCCCTTGCTTGCGAAATGGCGGGAAGACTTGTACTTTGTAATAGCCGACGTCGTAGATTTCCAGCGGCTCGAGGGCGGGAAAGTAGTGTTTGAGTATCCTGCCAATCCTCTGGTAGTGCCCCAGCCGTGCATGCGGTTCGTTGATATTGCAAACGTGGGCGTGACGGGAAGGCATTTTTCCGGGTTTATGATGGCCGGGCAGAAATCCTTCAATTATCCTAAAGACAAGAAGGCGTACTGGCTTGACGACTGCATCCGCTTGAACTACGAATTTTTGACGGACATACTGAAAGTACCGAAAAAAGAACTCACTTATACGGAAGACGTTTGGTCGATGCCCGACTTTTCCGCTTTCGGGCCTTGCATCGAAAGCTTTGCGAACGGAAGCGAGTTGGTGAACAGCGTTTTCATGCAGTACTATTGGGACGAAAAGCAGGGGATGAAAGAACTGCCCATGCGCGTTGTCGACGTGGGATGGGGTTTCGAGCGGTTGCTTTGGTATTATACGGGCGAACTTACTGCATACGACGCGGTTTTCCCGTCGGTAATAGAGTTCGCGAAGAAACAGTCGGGATTGCGTTTTGACGACGCTTTGCTGCGCAAGTACGCTTCGCTCTCCGCGGGCTTGGACGTCGAGAGCGTGAGAAGCATGCGCGAGGAAAAGCAGAAAATCGCTTCCATGCTTGGGCTAAGCTTGGATGAGATGGAAAAGCAGATCGCGCCTATGCAAGCGATATACGCTTTGGCCGACCACTCTCGCACGCTTTTGATGGCTTTGTCCGACGGCGCAGTGCCTTCCAACACCGGCGGAGGCTACAACTTGCGTTTGCTGTTTCGCCGCTGCTTTTCGTTCATGCGCGATTACTCCTTGCCGCTCGACTTGATGGACTTGATGCGTTTGCACGCGCGCGAGCTCAAGCCGTTGTGGCCAGAGTTCGAGGAAAGGCTTCCTGCCTTGCAGGAAATAATCGACGCGGAGAAAGCGAAGCACGAAGAGTCTTTGAAAAACGCGTCGAACAAGGTGCGCGAAATAATTTCGCGCAAAGAGCCTTTGACGTCAGACAAGATGATGGTTTTGTACGAAAGCAACGGGATTACGCCCGAATTGGTGGAGAGCGTTTCGAAACAGCAGGGGCTAGAGATTTCCGCCCCCACCGATTTCTACAAGCGCCTGGCGGAAAAACACGTTTTGGAAAAGCAGGCGCAGGCGAAAAAGAAGGAGTTCGACGACGCGCTGTTGAAGCCGACGAAGCTGGTGTATTACTACAAGCCTTTTGCTTACTCGCTCGAAGCGAATGTTGTCGCGTGCAGTGACGACAAGATTGCTCTCGACCAGACGATTTTCTATCCCGAGGGAGGAGGTCAGTGCGGCGACCACGGCTGGATTGACGGAGTTTTCGTGCGCGACACGCAGAAAGAAGGAGGCATTGTCGTGCATTATTTGGAAAAGCCTTCGCCGTTCGCGAAGGGGAAGAAAGTTTCGCTCAAGCTCGACGAAAAGCGGCGGGAGGACATCCGCAAGCACCACTCGGCCACGCACGTCGTCTTGCGCGCCGCCCAAAACGTGTTGGGAAAGCACGTTTGGCAGGCGGGCTCGCGCAAGGAAGAAGACGAAGCGTTTGTGAACATCACGCACTACAAGAAAATCACGCCTGAAGAAAAGGCGGAAATCGAGCGGGTGGCGAACGAAGTCGTGCGCAAAGGCTTGCCAATCAAGTGTTCGAACCAGCCGCGCGGCGAAGCCGAGCAAAAGTACGGCTTTACGATTTACCAGGGAGGCGGTCCTCCTTCAGAAGAGGTGCGCATTGTCGAAATAGTCGGGTGGGACGTGCAGGCTTGCGGCGGAACGCACTGCGAAAATACCAAGGATATCGGCTTCATCAAAATCACGGCAATCGAACAGGTTCAAGACGGGGTGTTGCGCATACGCTACAAGGCTGGCGACAGGGCGTTGGAGCACGTGGGCGAACACGAGGAGTATTTGCAGAATGCCGCAAGCGTTTTGAGCGTGCATTTGGACGAATTGCCTTCCACGGTCGAAAGGTTTTTCCAGGAGTGGAAGGCGCAGAAGAAGGAAATCGAGGAGTTATGGGAGAAGAACGCCGAGAATTACGCGCGCGAGTTTTCCTCCAAAACGAAAACATCGCAGGAATTGAACGCCCCGCAAAGGCTTTTGGAGAAAATCGCTTTGAAAACGATAGAATTAAACCCGCACACGAGCGTAGTAGTCTGGAACAAGGGCGGCTTGATTGCAGCCGCCGCCGGCGCGCAAAGCGGGGACAACGCCGTGGAGCTGCTGAAGGCGAAGGGCGCGAAGGGCGGCGGGGACAAGTCGTTTGCGAGGGGAAAAATTTCATGAGCGACGAAGACGTGCGGAAGCCGCTGGCGATAGTGCTTGCCGCGATTTTGTACGAAAACAAGGTTTTGCTGTTAAAGCGCGAGGGGCAGGTTTTCCTGGGGCACTGGGGCTTTCCCGGCGGGAAAGTCAAGTTCGGGGAAGCCTTGAAAGACGCGGCAGTGCGTGAAGCGAGGGAGGGCACCGGCTTGGAGTGCGATTTCGTCGCCTTGCGCGGCATTTCCTCCGAAATAATCAAGCCGCAGGCGGAATGGAAGGAAGAACAGCATTACCTGCTTTTCGTCTGCCAGCTGAAGCCCAAGCACTTGCAATTGACGCGTTCGATCGAAGGACAGGTCGAGTGGTTCGAGCTGGACCAGCTGCCCGAGAAAATGATTCCTTCCGACTTGCTGATGCTCAAGGAATTCGTGCTTTCCAACCCTCATTCCCTTCCCATGCACGATCTTTTCGTGCGCCAGAAGGGCGAAGACTACTTCGTTGAAGCTTTCCACGCATAAAAAAAAGGTTGAATGCCGGAGGGGAGAATTGAACACCCGACCTCCAGGTTATGAGTTTCGCCGCCTTGCCTTTCTTTTTGTAAAAAGAAAGGCGTAGGCACCGCCAAAGAAAAACATTACTTTCTTTTTGCGAAAGCCCCTCCACAAAGGAAGAGGTTTAGAAAGGAGAAACCTTTGGTTTCTCCTTCTGGCGCTCTAACCAACTGAGCTACTCCGGCACTACAATATTTTTTTGCTTCAGCAAGGCTTTTAGCCCTTGCTTTCTTAAGCTCTTTCGGGATTTGCAATGCTAAGCCAGTTGTTCGACGCGATAAGCATTTTTTTCAACAGCACGTGGGGTTTCGGCGCTTTCATCGCAATAGCTTTCGTCCTGGTTTTTTCCACCACGAAAAACAAGAAGCTGTTCGTGCTTTCCCTCGCAATCACGGTCTTGCTGGGCTTGGGGCTCAAGGTTTTCTTCGGAGTGGACCGGCCGTGCGTCGGCGGAGATTCGCTCATTCCCTGCCCTCTTTCCAACGGCTTTCCATCCAACCATGCGTTGATTGCAACTGCGCTGGCCATGGGCGCGTTGGGAACGTTCCTGTTCATCCCCCTGCTTTTCTTCGCAGTCGTGATTTCGCTCACCCGCTTGTGGCTGGGCGTGCACACTCTCGACCAGATTGCGGGCGGTTTTGCGCTGGCGGTAATGGTTTACTTGGCGTTGGTTGAATTGTACCAAAAGCTTTACGGCAGGTTCGGGTTCGACTTGGACGAAATGCTCGACGAAAACCTTTTGAACAAGAAAGTAAGGTAGTGGAAAAATGGTTGAACTGGGAAGGCAGATTCTGCACATGCTTTTCGGCGCGATGCTGCTGTTCATCGCCAATTACTCCGGCCGCGAAAGCACCATCCTGCTTTTGGGAATGGTGCTGTTTTTCGGCCTGGTTTTGGTGCACTTCAAGCTCAAGGGATTCGAAAACCCGTTCATCGACTTCATGCTTGAAAAGTTCGACCGCAAGGAAGCCCTTCCCGCCCGCGGAGGGTTGACTTACGCCGCCGGGGCGCTGTTCCTGTTCGCGGCGACGGACTTTACTTTCGCGATGGGCGTAACCGCAATACTCGCCTTCGGAGACGGCTTCGCCACGCTCGTCGGAATTTCCGGAAAGCACTTTCTGCCTTTCAACAAGAAGAAAACGTGGGCCGGCGCAGGCGCGTTCGTCATTGCCGGCATCGCGTCGTCCATGTTCTTCCTGGGACTGCAGAATGCCATTATTTATTCCGTCTTTCTTGCTGCAGTAGAGTCGATAGACTTCAAGGTTGACGACAACATTCTCATTCCGTTTTCCGCCTCGCTTTTGAAAAGCTTGTTGAAGTAGAAACTTCGTGTTGGTGTACGCAATGGCTTTAATCGTTTTGGAGGGAATCAACGCTTCGGGAAAGAAAACGCAAGCAGAGCTTCTGGTGCACAACCTCAAGCGCATCGGGAGAAAAGCGGTTTTGATCGACTTCCCTTCCTACGAAACTCCAGTGGGAAAGCTCATCGCTTCCTACTTGAAAGGGTATTTCGGGGTGCGCAGCAAAGTCCCGCCGCAATTCGCCTCGCTGCTCTACGCGCTGGACAGGTATTCCCGCAAGGCGGAAATCGAAGGCTTCCTGCGCAACGGCTATGCCGTTGTTTTGGACAGGTATACGCAAGCCAATCTTGCTTTCCAAACTGCGGGCCTGAACGCGCAGCGCAGGAAAAACATGCTCGCGTGGATTGAAAAAGTCGAGGAAGGGCTGCCGAAGGCGGACGTAGTCGTTTTCCTCGACGTTCCGCCTTCGCAAAGCGCGAGCCTGCTCGAAAAGCGCAAGAGCAAAATCCGCGGCGTGCGAAAGGACATTCACGAGAAAGACGCGTACTATGCGAAAGCGGTTTACGACAACTACCTGCGGTTGGCTAAGGAAAAACGCTGGCTGGCAATCAAGTGCATGGAAAAGGGCAAGCTCAAAGGCAAGGAAGAAATTTCCATGCTCGTTTTCTCGAAATTGCGCGAAAGAAAAATCATTTAAAACCTGTTCGGCACAATTTCTTTTGTTCTTCTAGGACAAAGCTCCGCTCGTCTAGTCCGGTCCAGGACGCTGGCCTTTCAAGAGAAGGAGAAACTACGTTTCTCCTTTCTAAACCTCTTCCTTTTGAACGGGAAGAAAGTTTCTTTGGCGCGGTGCCAACGCACCTTTCTTTCCCAAAGAAAGGGGCAAGGCAAGCCAGCAACCCGGGTTCGAATCCCGGGCGGAGCACTATTTTTTGTAAATCCTTTCAACCCAGTATTTCTTGAAGAAAGGCAGGCTGAGTGTGGAAATCACGAACGCCAACGACGGCACGAGCGCGTTGGTGAACGGGCCCGGAAGGTTGGTAGCATAAAAGTAGATTGCTATCGCCAGATAAGTCAAGATGAAAATCACGAGTTTCCTCGCCCAACTGGTTTCCCACGCCTTGTCAGCCTCGACCCTCGAATTCCTCTCCTTAAGCTTTCCTAACTCCCGCCTTAATCCATCCATTTCGCTCATAGTGCTTTTCACCTTTCGAAAACTTCGGTAAACGTCCTGCAAAAGCGCTCTTTCGAAACCTTCAAAACTTCCTTACCTTTTGCCGTGATCGTATAGCAAATAGTTTTCCCTTCCTTCTTTTCCTTCACGAACCCAGCTTCCTTCAACGCCTTCAATGCAGGGTAAATAGTTCCAGGGCTCGGCCTCTCGCCCCTGCGCTTTTCCAGCTCGTCCGCAATCTCCTGGCCGTGCATGGGCTTTTTCGCTATCAAAAACAGCAGCAGGAAAGACAGCTGTCCGATAGCAAAATCGGGGGTGTGCAAAATGGATTGATACAATTGCGGCTACGGCGGCCGGGGCTTTCTGACTAAGGAAGAGAAAATCGAGATGCTCGAAGACTACAATGCTTCGCTGGAAAAAGAGGCCCAGGGCGTCGCAGAGCGGATCAAGGATTTGAAGAAGGCTTCGTAGGCCTTCTTTTTTTTTACTCGCGCGAGGTGATTGACCGGTGAACGGGCCTGGCTGCTGCTGATTTTTTTTCAATTGATTTTTCCGTTTTCTTTTTTTTTTCCTTTTTCTTTTTCAAAATCTTTTTAAAATCTGGCCGGCCGTTGCGGCAGCTGCCTACC
>JAGVWL010000045.1 GCA_018304285.1 Microcaldota archaeon
GCCTTTCGCACGAAAATTCTGCTGTAAGGCAGATAGCTTTGAAGGAATTGGCTCAAATAAGGGACTCTAAAGCCTTTCCTTTCGTAAGACAGCATTTGGCTGAAATATCCCTGCTTTTGAAAGACCCGCATCCCCTAACCAGGTCCAGGGCAGTGGATGTTTTGGTTTTATTCGGGAACTATAGCGTTCTAGAAGACTTGAGGAAAGTGGCTTCAAACGCCGACGAGCAAGAGGATATACGGGAGCGTGCGAAGTTGGCCATACACAAAATTGACGAGGCTGAAAAGTATGGGTTCGACCGGCTTTTCAAAGGGCCTTGATTTTTCTAAGCGCAGTGCTGGCGAGGTTTAATTAATTTTGCGTTTCTAAAGCTCTTGTGGGCAAGTTTTTTGTTTTATTGGCGCTAGGGTTTTTGCTAGCCGGGTGCGTTTCCACGCCGCAGCAAGCGGCTCCCTCGCCTTCGCCAACTGCGGATGTGAATGAATTGAAAGCTCAAAACGGGGATACTGTTTCGGTGGATTACGTCGGCACTCTCGACGACGGCACGGTCTTCGACACTTCGATAAAAGCGGAAGCGGAAAAAGCAGGATTGCCCGCGCGCCCTTCATACGCGCCGCTGGAATTTACGGTCGGCGCGGGCCAGATGATCAAAGGCTTTGACGCGGCGGTCGTGGGAATGAGCGTCGGGGAAACCAAGACGGTCAAGCTCGAGCCTTCGGAAGCGTACGGCGAAAAGAGCGGCGATTTGCTTGTCGAACTGAACAAATCCCAGTTGCAGGGTGCCGAAGACATCAAGGTGGGCTCGAAACTCCAGTCTTCAAACGGCGCAGTCGCGACGGTAGTCAACGTCACGAACACCACGATTACCATAGACGCGAACCACCCGCTTGCAGGGAAGGCGCTTACGTTCAAAATCACTATGCGCGAGATAAAGAAAAAGTGAGGCATTTGCATGCCGCTGAAAGCACTCAAGCGTTTGATACTTCCGCACGACGCCTTGTTTTTCGACCTCATGCTCAAGCAGGCGCAAACCGCCCACGCCGCTTCCCAAACGCTTTCCGTTTTGCTGCACGATTATGCCGACGTTGAAAAAACCGCCGCAAAAATACGGGATTTCGAGCACGAGGGCGACCAGCAAGTTCGCGACGTTTATACCGCGTTGCGCACGACTTTCATCGTTCCCATAGACCACAGCGACATTTCCCTGCTTTCGGGCGCGCTCGACGACGTTACCGACATTATCGACCACATGTCGGCGACGCTTGTCGCTTATAGAATAACGAAGCCTACGCCGGTCATGGCGCAATTGGCGGAAGTGCTGGCGCGCCAGACGGGCGCGCTTGAAAAAGCCGTTGCAGCAATCCGAGATTCCAAGACGTACGGCGATGCTGCGGCGCACTGCAAGGAAGTCAAGCGGCTGGAAGACGAGGCTGACGCTCTTTACACTGCCGCGATAGGCGAGCTTTTCAAGAGCAATGATGCGGTTGAAATAATCAAGCAGAAGGACGTCCTGTCGTGCCTTGAAATGGCGACGGACAAGACCGACAAGGCATCGCAAATCGTTTCCGACATCATTCTCAAACACGCGTAGTGCATGCACATGCTGGAACTGATTTTGTTTACGGTTTTGGTTGCGCTCGCGTTCGATTTCATCAACGGCTTTCACGATTCGGCAAACGCCATTTCCACAGTAGTCGCGACGCGCGTGATGACGCCCCTGCAGGCGGTTTCAATGGCGGCAGTGGGGAATTTGATTGGCCCCTTGTTTTTCAGCACTGCAGTCGCAGCAACAATCGGCAAGGGAATAATCGACACGAACACGATTCAATCCGTCCTCCCGCGCGAGGCGTTCGTGGTAATGATTCTCGCGGCGCTGGCAGGCGCAATCGCGTGGGATTTGATAACGTGGTATTTCGGAATTCCGGTTTCAAGCAGCCACGCGCTCGTAGGCGGGCTCGTTGGCGCGTCGGCAGTTGCGGTCGGCATGAATTTCCTGCTGTTGGACGGGATAGGGAAAGTTTTGCTTTTCATGGTCGTTTCGCCCGTGCTCGGCTTCATAGCTTCTTTCATCCTTGCCCTGCTTGTAATGCGGGCGTCCAGCAAAACCCACCCCGCGAAAGTCAACCATTGGTTCCAGAAACTCCAGCTTTTCTCCGCCTTCTTCTATTCAGTGACGCACGGCACTAACGACGCGCAGAAAACCATGGGCCTCATCACCATTCTTTTGGTTGCGGGCGGAATGCTTTCCACTTTCAACGTTCCGTTGTGGGTTATCCTGGCAGCGCACGTTTCCATTTCACTCGGCACGTTTTTCGGCGGATGGCGGATAGTGAAAACCATGGCGCACAAAATCACGAATCTCAAGCCCTACCAGGGTTTTTGCGCCGAGACTGCAGGGGGTTTGGTGTTGGCAAACATGGCTGCGTTCGGGATTCCCGTGAGTACCACTCATGCAATTGCGGGTTCCATAATGGGCGTGGGCTCGACGCGCGGCACGAAGAGCGTGCGGTGGGCGTTGAGCAGGAGAATAGTCATCGCGTGGGTAATCACGATTCCCCTGAGCGCGATTTTCGCTGCAGGCGCTTACTTCGTCTTGAAGCCTTTGCTGGCGGCTTGAAAAAAATAAAAAAAGAAGAAAAAGGGTTTTTTGCCCTTTACTTGTTCTTGGCCGCGTAGTTCCTGTAACCCGCGTAGGCGAACAGCGCGGCAAGCAAAACTGCAATCCAGCTTCCGCTTGTTGCCGTGAACAAACCCGTCAGCCCGCCGGGCGGGGTTTGCACGGGCGCCTCTTCCCCGCGCAGCGAAGCTTGTTCTGGCGCGAAGACTACGGTCGTAGGGTCGTTGTACTGCTTCAACCCCGTGGGCTCTTCAGCCTCGTAAGTGAACACTCCGAGCGCGTCCGCGGGAAAGACCACCACTCCGTTTTCATCTGCGACCAGCATGCGCAGCAACTTTCCGCCGCGGTACACTTTGACCGTCGCGCCGGGAATCGGAATGGTCGAATCCATGTGGACTACCCTGGCTCGCACTTGCTCTCCCAAGAACGCTTTCGAATCGGCGAAAACCATCAAGTAATCGTTCTTCTGTTGCGGGAGCAGCGTTATTTGCGGTTCCGCTTCTCCGGGACCGCCTGTGCCTGCGCCGAGGAAAACGTCGTGCCCTGTGGTTTCACCGCCGCCCTGCGGCGTGGGAGTCGGAGTAGGCGTTGGCGTGGGAGTGCATTCGGTTGTTTCAGCGCTTACGCACGGTTCAGGAGTTGGAGTCGGGGTAGGTTCGCATCCGAGCCTGTCAGCAATAACGCACGGGTCTGGAGTTGGAGTCGGCGCGCAGTCTGCAGCTCCGTTAGAGCAAGGGTCTGAATCTGCGCCAGCAGAGTCAATCGAATCCTGCGGCGGCCTGACGAGCTTTTCTGAAAACTTTTCGCCCAACCCGCCTTCCTCAATCCACGCTTCCCTGAAACTGTCGTCGTAACGCGGGGAGCCGGGGACGGTGACTAGGCCGGTAACCGGCTGGGGGACGGACGCCGGAACTATGGCGTCTACGGCGCAGTCTTGGCAACTGCCGGATTCGGAAACGGTTCTTGGAATCGAATCTGCGGCAACCGCCTTTTCCGAGACGGATGCAGCTTCAGAAGCAGAAGAATCCGACAGCCCCGCAAAAGCGAATGCGACCGTGGCTAAAGCTAATATTCCCAGTATTCCGACCCATTCCTTCATCAAACCACCCTGTTTTAACCGGCTTTGTCCAGCACGCATGCAGGACGCTGAAGCCATTCTAACAACTTCCCCACTTGCAAAACTATACCTGCAAGGTAGTTTTTAAAACAATAGTTTTAGGCTGCCTGCTGCGGTTGTTAAAGGAAAAAGATTTATTTTGCTCAGCCGTAGGCCATCGCGCACCTGGTGCTTTCCGAGCACGCGGTGCAATGCGTTTTTGCCGACGTGGCATGGCGGATGCAGTGTTTTTTTAATAACGCCGTGAGCGTGCGCAGGCTTTCGCTCTGCTTGGTCAGCGAATACTCCACTTCGTTGTGGCTGATTTTCTTCTTGAGGACGAAGCCGCTTTTCTCCAACTCAGCCAGCCGCTGGGTCAAGAGTTTCGGCGTTATGGGGTTCAAAGCGCGCTGCAACCGCGAAAAGCGTATTTTCGGCAGCGAGGAAAACAATTCCAAAAGCAGCGGAAGCATCCATTTTTTCCTTAACAGCGCGAGTTGCTTGATTACCGGGCAGAGTTGCATGGGATACGTTGTTTTGTTTCCCTTGTCAACCCTAACAGGCATTTTCCTTCAAACTCCTCGTATAGCAAACGCTATGCCTTGCTTAGATTAAATACTAAACGGGGGTTTTTAGCGCTTAGCTTTTGCAGGAAAAACCCCGCGCAGGGCCTTGTCCCGCTTCTTTCCGCGCCAATCACGACTATTTCTTCGGCTATTGTTGTGGGGAACCGTTAGATCCAGGGTGACATTTGGCGAAAAGGGCGTTCGAAAGCCCGCGCGAGCAAAAACGTTGTTTTCGGGGGAATGGCTTGCGGCTGCTTGCAATGAAGTCGTATGCAGATCCAAAAGCAGCCAATTTAATTTCCCCCTGTGCTTAACTCGTTTAGAAATATCCGTTAAAAAGCTGGGGCTTACCAAAAGGAAAGCCCGAGATTAAAACGCCGGGCGGAGAGATTTTTTGCAATAAAGGGGTGTTTTGAAGTGGATTTGGCTAAAATCGTTTTTTTGAGCGTGGTTTTGGGCGCGGTTGTGGGCGCGGTTTCCGCAGTCGCGCTTTCCGGCATGCTTTCGCCTAGCAAGGAAGCGTTGATGCGCGATTTTTACTTTGCCGAGAACGCGGTTCACGTGAGCCCGCATTCGCTGCGGAAGTCGATGGACTCGGGAGCTTTGGACGTAACGCTAGTAGATTTGCGCAGCCAGGAGGAATACGAGCGGGAGCACATTATCGGCGCGATCAACATTCCCGCTTACAAAGACAAGGATACTTCCGATTACGGCGCGGTGGAGCGCATCGTGGGCGCTTTCGGGAAGCTGCCGAAGGACAAGGACGTTGTAGTGTATTGCTACAGCATTCCGTGCATGACCGGCCGCAAGGTGGGAAAGATTCTTGCCGAACGAGGGATTTACGTCAAGCTGCTAGGCGTGGGATGGAACGAATGGCGTTATTACTGGGAATTGTGGAATCACGAGCACGAGTGGAACGCGACGGACGTTGAAGACTATATTGCGAGCGGCCCCGAGCCGGGAGTTCCGAAAAACAAGGCGGGCACGCCGCAAGGCGTTTGCGCTAAAGGGCAGTTCGGCTGTTGAAACTGCATTTTGCTCGACGCAGCACTATCCCGTGGGTCCGGTGCAAACTAATTCCGGGTTGGGGCAATACGGACTCGGGCCTGGGCAGCCTGTACACGCATGGTAGTCGATGTCGCGGTAGCAGCACGCGTACCGCGCTTGCCCCCAAACCCAGTATTTGTAATTCACGTACGTGCACGTTGTGGTGCATTGCTGCGCTTCCACTTGCAGGTATGCGTTGCACTGCTCTTGCGTCAAGGAGCCGCCTTGCGCCACGATTGAAGGATAGAGCGCAGGCCTTTCCGCCGCGCAATCCACGGGAAGCTCGTCGCACGCGCTTCCCTCCCCGTCGTTGTCTTCATCATCCTGGCCTGGATTGTAAACGCTCACGCAATTGTCATATAGTCGTGGGGGCTTGGGCTGGGCGTGGGTGAAGGCGAGGGGGATGCTATCCAGTCTCCGGGCGACGGGCTTGCAACTCGGTCGCCGCCTGGACTTGGCGAGGGTGACGGAACCCTGGCCGCATCGCCGCAGTCGTTGGGGCAATTGCAAGCGTTGGGCGAACGCCAGTATTGCGGGTTGCTGTTCATGTCGGTAGTAAGCTGTTGGATTAATCCAGTGTCTCTGCTTCGTGCGTTGGCATTGTTGCGCGCGAATTCGGTAGCCTCGTCAAGAGAAACCGTTCCATCGCCGTTAGCGTCCGCACCAGCGGCTCCGTTCAGCCCGTCAATCAATCCTGAGCCTGCGGCCATTCCATCAACTTTGTTGCCCCAGGAAACTTTGTTTGCTTCGGCGGCGGTGGTTATGAACCTGCCGCTGCCCTTGAGGCTGTCAATAGCCCCGCCGGAATGGCAGGAGTCGATGAAAATGTGGAGGTTGCAATTCTTGATTTCGTCGAGCATGGCATCCAACTCTTCGGCCTTGAGCCAGTCTGTGCCCATGCGCATGCCGTGGCTCTTCTGCACGGACATGACTTGCCACGTTCCCAACCCCCTTTTCTCGCCTACGGCCGGGCAATCGCGCGTGTATGAATTGAATTTACTGTCTTTCCTGTTTTCTTCAACCGTGATTGCGCCTGTTATCCTGTTGTACCACGTTACTTTGCAGTACAAATACCCGTGCCCGGAGAGGTACACGAGAACCACGTCGCAACACCGGGTTTTGTTTTTGATTTCTCCCAACGCGCTTTTCAGCGCGTCTTCGCTGGTGCTCGTGTCGACGCTTGGGCCGCTGCTTTCGGGCGGGGTCATGAACGTCACGTTGTCCGCCCCCACGCCACGCCCTGCAAGCGCGTCGAAAATTCCTTGCGCGGTGACGTTGAACATAGAGTCGTTGTTGCCTTGCGCGATTACCGCATAAACGCGCGAGGGGCCGCACTTGCACGGCACGTTTGTTGCCGTCAGCGGGCCTTGCGGCGGGGCTTGAGCCGGCTCGAAACTCAACGCTTGTGCGCGTGGCAGCGGCGAGTACAACAGCCCGCCGTCAATGGTGTCGGCGGAAAGGCCGAGTTTTTCGAAAACGATTTCTTCAGGCACTCCCGTTTTTCCGTCAATCCACAATTGCCTTCCTTCGATTACGGGCCAAAAGCCGCCTTCGAAAACGATGTAATCGCCGTTTTCGTACACGAACGCGAAGCGCGTGCGGTGTTCGAAAGGCTGGCCGGGCAAATCGTCAAGCCAGAAAAACGCTGTTTTTGCGTCTGTCTTGAAAACCAGGCTGTTCACGTCGGGAGGCACGTCTTGCCTGACTTCCACGCCTGCCTCAAGAACTTCGCCCGTGGAAAAAACGCGGACCGGGCCTTCGCCTGTGATTTTGTCGATTGCTATTTTCTTCGCGCTTTCAAAATCCCCCGCCGCCAATCCCGAGGGCGTGCGCTTGGGCATTTTATCAGCCTCTTCCTGGGCGAATTGGGAAACGCCTGCAGCCATTTGCTTGAGCGAATTGATTTTCCCTTTTTCGCTTTCCAAGCCTGCGAGCCCCGCGTATTCGGGGAAAGTTGTTTCAAACGAATCCAACGCCGAACGGGCTTCGTCGAACTTGCTTTCGGCAAGGGAAAGCGATTGCTGCGCCTGCTGCAGCACCAACGGCTTTTTGAAGTCTGCGGGAGAGAACGAAACGGCTTGCGCAAACTGCTTTTGCGCTTCGACGAGCTTGAACTTGTAATCGACGAATGCGACGAAAGCATTCCTCGCTTTTTCATCCGTTATTTTCGGAGCTTGTTCGCTTTTGAAGGTTTCAAGGCTTGCCGAAAAGGAATCAAGATTCCCAAACTCGCCGTCGTCTCCGTAACGCTCGGCATCCATGCTCTGCAGTTGGGTTAAAGAATCTTGCAGGGTGGCTTGAGGGCGTTCGGTGCAGCCCGCGAGAAACAACGACAAGAGAATGATTGCTGCTGCAAAACGCATTTTTCTACCCCCCTCCTTCCTGTTCTTCCTCAGCCTTCGTAATACTCTATTTTCTGCAGCTTTCCGCCCGTGATTTTGTAGATGCCGCCGGTTCCCTCGTAATTCTCGTGACCGCCGACAATCAACTCTCCATTATATTCTATTATGGCGCTTGGGGAAACGAATTCTCCGGAAGCGACTTGCTTTATCCCGCCCCCCTCGATTTTGAACAAGCCCACTTCGCTTTGCGGCACTTTCTCGTACTTGCCGTGCTGCACTCCGAAGTAAAGCGTGTTCCCTGCTTTATCGAAAAACTCGCAAGAATCCCCAACTTGCCCAGCCAGCGTCCAGCCTCCGGCATACCTGAACACTTTCTTTCCGTCGCCGCAAACGTAAACCGCATTCCCGTCGCTGCCCACGCGGCCGAACCTGCCGATTCCAAAGTAAACGTCCAAGCTTTCCGGAGCTGTTGCAGTCTCGCTTTTCACGGCCGCCTTGCCGTCTTCGAAAACGAGCTTTTCCAAAGTGCCGTCTCCAGTCAAGTAAACCTCGCCCGCGTATTCCGCAAGGTCTTGCCCAGTCGACAGAGTATCGTAAACTTCATGCCACCCGTCGCCCGTGAACTTTAAGAGCCCGAACGTGGTCCTGCCAGAAGGCCCGGACCCGTCTTTGCCGTAAGTTGCGGCGGCGTAAACTCCGCCGGAAAATTTCTTCATGCGCACTATCGAAATTCCGTCTTCCTTCCTTGCGCCAGGCGGAACCAGCGTGTCAAGCATTTCCCACGAGCCGTCTTGCTTCATTTTAAACAAGCCCGTCTCCCCAGCCGCGTACAACACCCCGCCGTATTCGACAAGGCTGTTGAGCTCCATTCCCTTGCCTTTCAAGCGCGGGTCGCCGCTGCTGCTGTCGAAATCGTTCTCGCTCCCCCAGCCCAAGCGAAGCACTCTTTTCGGCGGGGTTTTTTCGTCCACATACTCGTACACGGTTGCGGCTTCCTTTCTCGTCGAGCCTATGAAATAGAGTTTTCCGTTGAAAACCAGCATATCGCGCACTGCGGAAATGTAGAATTTGCTGCGGAAAGGCGCTTCGGCTGAAGGTTGAACTACGGGAGTTTGAGAATCTTGCGGCGCTTCAACGCTCGGAACGCCTTGGCTTTCCCCGCCTGCCGGAAGACTCTCACTTCCGTCTAGACACCCGGCGATGAGCAACGCGGGCAAAAGAACTAAAACTGCCAATCGCATTATACGAGGAGAAAAACCGGGAATTTAAGCGTTGCGCCTTGATCGTTCTTTCCGCCAATTACGCTTTCAAGTAACGTTTTCTATCGTGCTCTGGCAGGCGTTCTATCGCATAGCGCAGGGCAACGCGCGGCATGCGTGCCGCGTGCTCGTCGAGGAACGCCAAAAGCTTTTTTTCCGAACACCTTTTGCCAACCTCGCGCAGCATCCAACCTACCGCCTTGCGGATCAAATCGTGTTGGTCGTGCAAGAGAACGGTGGCGATTGCCAGCGCGGGTTCGCAGTCCCCTTTGCTGATGAATTGGAACGTTGCCAAAACTGCAATGCGCCTTTCCCAAACGCTCTCGCTTTGAGCGAGTTTTTTCAGGAAGCGCATGCTTTCTTTTTTTCCCGCACGCTCGTGAAGGTAAGCGCCGACTATCCTGTGCGCGCTCAAATCAACGAGGTCCCAGTTGTTCGCGCGCTTGGCGTTGCGCAAGTAAAAATCGAAAATACGCTTTTTTTCGCCCGCTTCCGCCTTGTGGAAATTGTCCACGAGAATGAGCAGTGCGGCGAGGCGTTCTTCGTGCACGCGCGAGTGCAGCAAAGCGCGCACGTCTTCAAGCGCCGCTTGCCTGGCGTGCTTGCGCGCCACGCTTCGCGTTTGCCCTACGCTGATGCCGTAGAAAACGTCGCCTTCCCCATACTCGCCTTTGCCAGTCTTGAAAAAGCGTGCTAGGACAAGCGCTTTGGCGGGTTCGGCCAAAGCCTTCAATTCGCGGGAAACGTTTTTTGCAACTTTCATTTTGCAGTCGCCCAGGCTGGCAAGATAAAAACGAAAGAAAAGAGGAAAAAGAAGGGAAAAGGCGGAGAGAGAGTATTCGACCCTCCCGCCTTTCTAAGCGCTTTTACTTACATCCCGCGTTTCTTGGGCTTGAGGAAGAAGTAATACGCTCCTGCAGCGAGCAGGATGAGCACTACTATTCCTATGAGGAGGCTGTTGTCTCCGCCAGCAACCGGCTTTTTGACCGGCTGTGGAGCCACGCTTGAGGTCGGTATCGGGGTTGCTACAGTCGCCGGCCTTGCCTTGGCTGCGAGCGTGGGAACCGCAAATTGGTCCATTACGCTCGAGTCAAGCTTCTTGTCGACTGTAACCGTGGGAGTGAACTTTCCGTTTGCAGGCAAGTCCACATTGTTCCACATTGCCTTGACGCTGCCTGCTTCGACATTGGCCGGGGCAGGAGTGATTGTAATCAATCCCGCTTGGTAGTCGGCGTAGTCGAACGGCAGAGTCCAAGTCAAGTCTCCGTAAAAGCCCGAGCTTCCCGCGGCGTAAGTCAGCGAGAACGTTGTGCTGTCTTCACCGAATGACCCGGAAACCATTGTTCCAGCGCCCAAGTTCTTTTCGCTCACTATCGGCGAGGGTGCCGGAGTGGGCGTAGGCGTTGCGCTTACCGTGGCGCTCGGCGTTGGTGTGGGCGTGGCTGTTGAAGAGCCGCCCGTACTTCCGCCACCGCCGCTAACTCCACCACTTCGGACTTGAACTTGCGAAGATATGCCTGTGGCTGTAACGCCTGCACTGTCGGTAAAGTTGAACGTCAAGTCGGCGTTGATGGATTGCTTGAAGTACGAAGTCACGTTTCCGCTTGAGAGGTCCCTGTTGGTTCCCGCACTTCCCCAAGCGCTGTAAGACGTTCCGTCGGTCGAATACGTGAGGCCGGTGGTTTCACTAGAGCTTAAGTTCAACGTGCCGTTCCAGCCGCTGGTGCCGTTTATGTTGCTGAACATGTCGTACGAATGTACGACGACTGTGAACGCGGTGTCCGTTGCAACGCTGGTTGAGGCCGGCGTGACGATGTAGTAATTGATTATGTTTGCGCTGGCAGTCGCGTTAACCTTCAAGCCGTAAGTCGACGAAGCAGCGTCGCTCATCGTCCAGTTGGTTACTGAAACGTTCCACTGGTACGTGTTGCTTCCGTTTTGAGTGCTGTTTCCGATTTTGATGCCGAAGCTAGCGTGCCCAGTGTCGTTAGTGGACCAGCTAGAGTTGCTCGCGTTCGCGCGAACCCCGTAAAGCAAAACTCCTCCGCTGGGAGTAGTCATAGTGGATTCGTTCATGTACGTGAAGGAGACGTTTGCGCTGGTAATGAAGTTTCCGAAGTCATCCTGGACTAACACTGTGATGTTGGTGTAAGTCGCAACATCTCCCGTTTTGTTGTCCGCGGTTATGGTTTGCGATCTCCCGTTTTGTTGTCCGCGGTTATGGTTTGCGAGTGTCCGGAGTACGCCGTGACGTTGTGCCCTCGGCCTGGCAGCATTGTAAACCTGGACGCGTTGATTCCAGAACCGGGAGTGCCGGTGCTTGAGGAACCGTAGCCGCCGGTTTGAGTGGTGTTGTGGGCTATGATGTAAACTGGCACGAGCGTTCCGCCTGAGCTGGTTTGGTTGGTGTAAGCGGTTACGTTAACTCCCCTGAGGTAGAACGAAATGTTGATGTCGTCAAAATTCACGTAAGACCCGTTCGTGACGTTCTGGAAAGTGACCGTCAAAACGTTCGAGCT
>JAGVWL010000010.1 GCA_018304285.1 Microcaldota archaeon
CGCCATACGCGCTTTATCTTTCGCAGGCTACCTCAACGCCATGCTTTTGGCCAGCATATTGTTCGCAGTGCTGTCCGTGCTCGTATTCTACAAGATTCTCAAGGAATTCAAGTACACCGACCAGCCGTTTTACATTGCCGCGTTATTCGCATTCATTCCCCCGAGGTGGCTTATTTACCACAGCGTCGGTGCAGCCGAATCGATGTTCGTCTTCCTCACGCTCCTTTCGTTTTACTTCTACAAGAAAGACCAGCATGCTTTTGCAGCTGTTAGTGGCACCCTTGCGGCGGTAACGAAAATCTTAGGCGTTCTCTTGTTTCCGTTCTTCATTGCAATGCTTTTTCTCGGCAGGAAAAAGGCGGACTGGCGGTCGTACTGCATGTACGCCTTGATTCCGTTGGCGTTGATAGCACACTTTCTCTTTTTCCAAAGCGCGTTCGGCGATTTCTGGATTTACCTCAAAGTGAACGCGGGTGGCGTGAGCGCCACGCCCTTTTCCACAATAGCCTCTTCAGCCGCGCTTTCCCCTGCGCCCGAGTTTTACGTCGGCATCTATGCGATAACGGCGCTGGGCATTTCGCGCGCGTTCAAGAAAGACAAAGCTTTAGCGTTGTTTGCTCTGCTTTTCTTCATTCCCGCGCTTTTCATCAACTTGAGGGACGTGAGCCGCTATCTCATTCCCGCAATGCCCTTCGCTTTGCTCATAGGCTTCGAAGACATTCTGAAGTCAAAGGAATTCAAGCGCATCCTTCCCCTGGTCATAGTGCTCGTTTACCTATACGCGTGGACTTTCACTGCAGCTGATTTGGACCACTTGATGCCAGGGGAATACTGGACGAAGGCGATGGCGTTCTTCGGAAGATAACACGGCCAGGCGCATACGAGCATCCTGAATAAAAGCAGGTTTTTACAAAAAGGCATTCGAACGTGATTTGAAAAATGTTTTACGCAGTCCTCTTTCTCGCATTTTCAATCCTGTTCGGCCACGCGGTCGTGGAAAAAATAGGGTTTGCCCGCTCGCGCGAGGAACAGGTTTTCTTTTCGATGGCGCTCGGGCTGCCTTTGGCGTCGGTAGTGGCTTACGCCAGCTTTTTCGTTTTCGGAAATCTGGCGCATTTAGCTTCCCTCGTCGCACTGCCGCTTTTTTCCTTCCTCATGCTCCGCCGGAACTGGAAAGCGAAGCAAGGGTGGGACACGGGATTTTGGCTGAGGATGGCGCCAGTAATAATTTTAATCACAATCTTGTTTTCCGCCGGCGCGGTTCATGTCAACGCCCAGGGCAATTACGAAGTGAGCGGATTGTTCTGGCAAGACACCTACTACCATGTCAGTATCGAAAAATACTTTGCCTACAACAACATCGTCCCGCCCCAAGACCCTCAATACTCGGGCGTTCCGCTGAACTACTCCTTTTTGATAGACTTGTATTCTGGCGTGCTTGAAAGGCTCGAAATGCCGTTCACGCTCGCATTCGCACTCCCCGCGCTGTTGATGGTGATAGCGTTTTTCGCCTGCGTTTATTTCCTGGCGTTCAGGCTGGGCGCAAGCAAAAACGCGGCAATCATTGCAGTCTTGCTCCTGCTATTCTCCGGAAGCATGTCTTACGGCATGATGTTCGAAGACGCGCAAACACACGCAAGCGTAGCGGATTGGCTGAAAAACCCGGACAGGGATTATGCGGTGCTGATTGAAAATCCGCCGGTAGGTCACGTAATCCAGTTTTTCAAATCCCATCTGGCCCGCCAGCGTTCAAGCAACTTCGGATACACGGTCGCGGTGGTCGTGTTCATACTGCTTTTCGAGATAGCGAAGCAGTTCGAAACGCGGGTTGGAAAAGCTTTTGAAAAACGAAAATTGGATTCAAAACTTTTTTTCGCGGCGGGAGTGCTTACGGGCTTGCTGCCTTTGATGCGCGAAGCCGCGTTCATAGCGTGCATTCTTGCCGCTGGAACGCTGTTTTTGATTTACAGGCACAAGAAATGGATTTGGTTTTTTGTTCCCGCGCTTTTGCTCGGCATAGTGCAATTCGCTTCGTGGATAGGGCCGTCGACTTCAAACAATTACGTTGCGCTGGAAATAGGCTGGAGGGCGATGTCGCAAAACCCGGTCAACATCGCCTGGTTTTGGATTGAAAACATGGGGCTTCCGCTCGTATTCGCAATCGCCGGCTTCGTCCTTGCGCCGAAGCAAGTGCGCAGGTATTACCTTGCATTCATACCGCTCTTCCTTGCTTTTACGCTCTTTCGCTTCTCTCCCGATTACATGAACAACATGAAGCTCGTCAACCTCTGGCAAATTCCGACTTTTGCGCTGGGCGCGCTTGCGCTTGCGAAACTGTACGAATTCTGCTTTCCCGCGGTCAAGGGCAAAAAAAAGCAGAAACGAAGGATGCTTAATTTGCTTCCGCCCGCGGCTGCGCTAATATTGCTTGTAGCGGCTATATTGCCAGGCGCGCTTTCAATCCAGAAAGACGCTTGGAACCAGATTTCCCTTTACGGGCGGGCCGACGTGGAATTCGCCAAAGACGCGAATGCGATTCTGCCCGTGGATGCGGTGGTGCTTGCTTTCGACGCACCCCACGCTTTCGATTTGGTCGGAAGAGTGCGCATGCTTGGCTTTCCCGCGGTAGGATGGGTCAAGGGGAGAAGCGATTGGTACGAAAGGGCGGTAGACCAGCAAGACTTTTACTCCGGAAAAAGAATGGAGGAAGTAATACGGAAGTACGGGCTAACGCACGTTTCGCTCATCCCGAACAACGAACGGCGTTTCAAAGACTTGAATGAAACGGCAATACGCACTTCGCCTTTGCTCAAGCGGCTATACCAAAAAACAATAAACGGCTTAGACTATGAGATTTACGAAGTGAGGAAAGAAGGGAATTAAAAAAAGGTCGGTTTGGTTGTACAAGAAAAACAAGGTTTGCATCGTCGTGCCTGCGCACAACGAGGAGGAATTCGTCGGCGGGGTAATCAAAACCGTTCCGGCTTATGCGGACTGGGTCGTCGTGGTGGACGACGCCAGCACCGACGGAACTTCCAACGCTGCGGCAAAAGCGGCAGGAAAGCGGCTGGACAAAAAAGTTTTCATTCTCAAGCACGAAAAAAACCAGGGAGTGGGCGGCGCGATAATCGCTGGTCACAAGAAGGCGTTGGAGTTGGGCGCGGATTTTTCGGTGGTAATGGCAGGCGACGGGCAAATGCCTTCCGAGCATGCACACAAACTGCTGGATGCGCTGGTGGAAGGGTACGATTACGCGAAGGGAAACAGGTTTTTGAGTAAAAGCTCCATACAGGCGATGCCCTTGCTGCGGTTGCTGGGAAACATCATCCTCACTTTCCTTACGAAAGCGGCTAGCGGCTATTGGCAAATTTTCGACCCGCAAAACGGCTTTACTGCAATACGCGCTTCGGCCTTGCGCGCTATAAACCTCGATTCTGTGAGCAAGGGATATCTTTTCGAGAACGACATGCTCGTGAAGCTCAACATCGCCGGCTTGCGCGTCAAGGACGTCGCGATTCCTTCGAGCTACGGGAGCGAGAAAAGCGGAATCAAACTGCGAAGGTTCGCGCCTGCGGCGGCGTTCCTTTTGGGCAAGAGTTTCTTCAAGCGCATTTTCGAAAAATACGTCATACGCGATTTCCATCCCATCGCGCTGTTCTTCATTTTCGGACTGCTGCTTTTGACGCTGGGTTTAGCGACGGGCGCGTGGATATTGTGGAACAAATTCTTCCACGCGCTTTCCCCGAGCGTTGGAAGCGTGCTGCTTTGCCTGCTCCCGTCGATAGTGGGAGTGCAATTGCTGTTGACCGCGCTCATTCTCGACGTCCTGGAAACCAAGCGTTGAAAGGCCGCTAGAGCATTCAGAGTCTTTTGGCAGCGGCGATTATTTTCTCGGCAGTACGCTGCTGGTCGAGCAGCGCATTATTCACAACCAAGCAGCTGCCCGGCTTTTTGTATTCAATCGAATAAAGCTTTTTGTAGCGCGCTTTGTTGGAAGCGTCGCGGTAGCGCACTTCCTCCAGCGCCTTGCGCAAGCTCTTGCTATCCCGCTTTGCCAGTCGCCCCGCCCTCACGCCTTGAGGCGCGTCCAGCCAAACCTTCAAGTCGAAATGCGGTTTTTTCAGTCCCAGTTTCGGCGCGATCTTGTCGAGAAAAACGGCAAGGCGCGAGCTGACAACGCAGTTTTTTTCATTCAAAGCGAATTCTATTTGCTTCCTGTCGAGCATGACGTCGAAGCGCGCGTCTTTCTCCGCTTTCGCGTGCAATTCAGCGAAAGGCAGGCGCAATTCGCGCGCCATGTCGTGGAAAGTGTAATTGTATTTCTTCAAACGCAGGGCTTTCGCCACGCGTTCGGATGCGGTGGAATTGCCGCAGGCGGTAAGGCCGGAAATCGCTATGCGCATTTTTCTCACCGCCCTTCCTTGCGCCTTACGAAAAACAAGGCGAGCAACGCGAAAAAGGCGATTACGAACAAATCGCTCTCGGGCAAAGCCTGCTTTTGCTTTACGACAATCAAAGCTTGCGGGTCGTTCGCTGAATAAAGCGTCCCCCCGTCGTTGGCTTCCACTTTAATCCGGTAAGAGCCTGAAGCCAATTCCTGCGACTGCAACCCCAGCAGTTGGGGCGTGAGGTTGAGGATGAAAAGCCCTGGCTGTGCGGCGTCGCAGGAAACCGCGGAAGGAATGCTCCCGAACGCCCGGTCGTCGATCGTGAAAAGCAAGCTCGCGCGTGCAGCTTCGCTGCACGCCGTTGCGAAACCAGTGGCAGCAGAATTGTACAAAACCGAGACAGTGGCGCTTTCCACCGATTCAGCGCCCACGACTTTCTTTCCTTCTATGCGCAGGATGCTGCCCGAAGCATCTTCGGGGTTAAAGCAAGCCGAGCAAGCGAAATTGCACGTCTGCCCTGCACTGCAGCCGGCGTTGTTCTGCTTGTCGCACGTTTCCCCCGCATCAACGATTCCGTTTCCGCAATATCCGCCGGCGGGAGCACTTGCACTCGGGGAAGCTGAAGCTCCGCCGCTCGGCGAAGCAGAAGCTGAAGGCGAGGGGGAAACGGACGGAGAAGGACTACCGCTTGGAGAAGGGGAAGCAGAAGCGCTGGGCGAGGGAGAAGGAGAACCCGATGGAGAGGGGCTCGGGCTTGCCGACGGGCTCGCTGAAGGGGAAGCGCTGGGCGAAGGTGAAGGGCTACCGCCTGGTGAAGGAGAAGCTGAGGGAGAAGGAGAACCTGACGGAGAAGGGCTGGGGGAAGGAGATGGAGAGGGGCTTGGAGAAGGAGAAGCGCTGGGGGAAGGTGAAGCTGAGGGAGAGGGACTGGGCGAAGGAGCGGCGCAACAGTCTGACGGAAAGTTGCAAAAACGCCCTGGGTTGATGTTGGTGCAAACGTTGTTCGTGCACTGCGCCGAGTTCAAGCAATCCGCGTGGCAAACGCCGCCTGGCTCGAACTCCCAAGGAGGAGTGCACAATGGGGAGCAGATTATAGATTGGATTCCGCAAGAGCCGCTCGGTGGAGTTTCAGGGCAAATGGAACCCGAAGTGCAAGTTCCTCCGTTGCACCCCGCGGTAATCAAACCGCCGCCCAAAAAGCAGT
>JAGVWL010000043.1 GCA_018304285.1 Microcaldota archaeon
AGCTTTGTAGTTTATAGCAGAAGGCAAAATTATTTGAACTTTCTTCTTGCCTTCTGCGACTAGCGAAAAGCTGTAAAAAGTTCGATTATTTCCGCTTTTCGCTATAAGTCTTTCGTTCAAGCTACTTTAGCTACACCTCCTTGACTTTTGCTGCAGAATGGACTTCTGCTACAAAACTGTTTTGCCCGTGCTGGTTTTTAAAGAAAAATTGCTTCATATTATGCACTGTTGCGAGTGCGTTTCGCAGGGGAAATGCACGCCATTCATCCGCGCGGCTGTTAGGCTCCGCCCGATTGGGCGGGGAATGCACATGGTATTACACATGAAAATTCCGAACCCTTTCGCTTTTTTGTTCAAGCGCAGTTCGCGTTCCGCTCCGACTGCCGAAGACTTCAGGAGGGAATTTCGCGAGAAGGCGTCCGACTTGCGCTCGGATTTGACGGACTTTAACGTGGGCGAAAAGTCGCGCGAATTTTTCTCGCTAGTCCACTCTTCCTTCGCCCGCCTTTTGGGGCTTTCTTCTTCCGCAACCTACTCCGAATTGAAGAAAATAGCGAAAAATTCGCCGGAGCTGAACGACAAGTACCAGAAGGACCTTTCCGCTTTTTTGGATGAAGTCGCGCATTTGGAGTACGATTTTCCCGACTTCGTGAAGGACTACGAAGTTGAAATCGCGCAGGAGAAGGACATGGCGCTGAAGTATTTGAACTATTTGAAGAAAAAGTCGGACATTTTCACCCGCCGCAAGCTGGTGGAGCTGGACAAGGTGATTCTTTCCGACGAGCCGGTTTCGGCGAAAAGGATTCTGGAAAACTACCTCTCGCGCTTCGAAGAACTATTGGAGTCGTTCAAGTAGTCGGCCTTGCCTTTCTTTTAGAACGCGAGCAGAACGAAGTTCTGCTGCGCCCTTCGGAAGCTTGCTTCCGAACGGGAAAGAAAGGCGATGGCGCCGCCAAAGAAACACTGTCTCTCATCAAAGGAAGAGAAGTAGAGCGGAGATGCGCGCAAAGCGAAAGCTTTGCGGCACGTTGCAGAAGCCCTGCTTCTGCACACGAACCTTGGTTTCTCCTTCTAAGGGATTATGCGGTAGCGAGTGCCTGACAGCGACCAGTCTATGAAAACCAGGAGGAATGCTATTGCCATGAGCGGGACTGCAAGTTCGAGCGGCTGTTTGATGCGCGACGCTTCGATTGCGAGGTCTTGGAACGCTTGTTTGAGCTGGGCTTCGTTGTTGGCTTCGAACGCCCGTCCTTGCGTTTCGTTTGCTATGATTCGCAGCGTGTCCATGTCGGCGCCGCTTGCGTTTGCGCCTCCAGCGATTCCTATTGCGAGTATTTCCGTTGCGGATTGCGATGCGTAGCGTGCGGCGTCGTCAGGGCGGACGCCGGTGTTGCTTTTCCCGTCAGTGAGGATTATGATTGCCTTGGGCCTGTCGGAATTGATGAGCGCGTTGGTGCCTGTTAGTATGGCGTCTCCCAGCGCAGTTCCGCCGAAGCGCGTTGCTTTTATCGCGTTGAGGGATTCAATTGCTTCGCCCTTGTTGGGGTGGGAAGGCTCGTTGAGCAGGATTGCGGTCGAGGAAAAGTATACCACGCCCACGCGCGTTCCTTCGGGAAGCTGCGAGACGTATTCCGTTGCCTGTGCGAGCGTGGCGTTCAGGCGGTCGGGCTTGAAGTCTTGTGTGGACATGCTGCTTGACGCGTCCACTGCTATGACCAGGTCGTAGGCGCTCGCAGGCAGTTCGGTCATGATTGTAGCGCCTGCTGCCGCAAGGATGAACGCGGCGAGGATTACGAGGCGCATGGCGAGAAGCAGGTAGTTTTTGGGCACGGGCTCGCCGCCCGTGATGCGGCGCATGGCTTTGTAGTTGGCGAAGAGCAGCGCTTTGCGTTCGACGTGCCGGAGGCTGTAGAAGTGTATTACTATGAGCACGGGCAATAGCGCGAGAAACCACAGGAACGCCTGCCTTGTGAATAGTATTTCCACCATATTTTCAACCGCCTTTCTTTATTCTCTTGAAAAACCCGATTATGGGCTTCGTGAAATCGTCTTTGGTGCTCAGCTGGAGGTACCGCACTCCGCTTTTCATGAGCGTTTGCTTTATTTCGTTCAATTCTTCTTCGGCCTCACGCTTGTACCGCTCGCGGATTTTGTCCGAGTCTATCACCATTGTTTCCCCGGTGAGCGGGTCTTGGACCGTAACCTGCCCCACGCCCGCGGGAATCTCGTCGTCGAGCGGGTCGCGGACTATGAACGCGAAAAGCTGGTGTTTTTTCGCGGCGATGCGCACTGCATGCCGCCATTTCCTGTCGTGCGTGATGAAGTCGGAGACGAGAATCAAAATCCTGTTGCGCGGAAGCGCGTTCGAGGTTCTTCCCAGGATTTCGCCGAAAGCGGAATCGCCGCCGTAGTTTTTCTCGTTGACAAGCGCGTGCAGCAAAAGTTCCAGCTGCTTCAAACCCAGCATGGGCCTGACGAACTGCTTGACTTTGTCCGAAGCAAGGCACATTCCGACCGCGTCGCCGCTTTCCAGCGCGCCTGCGGCAACTGCCGCCGTGAGTTCTGCCGCGTATTCGTGCTTGAGCTTTTCCTGCGAGCCGAACAGCATGGTGTTCGAGCTGTCGATTACGAACATTATGGTGAGGTTCCTTTCCTCGACGTATTCGCGCACGAGGAGCTTTCCGCCTTTGAGCGAGTGCAGCCAGTCTATTTCGCTCGCGTCGTCTGCGGGAGTGTATTGCCTGAAGTCTGCGAATTCTATGCCCCTGCCTTTGAATACGCTGGGGTATTCTCCCATGAATTTCGTCGCAACGTTGTATTTCGTGGCGACGTGCAGGTGCTTTATTTTCTTGGTTAGGCTCAAGTGCACTTCTTTCAGCTGGCGCACTTGCTCCCGGTTCAAGCGACTGGCACCTTCGCAAGGATTTCCTTGACGATCTGGTCTTGCGTTATTTCTTCGGCCTGGCCTTCGTAATTGAGTATTATCCTGTGCCTCAATACGTCGGGCGCGATGTCGCGCACGTGTTCGGGAGTGACGAACGAGTTGCCGCTCATGAGCGATTGCGCCTTGCTTGCTGTGTACATGCCGATTGAAGCGCGTGGGCTTGCGCCTTCGTCGATGTACTTGCCGCTTTCCACCCCGTACTTGTCGGCGTGGCGCGTTGCGTCGACTATGCGCACTATGTATTCCTCGACTTGGGCGCTTACGTACACTTGCTGCACGAGCTTTTGCATTTCGATGATTTCTTTGGGCTTCAAAACCTGCTTGAGGTTGAAGTATTCGAGCGAGTGCGTGGTGATGTTTTTCTTGAGGATGAGCTTTTCCTCGTCGGTCGTCGGGTAGCCCATGACCAGCTTGAACAAAAACCTGTCGAGCTGGGCCGCGGGAAGGTCGTAAACGCCGAGGGATTCGATGGTGTTTTGCGTTGCCAACACGAGGAACGGGTCTGGCAGGCCGAACGTCTCGTCGCCTATGGTGACTTGGCGTTCCTGCATTGCTTCGAGCAGGGAACTCTGGACTTTGGGAGGCGCGCGGTTGATTTCGTCGGCGAGGACGAAGTTGGTGAATACGGGGCCTTTGATGGTGGTGAAGCCTTTCTTGGGGTCGTAAGTCTTGATGCCCGTGATGTCGCTTGGAAGCATGTCGGGGGTGAACTGGATTCTCTTGAATTCCTCGCCAGTAACTTCCGCAAGCGTAATCATCAAAAGCGTTTTTGCAATTCCGGGCACTCCTTCAATGAGAACGTGGCCGCCGCACAGCAGCGCGCGGAGGAGCGAATCCATCGCCTCTTCCTGCCCCACGACGGCTTTCTTGATTTCGTTTTTCGTGCGCGTGATGGTTTCCTTGCACGCGCGGATTTTCATCGCGTCTATCTGTCCGCCTCCTTGAAATGCCATTTTTCCAACCACCCTCCCGTTTTACTCAGCGGGTTTTATTTTGTTTGAATACTCTTGCTGCGCTCCGGAAGCCCCGTCTTCGCCCTCGTCCGCCAGCTGCTTGGCAATCTCGTCTTCCTTGCGCTTTGGAGTGACGAGCTTTTTGAGCAGTACGAGCGTGAGTGCGATTACGGCGCCGACCGCGCCTATTACTGCGGAGTTGGCCCAGTCGCCTTGCAGCAGGCGTCCGGCAAACAATCCCGTCAGCGGCCCGGCTTCAGTGCCCGCAAGCGCGAGCGCCTGTTTGCATCCTGCAATCGCATCATTAGCAAGCCTGAGCGCGAGCGCGGCGTCGCCGTCCTTAAGCGCCTTGTTGGCTTGGTCGAGCGTGTCCGCGAATTCCCTGCACTCCTGGTTTTGCATGGCGAGCGAAAGCCCGAATTCGATTTGCCTTTGAGCCTCGAGCTTTTCGCTCTTGAGGAATTTTACTACTGCAACAGGCACGCTGACCGCCTCGCTGTAATCGCCGGAAGTTGCGCTTAATGCAATCGAATAACTGCCGAGCGGTGCGTTGCTAGAGGATGCCGTTAGCCTTACTGAAGTAGTTTGGCCCGGCTCGAGCTTCGGAATCGTGTCGCTTGAAAGGCTCGCCGTAATCTGGCTTGCGGAGGAAATCGCGGCGAGCTTGATGTCTTCAAACGTGGTGGTGCCGTCGTTGCGCAGCTGCACTTCCACGCTCGCCGTTCCCGTTTCATACACTTCTATTTCGGGCGGATTTTGAATCAAGTGCGTGGATACGAACTTTTCAACTATCTTTTCCTTGTCCTTGAAAACGTCTTTTTCTTTCGTAACCGTCCCGGTCTCGGTGCGCGTTATGTAAACCGTGTTGGTTTCCGGTTCTGTGTAGGCGGGCTCGAGCACCGCCCACAAGCTTGAGCTGTTCGCGTAGCCCGTGATGTTGTTGGTGGTGGTGTTGAGGCCGGTAGTCACGCTTGTGGAATTCCACGTGCAGGTCGAATTCACTTCCTCGCACTTTTGGAATTCCAGGCTTGCTTGGGCGACTAGCGTTGCCTCGTCGGGCGTGTAGTTGTAGTACACCTGCAAGTCGCTGTATTCAGTGCCGTTCGTCGAGACGTTGAAAACGCGCACGTACCTTCGGTTGGAGGGCACGGTGTAGGTTACGCTTTCCAGTTCGTCGTACTTGAAGGCAGTTCCTGACAGCGTGGAGTTGAGCGAAGCGTTGTTGAACGTTATTTCCGGTTTTTCCGTGTAGAGCGTGACTTTATACAATCCCGCCGGAATGGTCGTCGTAATGCCGTTTGCAGAGCTGTTGGCTATAGGCGTGCTGCTGCAAGAGTCGAGAATCGTGAAGTACGACGCGCCGCTGGTGTTGAAGGAAACTGAATCGTCGGACGAAACCGCAACTATCCTTATGGTGTTCGAGGCGGTGTTGTCGTTCACGTCGCGGGCGCTCGTTCCCACCGTGTAATTGCCTTCATCGGGGAGCGTGAAGTTGAACAACGCCGAGTAAATGTAATTTACCTCGTCGCTTACGGTGGAGCCGGATTGCGTGAGCGTGGCCGTAGTGGCATTGGGGTAAGTC
>JAGVWL010000044.1 GCA_018304285.1 Microcaldota archaeon
GCAAGGCGATTGCGAAGGGGCTGGCGAAAGCAAAATGGCCGGGGCGGATGCAGGTGTTCTCGCGAAAGCCGCTGGTGGTGTTGGATGGCGCGCATAACCTTGCGGGCGTGCAGGCGCTAGTGAAATCTTTTCAGAAAATATTCGGCGCAAAACCGGTTTTGGTTGTCGGGATAATGAAAGACAAGGATTGGAGGGCGATGGCGCGGACTCTGTGTATGCTTAAACCATCGTTGGTCATTGCAGCCCGGCCTGCGGGGGAAAGGAGTTTGGATGCGGAAATTCTTTCTGCCGAATTCTCGCGGCTTGGGGCGAACGCTTTTGCAGAAAAAAGCGTGAAGGGCGCGTTGAAAATCGCGATGGAAAAAGCCCTTGCGAAAAAAAAGACGGTCTTGGTTTGCGGGTCGCTCTACACTGTAGGCGAGGTTTTGCAGGGTTAGACTTTCCTGCCTTTAGCTTTCGTTGCCTTGGCTGCCTTAGTTGTCTTGACTGTTTTGGCTTTCCCGCCTTTCGCGCTGCGCAGTTGCCTGAAATACCGCTCGTGCATAGCTTCCCACGTCCCTGCGCTTATTTTCCCCTGCGCAAAACGCTTGTCGAGCTGTTCTATCTTTTCCACTGTTGAAAACCCTGCTTCATCCAGCGCTTTTCTCGATGCGATTGCGCGCAACGCCAGCCCCACGATGAGCAGCCCCAGCAGCGCGGCGAGGGCAAGCAAAATCACGTTGTCGTTCCGGCCTGCAGCTACGGTGGTGCTGATTCTCAATTCCCCTTCGTCTTGTGCTGCGGGGGTCGAAAGGACCGCCGTAGCTTGGTTGGCGAGGGAAAGCTTCATCATGGGAATGTTTTCCTTGAGCAAATCGCTCAAGTACTGGAGTTTTATTGCGTTGCTCAAATAGATGAATTCGTTCGTGCGGTTCGCCTGCTTTTCGTTGTAGAGCGAATGGATGAAGTAATACTGCGCCCAAATGGATCCGTTGTAGTCCCGCAGGCTTTGCGCAGTGCGCAGGTTTTTGTAGAAGTCGCTTCCGGCCTGCGAATTGATTTTTTCCTGCGATTCGGCAATGCCTTTCGCGAACAACCCGTCGAAGAAGGCCGTCGCATAATCGCCGTCGTTGAAAGCGGCGATGGCGCCCGAATAATGCTGTTCCACTTCAGAGTCGAGCACGAACGCCTGGCTTTCGTTCAAAGCGCCGATGAGCTCCTGCGACACTTCGCGCAGCGATTGCTCATTGGCCGGCGTGTTGCCGCCGGTCACGCGCGCGATTTCGTTCATGTTTATTGCGGCCGAAACCCAGTTTTCGGCAGCTGCGTATTCAGACTGCAGGGCGTCGACGCTTTCCAGGCCGATGCTTTTCTTTATCCCGCGCATTTTGTTCAAAGCCCAGTAATAACGCAGCTTTGCCCCGACAAGCCACTCCGTATTTTCTATCGTGAGGTTGGCGAACTTGATTTCCTTGGCATCGTTCTCGAGCTGCTGGACTTTCTTCATGAAATCCGTGCCGCCCTCGTTTTTCTTTTGCGCGGACTCTACGCTGATTTTAGAGACGAACACGAGGTTGGCCGCGGAATAGTAATAGCCTTGTTCCACGAGGTATTTGGCTTCGGAAACGCTTTTGTTGACGCTTTCCCGCAGGATTTGGTTGTCCTCGTTTTCCTGCAGGCTGTCAAGCTTTTTTTCCAACGCCGCGATTTCGTTCAAGGCGATTTGCTTGAGTGGCTCCAGAGTGGTTGAGGGAATTATTTTATCCAGCACTAGCGGCTGTTCCACGAATATTTGCGCGTCGACTTTCGAACCTTCCGGCGTGAACGCGTATTTCACGACGTCTTTGAAGTCCTTGACTTCGACAACCTGGACGCCTATTTTCTCCGCCTCCAAAACTATGTTCTTGCCTTGGGTTTTAGCCTGGCCTTTGGGAATGAGGAACAGCTTCACTTCCGTGTTTTCCAGCGAAAGGGCTTTTTCGTAAACCCCGCCTACGCCGCCGATGCTGCCGTCGCGTTCTATAGCCCCAGTAAGCGCCAAGTCTTTTCGCGGCTTTAGCTTGGCGAATTCGCTGTAAGCCAAGAGCGTGAGTCCGGCTCCGCCGGACGGGCCATCAATAATCTGCGTTCTGGCGAGGATTTTGAACAAGACGTCGTATTTTTTTGCGTTCACGCCCGCTTCCTGCGCCGCGATTTCAACCGCGGTTTTCGCGCTTTGCTGCGTGTCGACCGAAATGAACGGCTGGATGTCGACGAAAATATCGCCGTCGCCCTGGATTGCATTCGCTTCGAGGGAAGTCAGAACTCCGTTGCCGTTCGTATCGACGGCGGGCGCATGGACTGACGTGATGGCAAACGCGTTAGGCAATAGGAACGCGATTGCAAGCAATCCAAAAACGGCTGAACGCAATTTCATTATTGGGTTTGCACCTTACTGCTGCTGACGCATTAACATCCAGAAACCAAAAAAGGTTGGCGAATTAATAACGCTTGGGTTTAAGACTGCTGTTGCTCAAATCCTCCCGCGTGCGGATTCACTTGCCCAGCGTTTTCTTGAGCGCGCGGAATTCGTTTTCGTTCATGAGCATTTTCACTACTTCCTTGTTTCCCATCAAATCGTAGTACTCGAATTCCACTTCGACTTTCCCGAGCGATGCTTTCGCAACGTCGCGGACCGCGGAAACCATGTTGCGCCCGATTTTCCTTCCGAACGCCGTCAAATCGTCCGCGTTGACCTCGATTTTACCCGCGCCGTCGCTGGTAGTGTAAGTAAAACTCCACTTTCCGTTTTTGCCTTCAGACATTTGAAACCGCCTTGTTCTCCATTAGGCGCAAAGAGTATTAAAAACTCTGGCTTCGGAATAAATAAAGCCGATTTTTTTGCTATTGCGGTTCAAGGCTTTAAAAGGTGTTTTTAATGCAGTTGAAGAAAGTGCGCGATGCAGTTTACGAATCCCCGGCAGAAGGGGAAATGCGCGTTCCCCTGCGCGTTTACGCGAGGGACGAAATGCTTCCTTTGCTGCAGAAAGACCGCACTCTCTGGCAGGCGCAGAACGTCGCAACGCTCCCGGGAATCTTGAAGGCTTCTTTCGTAATGCCCGACGGGCACGAGGGCTACGGATTTCCCATCGGCGGAGTCGCAGCATTCGATTTGGAGGAAGGCGTAATCTCGCCAGGCGGCGTAGGCTACGACATAAACTGCGGTGTCAGGCTCATTCGCACTAACCTCACCGAGAAAGACGTGAAGCCCAAGCTTCGCGAGCTCATCGACACTTCCTTCAAAAACATTCCTTCAGGCGTCGGGTCGAAAGGGCGGTTGCGCATGGAAGGGCGCGAACTCGAGGAAGCTGTTACTGTAGGTTCTCCTTTCGTGATCGAAAAAGGCTACGGCGCCAAGAAAGACGCTTTGCACACTGAAGAAGGAGGCTCTATGAAGGGAGCCGATTTTTCCAAAGTATCCGACTCCGCGAAAAAACGCGGTGCCCCCCAGTTCGGAACGCTGGGCAGCGGCAATCACTTTTACGAAATACAGAAGGTCGAACGCATATTCCCGGGCGCCGAGGAAATGGCCAAGGCATTCGGGATTTTCGAGGGGCAAATAACGGTGATGACGCACTGCGGTTCGCGCGGGTTCGGCCACCAAGTGTGCAGCGATTACTTGCAAGTGATGCTCAATGCGGCGGCGCGCGACGGGATTAAACTAGTGGATAGGGAACTTTCATCTTCTTACATCAAGTCTAAGGAAGCGCAAGACTATCTCGGCGCAATGCGCTGTGCAATAAACTATGCGTTTTGCAACCGGCAAGTCTTGACGCACTGGACTCGCGAAAGCTTCGAGCAAGTCTTCAAGCAAGATTGGGAGTCGCTGGGAATGGATGTCGTGTACGACGTTTGCCACAACATCGCGAAGTTTGAAAAGCACAAGGTCGACGGAGTGGAACGCGAAGTGTGCGTGCACCGCAAGGGAGCGACGCGAGCGTTCTGGAAAGGGCATCCCGATATGCCTTCCGACTACAGGCACGTAGGCCAACCGGCAATGATTCCCGGAAGCATGAACACATCTTCGTATCTCATGTGCGGGTTGCCTGGTTCTGCGGAAAGCTGGGGGACGATTTGCCACGGCGCAGGCCGCGTTATGAGCAGGCATTCTGCAATCCGCGAGTTCAAGGGGACTGTGGAAAAAGAATTGCAGGACAAGGGAATCATTTACAAAGCGCAAGACCGGCACTTGCTTGCGGAAGAGGCGGGCGGGGCTTACAAGAACGTCGATTTGGTCGTGCAGAGCGTCGAGGACGCTGGTTTGGCGAAAATCGTTGCGAAAATGATTCCGCTGGGCGTAGTGAAAGGCTGAATTCTTACTCTCCAAGAGCATGCAGTTTGATTCCGATATCCCTTACTGAGTTTGGAATGAAGTCGAACAGCATGTTTTCAGGCCCGTGAAGGCGTTTTTCAACTTTATAAAATTCCTTGTTGTCTTTGCTAAGAGCTTTCTTGGCGTTTTCCAACAACTGCTTCGCTTTTTTTTTCCCTAGTTTATCCTTCAATTCCTCAAAAGCTTCTTTCGTTTCCTTTTCTATTATCTCGTGTATCTCGGGATTTGATTGCGAGTCGAGGAAAATCCTTCCTGCCATTTTCTTTACTAAAGCTTCGGTTCCTGGTGGGAGTTTGCCTTCGGATTTAAGCCTTGAAACCAGCCTTTCAATAAGGACATGCCTTCCAAGTTCGTAGTAAGAGTAAGGAAAACGGCCGAAGCCCTTTTGCATCATTCTTTCCTTTCCGTTTCCAGCCTTAAACCAACGGTGAACTTTAAACCCGTGTTGAATTTCTTTAGTTTCTCTCGAAACGAAGGTTGAATCTTTGTTATTTTTCCCTACTCGCATCAGGATTGGCTCCCCATTTGCAAGGTTTCCCACTGTGAACTCTGGGTGGTTTTTCAGAGCATCGCTTGCAAGCTCATGCACACTAACCCATGAAATTTCATGGAACGGCACGCCCGAATGCCGTTGCTGAATGTATCTTACCATGTATTTGCCGTGGGTTTCTATTTTACGGGAAATTTGCGGCAATTCTTCTGTACGATAAGCAGAGTAATGCGCTGGCATGAACAAATGATTTTAAGCGAGTATAAATCACTTTCTTACATGGAAAACTGCGTTTTCTGCAAAATCGCTTCGGGCGAATTCGATTCCGCTAGGGTTTGGGAGGATGGCGAGTTTCTCGCGATTCTAGACCTAAACCCGAACGTTAAGGGAATGACGCTCGTCATGACGAAAAAACACTATGACTCGTATGCCTTCGGAATGCCGGACGACGTTTACGTGCGCTTGATGAGCGCGTGCAAGAAAGTCGGAAAGCTTCTGGACGAGAAGCTGGGCACGGTGAGAACGGCTATGGTGATGGAGGGAATGGGCGTGAACCACGTTCACGTGAAACTCTATCCGATGCACGGCTTGGGCCGCGAGTTCCGTTCCATGGAATCGGCGGGGTTGGGGCCGAAGGCGGAACTGAGCGTGTTGAAGAAACTGGCGGAAGAAATCAGGGAATAGTCTTTCGGTTTAGTAGAGTCCGTCCATCGCAATTTTTTCCCTGAGCCTCGCGAAAAACCCGTCTTCTTGAAACAATTTCTTGAATTGCCTTGCTTTTGCGTTTGGAATTACTTTTATCCGCAAGCCCGTGGTGCTCTCGTGTTGCTTCAGCTCGTTGAAAAGCCAGTAGGCGATTGAAGCAACAGCGCGAGGATTTTTGGCCGTCCCGTCTTCGTTGAATTCGATTTCCACAGGAAACTCTTCGCCCGGTTTTTCAGTGAGCTTGCCTTGAAGGTTGGTGCCTACTGCATGTAGGACTAGCGTTTTGGGGTTTTGCCCTTTCAAGTACGTTTCATTTTCCCCAGGCTTGAACGCTTGCCCCGGAACGGTGAATGTTTTTCCAACAGAGTGCTTCAAGTCAGTGCTTGCATCGACTATTTGTACAATCCCTTTTTCCAAGTTGACGTGCCCGGACAAGTAAGAATTCCCTTCAAGCTTGCGCCCGTGGTTTCTCGCGCGCTCTCCGTGGTCTAAAGAAACGTCCCTGAAAACTTCATTCCATTGCCATCCTTTCGATTTGATGTAGTTTTCAACGTCCTTTCTCTTGAGGAACAACGCGTTTTCCAAAGCGTCGAGAATATCGCCCTCGTGGTGCGTTACGCCCGTAGCTCCGCAAAGCGGGTTGTGGTGTGAGAGGTTTATTACGAGGTCGTGCTCTTCTTCGGGCAAAGGCAGAGGTTCGTTTCCGGCGTTGTGCCCGTGCGTTACTTCCACTTTTCTTGAAACGTCGATGCCTATAGCCCTCAAACCGACGATGAAGCCTTCCAAGTTTTCCCCTCTCGTTAGCACCATTCGGGAGTCCGAACATGGTTTTATGAAAATCCTTTCGAAAGCCATTAGCCAAACCACCTCGTGAAAATGCCGTGAAAAACTATATTGCGCGAAAGAGTTTAAAGCAATAACCGTGAAAAACTTTCGGTGGGAAAATCGAACTTTCTGGCGAAGAACTTAATTCGTTGATGGCGAAAGCAGGCTTTTCGTACGACTGGCACAAGGCGTACGACGAGAATTACGATTCCGGCCCGTTCTGCAATTTGGCTGAAGACGATTGGAAGAAAATCGATTCCTTCCGGAAAGAGAACGCAAGTTCCTCGGTTACACCGTAAATTCAACGCTAGGCATTGCAGCCGGGCCTTTGCTCAACCACAAGTTCGTAAACCACTACGCCCGCCTGGGCTTCGACATGCCCGTGCAGAAAACCGTAAGGAGCGTAGCCACGCGCGTGCATCCTTTCCCTAACGTCCTGCTCATCAACGTCGACCACCAGCTTTCGGAAAACGAAATCGGGTCGAAGACCGTGGCAAAGCTTGACGCCAAGCAAGAGAACTTGAGCATCACCAACTCTTTCGGAATGCCTTCCAAAAGCGTGGAAGAATGGCGAGAGGATTTCAAGAAAGTCAAGCCCGGGGAAGGGCAGTTGAAGCTCATAAGCGTCGTGGGAACTCCGCCTTCAGCGAAAGGAAAGGCCGGCTGCTCGTCGTGCATTTCTTCAAGCCACTCGGAATTCCAGCATTTGGCCGAGGATTTTGGCGCGTTGGCGCAATTGTGCTTCGAGGGAGGCGCGCAGGCTGTTGAAATGAATTTTTCATGCCCGAACGTAACAGGAAAAGAAGGGCAAATCTACACGAACGTGGATTCCGCGCGCGAGATTTGCAAGGCTGCGCGCGCGCAAGTCGGGAACGGAAAGAAACTCATAGTAAAATTGGGCTTTTACAAGGATTACGGCAACCTGGCTGCGGTGCTCGAAGCGGTTACTGATTACGTGGACGGCGTTACTGCAATTAACACCATTCCGCTCGAGATTGTAGACGAAAAAGGAGTGCAGGCGATGCC
>JAGVWL010000019.1 GCA_018304285.1 Microcaldota archaeon
CGACAATAAGCGAAATGCTTATAAAGGGTTTTCGAGTGTATAATTAATCTTTCCGAATTTTGCACAGAGTGGTTGCGAGAAGACCGAGCACGAATCTCGTCTTCTGGAATTGCCTCCTTGGGGTTGTTCGTGTCTCTCGTACCACAGTCTCTTTACCCTACAGTCTTCACTTTATCGCTCAGGCTGAAGCTGGAGTCTTTAGTGCATCCGGAATTCTTTGAAAATTCCATCCCGCGAGAGGGTCAGCAGAGTTTTTTTGCTTTCATTCCCTCAAAAGACGTCCTTGGACTTTACGGATCTCTTGACGCGAAATGGCATGGCGTTCAAAAGATTCCAGCGGATAGCGATGATAGTATAGACCTTCTCGAATTGTTTCGCTATTCCTTCGTTCAAATCCAAAAACCCTTTCGAGGTTATATGCTCGAGAATAACACTTACGCAAACTGCTTTTAAAAAGATTGGCTTGAACCGCTTTTAGTGCCGTTGCAAGGCGGATGCAAAAGAAGTGCTTTTCGCTTTCGCCAGCCTCGCCTGAAGCGCGCCCAGCTTTTTCTTTTCCTCATCCACAATCAAAGCCTGCCGCAGGAACGCGCGGCTCAAGTCGCTCACCCTCGCGTGCTTTCCCTGCAAAAACGCGTCCAGGTTCTCGCCCAGCCGGGTTTTTATCTTCACGAGCTTGCGCTGTTTTTCTTCAAGCTTTTTTTCCCGCTTTTCCTTCTCGCGGTGAAGCGCGTGCAAAGCGTGCGAGTAATGCAAAGCGTCAGTAGCACCCATTTTTCCAACCGAACAGAAGAACGGAAAAAGGGTTTTTTACTTCTTGCTTCCGAACAGCATTATCTGCGCCAACAGCGCTTCAAGCTGAATGCGCTCGTCCGCACCCTGGCTCATTCGGAAATCGTACTCGCCGATGCGGTCGACCATCTGCACTTTTATGTCGTCCGGAACGGGCAGTGCAATCACTTCGCGGTAAACCTGGTCGAGAACGTCCTCCCCGCTCATTGCATATTTGACCATGAGCGTGTTCAACAGCGCCCTGGATTCAACGAACTTTCCTTTCAGCGCAAGGGAAACCATTTCGGCTATTTCCTTAGGCCGCGCGCGGCTGGAAACCTCGAAAACGCTTTCCTCGGTTATCTTTCCTTTCTCGGAACTGCCTTGCAGGCAGTTTATCGCCTTGCGCGCGTCTCCCTCGGCAATATACACGATTGCATCCAGGCCCTTCGCATCAACGTTCAAGCCTTCCTTCTTCGCAATGTCTTCCACGATCTTTTTGATGTCGGCGTCTTCCAAGCTCTTGAACCTGAATACGGCGCAGCGGGATTGGATGGGCTCGATAATGCGCGAGGAATAGTTGCACGACAATATGAAGCGGCAGTTTTTCGAGTAAGTTTCCATCGTCCTTCGCAAAGCCTGCTGCGCGTCGGGCGTAAGGGAATCCGCTTCATCAAGCAAAATTATTTTGAAGTCCACGCTCGCCATGGGAATCGACCGGGCGAAGTCCTTGATTTTCCCTCTCACCACATCGATGCCCCGTTCATCGCTGGCATTCAGCTCCGAAAAGCATTGGAAAATGTCCTCTCCGTACAACTCCTTTGCCAACGCCAGCGCCGCCGTCGTCTTGCCCAAGCCTGCGCGCCCGGCGAAAAGCATGTTGGGAAGGTTCTTGCTTTTGACGAAATGCTCGAGGCGGTCGACGATGTGCTTGTGCCCGGTGATGCCGTTCAGCTTGTGGGGACGGTATTTCTCAACCCAAGGTTCAAAATCAGCATTACCCACTTCATCCACCCTCAAACAAAAAAAATAGACGGAATTAACTTAAAGCCGAAGCGGTTTTTTAAACCGGACGCTTTAGAAAAAAAGGAAAAGCTAGAGGCTTTTGTATCGCGTGCGCTTGCGCAAGTCTCCCCAGCACGTTTTGCAAATTGCGGTCCGCAATGTCTTGCTGTGGGTCGCCGAGCTTTTTTCGCACGCACGGCACATCTTTTTCATGCAATAGGCGCATTCCTGATAGAACGCCGTCTCGCGCTTGCAGCGCTCGCAAACGTAATTCTTTGCTGCTTTAACCATTGTTTTAAGACCTTTTTTAAGCGAATAAAAAAATCGAGAATAAGGTTCTCGGAAATAAATCTGTCAGCGAGAGTTTTTAACCATTTTCCTGCACAGTCTATTCTGAGAAAAATGAAGGTTTACATCAAAACGTACGGCTGCACTTTCAACCAGGCGGACAGCGACCGCATGGCGCTCATGCTCAAAGAGCACGAGCACGAAATCGTGGGCGGCGAAGGGGAAGCAGACGTCATCATTCTCAATACGTGCAGTGTGAAAGACGCAACGCAGCAGAAAATACTGCACAAAGTCTCTCGCACGTCCAAGCCGCTGGTGGTCGCAGGCTGCCTGGTGCAAGCCACGCCCGCGATAGTTGCAGGATACAACCCCTCCGCGTCCCTCGTCGGAACTTTCGCCCAGGAAAGCATCGTCGAAGCGGTGGAAAACGCGTTTCAAGGAAAACGCATTGTTTCGACTAAAAACAACGGCATTCCGCGCCTCACGCCCTACGCTGACGGAGTCTTCGCGCGCATTCAAATCAACTCCGGCTGCGCTTCCGCATGCACATTCTGCTCTACGAAACTCGCCCGTGGCGGAGTCAATAGTTACAGGCCCCGCGAGATAATCGAGGCTGTGGAGAAAGTCGTGGCGCAAGGCGCTAAGGAAATCCAATTAACTTCGCAGGACACGGGCGCGTACGGCCTCGATTGCGGAGTTGCGCTTCCAGAACTGCTGGAACGGATTTGTGAAATCGGCGGGGAGTTCCGCATTCGCGTGGGAATGTGCAACCCCCAGCACGTTTTTCGGATGGAAAAGGATTTGATTCGCGTTTTCACTGAAAACGAAAAGCTCTACAAATTCTTTCACGTGGCAATCCAAAGCGCAAGCGACGCCGTGTTGGAGCATATGAAAAGAGGCTATACAACGCAACAGGCTGCGCAGGCAATCCAGTCAATCAAAAACGCTTTTCCAGACGCAATGCTCGAGACCGACGTCATAGTGGGATATCCTACGGAAACGCGCGAAGACTTCCAAAAAACGCTTGAATTCCTGCGCTGGGGGGAATTCGACATGGTCAACGTGTCGAAATACTCCGCCCGCCCCAAAACCGTTGCAGCAAAACTCAAGCAAATCGACAATGTTGAAGTGAAAACGAGAAGCGAAAAGGCAAGCGCCTTGGCGCGAAGGATTTTGGCCGGGAAAATCAGGCGCTTTGTAGGGGAGAGGGAAAGAGTTTTGGTTACGGAAAAGCGCGAGAACGGGTTTCTCGCGCGCACGAACGAATACAGGCCCGTAATCCTGCAGCAAGGCGTTGTCGGGAAGTTTGAGGAAGTGGAAATAACGCGTTCGCTTTCTTCGTGCCTTGCAGGCGCTCCAACAAGCCGCCAAGAAAGCATTTTAATAACGAAAAGCGCTAATTGAAAAAGCGGTATGAAAAGGCGAAGCAAGGCATGGCAGGCTTTATTGACATTCTATCCCACGCGGTCGAAGCATACTCCAAGAATTCGAAGCTCATAGTCTCGTTCAGCATTCCGCTCTTAATCGCATTCCCGTTGTCTTTGCTCCTTCCCAACTTCGTCGCTCTGAGCGGAACGTTCCTGCGCTTGGGAAGCGTCAAGCTCGACTTGAGCGCGGCAGACGTTTTGGTCACGCTCGTCGCACTGCTCCTCTCGCTCGTGTTCTTTGCGTTCGCCATCGCGGCGATAAACGTGACGGTCAAAAGCCAGCGCACTTTGAACAGGCTTACTTCGCGCGACGTCGAGTTGATTGAAGGCGCGACTTTCAGCCTCTTTTTCATATTCCTCACCGCATTCGCCGCAATCGTGGGATTCAATTTGCTCATCGCCGAATACGGAATTCCGCAAATTTGGGCTACCGTCTTCGCCTTAATCGTGTCTTCAATCGTGCTGTTCGCGCCGCAAGCAGTCGTGCTCGAGGAAGCGGGTTTGAGCCATGCGGTGGCGAAAAGCGTTTCCCTGATTCAAAAGAAATTCGGTTACTTCATCCTGTTTTTAATCGTGGCTGGATTGCTCTTCCTCGCCAACACGTGGGTTTTCATCGAGATAAGCAAGGGATGGCCTGCAGCGCGTTTTCTTTCGTTGGTCACGCAATCGCTCATCGTGCTCCCGTTCCTGGAAGTCTTGAAAGTACAAATCTATTTGAGCAAATACTCGCTCTTGAATTGAATTTGCGTTGCAACGGGTTTTAAATACACGAACGGCTGAATCTTGAGTTTATGCAACTGATTATCGCCGAAAAGCCGAAAGTCGCGGAAAAAATAGCTTTCGCCTTAGGCAAGGCCGTCCGCAAGGCGCAAGGGGGAGTGGCGTACTACGAAGTGCCGGAAAAAAACGCGGTCGTAGTGCCTGCGGTGGGCCACTTGTTTTCCCTAAAGCAAAAAACCCCGGGAAGCGGATACCCCGTCTTCGAAATAGAATGGCTTCCTTCCTTCGAGATAGACAAGAAAAGCGACTATTCCAAGAAATACTATTCCCTGCTGAAAAAAACAGCTAAAGACGCGACCGAAGTGGTGAACGCGTGCGACTGGGACGTCGAAGGCTCCACGATTGGAGGCAACATAATACAATTTCTCGCGAAAGGAAAGAAAGCAAAAAGAATGTTTTTCTCGACGCTCACGACCGAAGATTTGAAGGAAGCTTACGAGAACCTACAACCGCTGGACAATTCTACTATCAGCGCAGGACAGACGAGGCATACGCTCGACTGGCTGTGGGGAATCAACGTCTCGCGGGCGCTCATGGCGGCAGTGCGCAACGCCGGCGCCTTCCGCATAATGAGCATGGGACGCGTGCAAGGCCCTGCGCTCGCCTTGCTGAGCGAAAGGGAATTGAAAATCAAGGCTTTCCTCCCGACGCCATACTGGCAGTTGTTCGCCTACGCCAAAAGCACGGAATTCGTCCACTCGAAAGGAAGGTTTGCGGCAAAAGCAGAAGCGGAGAAAGCCTTGAAGAACAGCGACAAGAACGCTTCAGTCAAAACCATGGAGAGAAAGCGCGTAAAGCAGCTCCAGCCGTTTCCTTTTGATTTAACGTCCCTGCAGATAGAAGCTTACGCCGCGCTCGGCACTGCGCCGACGAAAACGCTGCAACTGGCGCAAGAGCTTTACGAAGCCGCTTCGATAAGCTACCCGCGCACTTCGTCGCAAAAACTTCCCGCCAAACTCAACCACGAGAAAATCATCAAGCAACTTGAAAAACAAAAGGAACTCGCGCATTTGGCTAAAGAGCTGGCAGAGCAGAAGCGCTTTGTCCCGCACGAAGGCCCGAAGAGCGACGCCGCGCACCCGGCAATCCACCCTACGGGCCTCGCACCGGAAGGAAGCAAGGACGCCCTGCGTTTGTACGAGCTCATCGCAAAACGCTATTTGGCTTCGTTCGCCAAACCCGCAATGCTGGAAAAGCAAAGGGTGATTTTGCAGAGCGGAACTGAAGAATACCAGGCTGAAGGCGTCAATACGGTCGAACAAGGCTGGTTCGCATTTTACAAGCCCTTCCTGCGGTTGAAGGAAAGGCTTTTGCCCGGATTCACCGAAGGCGAGCGCGTGGCAATAGAAAAAATAGAAATGGCTGAAAAGCTGACGCAGCCGCCCCCGCGCTATACGCAAGCATCCATAATCAAGGCGCTCGAAGCCGAAAACCTGGGAACGAAAGCGACGCGCGCGGAAATAATCAAAACGCTTTACGACAGGAGCTACGTGACAGGAAATTCCATCGAAGTCACGCCCCTCGGGCTGAGCGTATTCCAGGCTACGAAAAAACACGTTCCGGAAATAATGTCCCCCGACCTCACCAGGCACTTCGAAAGCGAAATGGAGGAAATCCAGGCCGAGAAAAAGGGGAAGGGCGAAGTGCTCGAGGAAGGGCAAGGGATTCTGGCGAAAATCCTCGGCAACTTCAAGAAAGAAGAAAAGCAAATCGGCGAAGAACTGCTTGAGGCGGTGAATGCAACCCAGCGCCAGGCTAGCGAACTGGGCGAGTGCAACAAGTGCGGAAAGGGAAAAATCATCCTGCGCAGGGGGAAATTCGGGCTTTTCGCAGCCTGCAACCGCTATCCCGACTGCAAAAACACGTTTTCCGTTCCGAAGAACGCGTTGGTAAAGCCGGCGGAAAAGAAATGCCAGTTTTGCTCCACGCCAATCATTACGGTGATAAGAAAAGGCCGCAGGCCGTTTGAAATGTGCCTCACGCAGAATTGCGAGAGCAAGAAAGACTGGGGCAAAAACAATTGGACGCCTAAACCCCCGGAAAGTGAAGCGAAATGAAAATCACCCTCGACATCCGCAAGAGCGCGATGGAAAACGCGCAAGCGATTTTCGACGAAGCCAAGAAACTGCGGAGAAAAGCGGAAGGCGCGAGAAAGGCGATTGAAAATACCAAGCGCAAAATCGCCTTGGCGCAGTCCCCCCGCAAGCAGGAAGGCAAAAGCGCTTCGGGAAGGCAAAAGAAAAAATGGTTTCACGAATACCGTTTCTTTACTACCACCAACGGCCTGATGTGCGTCGGGGGCAAAAACGCCAAGCAAAATGACACGCTCGTCTCCTCGCAGTTGAAGGAAGGCGATTTATTCTTTCATGCGGACGTGCACGGCGCTTCTGCAGTGATACTGAAGGAAGGCGCAGCCAAAGCAAAGGAACAGGATTTGCGCGAGGCCGCGCAATTCGCCGGAAGCTATTCCAACGCTTGGAAAGGGGGAAGCGGAGTTGCGGATGTGTATTGCGTTGGCAAAGAGCAAGTTTCCAAGCATTCGCACGGCGAGTTCGTCGGCAAAGGCGCGTTCGTGATTTCCGGGGAAAGGAAATGGTTCAGGAACACGCAGCTGGAAATCGCGCTTTCCGACGGCGAGAACGGCGCGAAAGCAGAGCCTGCGTTGAAAACGCAGGGCAAAGGAATCATCCTGACGCCGGGAAGCAGAACCAAGGAAGAGTTGTTCAGGCAGCTGAAAAGCCAGCTGAAAAAAAGCCGGGTTTCCACCGACGAGTTCTTCGCGCTCGTTCCGGGAAATAGCGAAATTGCTTAAGCCGGAACGATTTTGAACCCGTCTTTCTCGAACAGAATCCTGGCCTTCTCCTTCGCATTCAACCCGTACTTCCGCACTGCCTCGGCCGGAATGCGGACCGCCAGGGACTCGCCCCATTTTGAAAGCTTGACAAGCTTTGCCTTCTGCGCTTCGTCCAAATAAGAAGCAGCCTGGTCTAGGGTCATTATCTCCTCGCCGCACTTCTCGCACCGCAAGGAATAATACGTCACGCCCTTGCGCATTCCTCCCGCTTGAGCAAGCCTCCCGCCGCACCCTGGACACTTTTTCATTTTCAATCCGCCTTTTCAACAGTCAATATTTTAACCAAACCCGGTTTCAAAAACCGACAGACTAGCACGATTCGCCCGTCCCGCGTTTGCTTCACGATTTTCAGGCCGTTCTTCCCAAATTTTTCGAAAGAACCCGTCGCCACTACTGCCTTCAGCGTCCTCCCGTCAATGCCGCGCTCTTCCGCGCGAAAAACCGCGTGCAGGGAAAAAACTAATTCAAGCTCTCCTTTGGACAAACGCATTTGATATCTTTAGATACTAATGGATATTAAAGATATTTAAAACTTGCCTTTCCCAGCTTTTGGATTAAAAGAAGGTTAAATAAAAGAGCGGCAATAATCATTTTCCGAAAGTGGTTTTTCATGGCTGAAGCTAAACGCCTGCTCGTATTGTGCGTCGACGTCGACAACGACTTGGGCGCAAAGGCGAAAATCAAGGGCCCGATTGTTGGAAGGGCGGAAAACATCAAGGCAGCCAATGCGCTGGGCATCGCAGACCCCGAAGATTCCGACGTAAACACGATTTACGCGGCAGTCAAGCTTTACGATGAGCTGGGAAAGGAAGCCAAAAAAGTGTTCATAGCAACGCTCAGCGGCGACGCGAGAGGCGGATACCACGCGCACGCCGAAATGGTCAAGCAACTGGAAAAAATAATCGATTCATTCGCGCCAGACGCGTGCGTTTTCGTGAGCGACGGGGCAAGCGACGAGCAAATGATTCCTTTGATCAATTCCCGCGTCAAAGTGAATAGCGTTCGCACCGTAACCGTAAAGCAAACAAAGCAGCTTGAGTCGACGTATTTTGCCGTTCTCGAGAAAATCAAGGACCCGCAAATCGCGCGCATCGTTTTCGGCATTCCCGCGCTCGTGCTGCTGTTCTTCGCGCTGTCCGACTTTTTCGGTGCAAAACTCATCATGGCAGTAATAGGCTTCTACCTGCTCGTATTCAAGGCCTTGGGCGTAGAAGACAAGCTCTTGTCCATCGTGTCCGACATCCGCGTTTCCTTCGAGAACGTGAGCTTCGTCTTTTACTTCGCTTCCGTGCCGTTCTTTGTCGCGTCGCTGTGGATGGCCGTCAACCGCGTTTTCACCATTCAATACTCGGGCGCCACGCTTAGCACGGCGAAAATCATAGCTTGGTTCGTGAAAGACCTGCTTTTGCTCCTGCCGGTCGCAGTGCTGCTCATAATAGTGGGCGAAGTCCTGCAAGCGCTGTCGGAAAAGAAAAACCACCTTCTCCCCGAATACTTGATCCAGACGGCGGGCGTGCTCGTGTTCTGGCTTATCTTCACCAACACCGCCGACTGGGTAATCGGAACGCTGTCGTTCGAAAACTTTTTCTACTCTCTCTTGCTGGGAGTGGCTGCAATGTACCTCGTCTCGTATCTGGCGAAAGAGTTCAAGCACGACTTGTTCACGAAAATGCAGCTTGAAGGAAAGAGCGTGTATACGGAATTGGGAAGCAAGGTTGGCGTGATAGCGGGAATAAACAAGAAGAACGAAACGTTTATAGTTAAAACAGAGTCGGGCCAGAAAATCGACTTGAGCCTGCGCAACATCGCAAGCCTCGGCGAAAAAGTAGTCGTAAAATACTGAATTTCACGCTTTTTGCGGTTCAATCATTTCCCGGCTGGTGCTGATGACTTTGCTCAGCTTTGCGTATACGGCAGAAGCGTTTTTCTCGTCGAAAAGCAGGGAAAGCTTGTCGTGTGAAGAGAACACTTCCTTCACGCTCACGCCCAAATCGCTGAACTGGCGGGATATATGCTCCAGCACGCCGTAGGAATCGAACTGCTCGCTAGGAAAGTGAAGGGTGACAAGCGCCAACATGGAATATTTCTGCAGCACTTGCGAAGGCGCGAGGGAAACCAAGTCCTGCTCGTATTTCGACATTGACACCACCGAAATTTCCTCACTCCTTTGCAGCAGATACATCTTTTCCCCCGAAGCCCAGTCGATGCGCTGCTGGAAGTCAATAAGCTTCTTGTGCAGCACGTCCGTGCGCCCAAAGTGGATCAGGCTCATGCTCGTGCGCAGGAAAAGCTTCGTGCCCGCAAGCGTCTTGAAAACGTGAAAGGGCTCTTTCTTTGCAAGCGTTTCGCCGTACTTTTTCACCGCGAGAATAATCGCGTCCTCTCCGGCCCCTCCGGCCACGCGCTTTTCCACGAACGGCTTGAGAAAACGCGCTAAAGCGGAATAGTTCACCAAATCCTCCTGCAAGGGAAAGCGCAGGAAATGCATTTCGGAAAGAAGCTCGAACACTGCTTCGGAAACAGACTGCAAAAGCACCAACCCCCCTCTAGAAAGCTAAAAAGCTAAAATCCCAACCAAACAATACGCTAATGCCCACACCCCTATAAAAATGTTGATGAAAACCCTTAAAAAACACAAAATTTAGGAAAAATACAGTTTAAGTATAATTTTAGACAAAGATTCAGTAAAAGGATAACTATAAATATTAGTCGCTTTTTAAAGGATGTGAGGTGGCGAACAGAAGACGAATAAAAGTGTGGGAAGGGCGCTTGTATATTTTAAAAATCACGTAACCCCAAGGAGGCGCCTTTCTCCAACCTTTTCACCCCAAGGGAGGTTGGAGGATCATGGAGTATGTACACCCTTCGAACATGGAAAGTCTGGAAGTATTCGGGCTCGCCGTAGTTTTCGGCTTTACCCTGCTTTCAGGAAACATCTTGCTCATAGCGCTGGCTGCTTTCCTGATTGCAATTTTCCACCACCACAGGTCCCCGCCGGTTCGGGAAGAGCACGAATTCAGCCTTTAGGGAGCAAAAGCAGGCGGGAAAATTAGCGTATTTTGAACCTTAGCAGGGCGGCTATTTTGAACGCCTCGAACTCGCGGCCTGCGCTGTCTTCGGAATCGAAAATCACCAACTCAGCGCCCTTGAGCCTGGCCTTTTCCACCAGCGCGTTTGCCTTCGCGTCCGTGCGCACTAACTCGTCCAAAACCAAAAGCTTTTCCGCAGCATTGTAATCAACCGCGCTCTCCACGCTTTCCACGCCGTACGCGACCAGCCCGTCTTCCTTTCCTATATGCATCTTCAAATCCTCGAGCAAGCCGAATTCCATTGCAATGCGCTGGTTTTTCATCACGCGCTCCAAAACCCTGTTCTTCAAAAGCTCGTAAACCCCGCTTTCCTCGGCAGTAGAGCAGTGCTCGAAATACGCTTTCTTCAGCAGTTCGGGCTTTTTCTCGCCCAAAAACTTCTTGAAATTGTCGCGCGCAAACCCCGGCCCCGCAATCACTATGGTGTCCTCGCCTTCGATTGCTTTAGCAAGCTCGAGAAAGTATGACGCCTGCAGGGAATCGAAATTCTTGGGGTCGTGCTTGTTCGCCTTGTTTTCTATCTCCCCGGCAAACTTCACGCCCCGCACGTCGATGCGCGCCAGGCGCGCCGCGTGCTCGTCCATCACCACCACGCCGATCTTGGTTTTCGCGCTTTTTTTCAGCGCCTCTTGCAGGAAGCTTTCCTCCATGGTGCTCAGCCTTTTCTTGAGCACGAAATTCTCCCCCAATTCTACGTCCAGCGTGTGGTGTTCGCCGAACGAAACGTACTCTTCCGGGCTTCCGGAAAGGATTATGCCCGTAAGGCGCAGTTTATTCACGCTCTCGGAAAACTCGACGTTGTCCAGCTTGAGCTCGAGCTTGACCTTCTTTTTTTCAGTGGTTACAGGGCGGTTCCTGCCTTCGGCCTTGAAGCTGCGGAAGGAATGCCCTTCCACGATATCGCCCACGCTAACTATCTTCGTGAGGTACCACAAGTCTTCGAGCGACTGGGGGGAGAGCTTGAGCTTCCCCTCCTCGCGGTGGATTAGCTTCATAAAAAGAAATGGGGGCGAGCGGTTTAATAGTTTCTCGCCCAACGCCCGTTTACTCCTTCGAGGCAAGCCCGGCTAGTGCAACGATGATTATTATCGTGTACATCACGAACCCGTACACGCACGTGGGAATTCCAAATATTCCAGCCGAGGATGACGGGCACGACACGCCAGCGACAAGGCTGGGCATGACAAGCTCCCCGAAACTCAAATAGCCGGAGAAAAGCGCACCTGCAATTCCCAAGACCAAAATTGCCTTCAAGGCCATCGTCTTCGAAAACTCCATTTTCCACAACACCTCGATTTCGGTTTCAAGCCATGCAGGATTATTTTACCGTGTCCCCGCCGTCCACGATTATCGCCTGCCCCGTGACAAAACTGCTTTCGTCGCTGGCAAGATAAACGCACGCCCAAGCTATGTCTTCGGGCTTTCCCGGCCGCTGCAGGGGAATCGTTTTAGCCGTTTGGTTGACGACTTCGTTGCTCATTCCCAGTGCATGCACGCCCGGCGTGTCGATTAGGCCCGGGCATACGGCATTAACGTTGATTTTCAAAGGCGCGAGTTCCAACGCCAGCGCCCGAGTGAACCCCAAGACCGCGGCTTTCGTGGTGCAATAGTGCACCAGCCCCGAATACCCTTTGACCGCGGCAATGCTTGAAATCGTGATTATCTTCCCGCCCTTGCCCTGCTTCTTCATTTGCTTTGCCGCCGCGAGAGTGCAGTTCCTGACGCCCTCCACGTTTACGGCCATTGCCTTGTTCCAAGCCGGGTCGCCGAAGTCCTGGTCGAGGAAATTCTTGAACGGATAGATTCCCGCGTCGTTGACGAGAATGTCGATTTTTCCGAATTTTTCAACTGCGGCCGCGACCGCTTGGTTCGCGTGGCCCGCGTTGGAAACGTCGCACTCTACTGCGAGAGCGCCAGAACCGATTGAAGAAGCGACTTTCTTTGCTGTTGCAACATCCACGTCCGCAATAACGACTTTCGCGCCTTCCTTCGCGAAAACGCGGGCGACGCCTTCGCCTATGCCCTTGCTTGCGCCCGTAATAAGTGCAACCTTGCCGCTGAGCCTAGCCATTCTTATCAACTCCTCCCCCACGATAACGAGAAGGCAGGCAAAGGATTTAAAGTTTTCAAAACCGCGCGCGGAAGGGGTTTCCTTAAAACTAGTCTTTCAACAAAGCGGCGATTTCGCTTTTGCTCATGCCCTTCTCACATGCGGGGCAAACCGGGCTTATGCCGCAACAGTCGTAAAACACTTTCTTGCACTTCTTGCAAATCATCCACAATCCCCTCACATGAACCCGCCGTACAGGATCAGCAGCCCGAACAAAATCATTATTGCCCCCAATGCGAGTTTGTACGCCTTCTTGTGCTTGTGCTGGAAACGCTCTATTTTGTCGATGAACGTGGTGTTGGAAGCGAAAAGCAAAACCAAAGCCAGCGGCAGCACGAACATGAGGTTGTAAAACACGAGGAGCAGGAAACCTTGCATTGCAGTCGTCTGTGCGTTCAACAGGCCGAGCACGGCCACGTAGATTCCGCCGGCGCACGGGAATGCGCACAACCCTACGAGCAGCCCTGCGACAAGCGCTGCTGGAATCGTCGCTTTTTCAATTGTCTTGTTGATGTGGGGGGAAGCGAACTTGGGAATCGTAAGCGTGTTGGTTCCGGCAAACGCATCCTTAAGGTCGATCAACCCTACCAGGATTGCCAGCAGCGCACCGATCTTAGATATAAGGTGCGGGGTGAAGAAAGTGAATACTTTGAGTATGCCCAAACCTATGAGCAGGTATGTGACGAAAACCCCGAAAATGAACGCCGCACCCATGAGCAGGATGCTTTTGCGCTTGTGCTCGAGCGAAAGCAGGAACGCGATGAAAAATAACAGCACAGCAAAGCCGCACGGGTGCAAGCCGTCGATTATGCCTGAAACTGCCACGAGCGGAAGGAGGGATTCGAACGTCATTTTATCACTTTCGCGTAAACCAAAACCAAGAACAACAACGCCAAGCCCAGAATGCCCAAGACAACCGCATTCGCGTCAACGCGCACTTTCAGCGAATCCAGCCCTCCTGCAGACTGAACGCCGTTATGCGAGCATTCGGAAATAGGCTGGTCGATCGGACACTCTACAATCACCCCGTCCTTTAGGTGGAAGTAAGAGCTGACTTTCTCCATCGAATCCTGCGTTACCACGAGCGAATCGTAGTCCTGCGCTTCTTCGGACAAAAACTTTTGCATTACCCCGATAGGAAAGTGACCTTCGAACAAGTATTTTCCGTCCACTAGTGTGACCAAATGCCCCTGCATTTCGAAAGGAACGCCGAACTTCTGCTGTATGGATGCGACTTCGCTCCGTGCTTGCGCGTCGCCCAAAAAATCCTTGATTTCGATTTGCTTCACTCCGGCGGACTCGAGCGCTGCGTAAAGGCTCGAAATGTATGAAGAGCAGTGGCCGCAAGCCTCATTCTTGTAAATCACCGCGCTTTGCGGGCTGTAGGCGGAGGCAAAGCTACTGCCTAAAACGGCCAACGCAGCCAAAACAAACAACGCGGACGACAAAATTTTCATTAGCAACACACCGTCTTACTGTGGGGAGAAGAGGGGGGATGGGCGGGCTTTTCCTCAGCAACCGCCCACCATATCTGGAGCGTTAGTTATGCCTGCAGGAAGCTGGGCACTGCCGCCAGAGCTCGGCTGCTGCGCGCTTGCCCCAGATTGGGATGCGGGCGCGAATGAGTTTCTCGCTACGCCCGACTGCACTTGCACGTTCAACTGCGAAAGCTGCACCGCCTGGAACGCGCTCACCACTACCAAAAGCCCTATCAAAATTCCGAATACCAACTGCTGGTTCATTCCAACACCTCTTTTGTTTTTTCTTTACTTGATTTTTCTTCCCGTTCAGGAGCTTTCGCTTCTGAAGGGCGCTGCAGAACTCTGTTCATCAGCAACAGCCGCCTTTCTTTTTCTTTTTATCAGTCATTTCAACAACCTCCAACCATGTCCGGGGCGTTTGCGATCGCTCCGGCCGAACTTGCAGAACTTGCTCCGGAAGAAGCGCTTGAAGCCTGCGAGGGCTTGAAGCCGCGGAATTCGTTGGAAGCCAAGTCGGTCGGGTTTATGTTTGAATCCATCCCTGAAGAAGAGAAGGAAACCGCTTTCGAAATGTGCTGCTTGGGAAAGAACAGTATCTTCCACTTGGCCATTTCCTCGAGGATTTTCGCGTCGCTCATGTCCGGATGCTTCGAAAGCAAGTACATGGCAAGCCCGCGCATTGCAGCGGAATGCTGGCAGCCGCAAGCCGGCTGGCCGTTCGAAAATACGAGTTCCGTAGCACCGCAGCAGTACTCGCAAGCAATCATCTTGCCCATTGCAACGTAACGCTTTTGTGCGTCAGCATCCAGCATGGAGAATTTCAGCGTGCCGGTGGGATACAAGTCGCCGTCAAGCTTGCCCAAAACGGTTAGGCTTTCCACAGGCTTGTCGTAACTCACGCCCAACTCCGAGCCGTAAACGTCCGGCACGCCCGTGGGAATCACCCGGTCAACAATCGCCTGTAGGTTTACGGCCGAACCCGCGCTGGAAGAAGGTTGCTGCGCAGCGCTTCCCCCCGCGCTCAAGGCAGGGGCCGAATAAAGCATAATCTGGTTTGAAAGCGTGGAAATCTGGTATTGGTTGAAAGCCATCACCACCACCAACAGCGCCAACGCCGCATACACCGGCAAAGAAAAATCGTTCGCCTTTTTTTCGTGTTCATGTTCGTTCAAAACAACCACCGTCCATAGCTTTACAATCTTTGTAAATCTTCACGAATGATTCGTGCCGCAGGTGTTTAATAAACCTTTGCATTTATTGTAAAGCTTTAAATAAGCGCGGATGCACTTTTACTCTATGGTCGACGTGAAGGGCCTCCGCTTTGAAAAGCTGGGGTCGAAGACGAAGGGATTGAACGCTTTGCTCAGCCCGCTCGAGAGCGAGGTTTTGGAAGTGCTGTGCAAATGCCATGAAGCGACTGTGCGCGAAGTGCACAAAAAGCTGAAAAGCAAAAGCGCTTTGACGAGCGTTGCGGTAATACTGGACAGGCTGCACGACAAGAAGCTGGTTACACGCAAAGCCCTTTTAGGCAGGGGCGGGCAGCATTACGTTTACAGCGCGAAAGCCTCGAAGAAAGACCTGGAATACTCGGTTTTGGAAAACGCGGTCAACAAGCTTATCGAGGGCTTCGGAAGCACGGCTGTAAGCTATTTTAACGAGCGCTTCAAGAAGTAATTGTGGTTGAATGTTTGAAGATCTCATGCTCGGGCACCTGGTTGACGTCGTAGCCGGTTTTTTCGCCAGTCCGCTTAACGTAACACTTTCGCTCGCCTCGCTGGCCATTGCATTGCTCTTGTTTTTCAAGCTCAACGACAAAGCAATGCCGCAAAAACAACGCATTTCGCTAGTGTATCTGCATTTGGCGTTCTTGTTCGCGCCGCTCGTTTTTCTCGCGCTGTCCATTTCCTGCCAAGTCGCTTCGATAGCATGCGCAGTCACGATAACTCAAATGCTGCTCTACTCACTGCCGCTGATTATCATCGGCACGATAGTAGCCGGCTTCATCCTCCTGCCGCGTTATTACAAAAGCTCGAGCTTGAAAGCCCCAGAGTCTTTGAGCAAGTTCGTCAAAAAGGAATCGAAGAGGCTTAAGCTCAAGAAAGCGCCGGAGGTTTTCTCCGCGGATTCGGGCAAGCCATCTGCATTCACGCTGGGCTTCTTCAACCCACGCATTTTCGTAAGCGTGGGAATGCAGGAAGTCTTGAGCAAAAAGGAAATCGAGGCGGTGCTCTTGCACGAATTGTCACACGTGAAAAACGCTTCGTCATGGTTCAAGTTCTCTTCCACCCTGCTCAAAGCGTTTTCGCCCTTCGCTGCATTGCGCGGTTTCGGATTCAGCGTCGACGCCGAGGAACACAAGGCAGACTCTTACGCCGCGCGCAGGCAAGGCACCCGCAGGCACCTAAACTCGGCGAAGAAAAAAGCTGCTATAAGCTGCTGACCGCAAATTGCAAAACAAAACTATTTAAACAGCAGGCGCCAGTTACTTTTACAATTATTGTAAAGGTAATCGCTTGGCTTCGCTTGCATTCTTTTGGAAACGCCCGCTTTTGGCGGCATTTGCGGGAGGCGCATTCCTGCTCGCAGTATTCTTCGGCCTGATGCTCGCCACTAACCCGTGGAGCATCGCAGTCGCGGAATTCTTGCGCTTGTGGCCGTGGATTGCCGCGCTCGTGGCAGGATTTTCAATCCAGGCGTACCTCTACGCCACGCTCAAAAAATCGGTTGCGGAAAAGGCGGCGTTGGCAAAGGCAAAGGGCGGGGTTGCGGCTGCAGGGGGAATGTCCACCACCGCAATGGTCGCGTGCTGCGCCCACCACTTCACAGACGTGCTGCCGTTCCTGGGGCTCGCCGCATTCGCAACAGTCCTCGCGCAATACCAAGAGCTTTTCCTGCTCGTCGGCGTGCTGTCGAACGCAGTCGGCATAATCATGATGCTCGGCGTTTTCAAGAAAATGCGCTTGGACAAGAAATGCTTTTTGCTGAAAAGGCTTTCGCAAAAACAATTGGATTTCGCGTTCAAGGCAAGCGCCGTCGCAAGCGTTGCGATAACCGCCGCTTACGCGGCAACGTTCCTGCAGTAAAAAAACAAAAAAAAGGAGATGGTCGGAATGGAAATAAAAAATGAGCACTTGATTTACGCGATTATTTTCGGCGCGGTGCTGGTGTTGTCGTGGAGCGTTTTTTCCACGTTTTCAAAACCCCAGCTGGACCGGGACTCGCGCGGGCTGCTTTTGGAAACGGCCTCCAACGAGCAGTATTTCGCGGCGCAGGCGCAATCCGCCGGCAGCGAGTGCGGCGACTTGAAGGACGAGGCGAACGTGCAGCACCTTTCGCACCACCCCGGACAGTACGCCGATTGCCTTAAGCAAGTCGAACCCGCATTCCTGCAAAAGGCGACGGGAAAAACCCTGAAGGAAATACTCGGATAAAAAACAGGGGGCAAAGAACATGGGAACCTTCGGAGAATATTGGGAAAAGCTAAAGGAAAACCACTTTGCCATGATGGCATTATGCTGCATCTTGCCCGTCATCATAATCGTGGTCCTTCAGCTCGCCGGGTTCGGAGGCGCATGGGTTTACGCGCTCGCGATTGCCGCATGCATAGGGGGGCACTTATTCATGATGCATTCCGCTTCAAAAAAAGGAGGGGACAAAATATGCCACTAGACTGGAGAAATCTTGCTGAAAATGCGTTCTGGATTACGGTTCTCGGCGCTGCGGCTTTCGCAATGCAGAAAGTAATGCATCCCGGATGGACCTTATTCGGATGGTGAACGGCATAGGGCGAAGCCTTGATGCCGTGTGGGAAAAACGCTTGGCGGAATGGACGGTTAAAAGCGTTACAGTTGTAGTAAAACTTTAAATACCGCGGGGCGCTGTTTTACTTAAGATGAATGCGGAGGGGAAAAACATGGTTTTGGACGCGAAGAAAACGGGGTTTGCGGTAGGCGGAACTTGGGGCATTTTGTACGTTATTTGCGCGCTCGCATTCACTTTAGCGCCAGGCGCCACTCTCGCGTTCGGAAGCTACATTTTCCACGGGCTTGCGCTCAACTCAAAGCCGTTGGACGCGATTGGCTCGGTCATGGGCTTGGTTTTGAGCGTCATCGCGGGATTCGCCATCGGCGCGCTTTACGCAAAAGTCCACAATTACTTCGACAAAGGCTGAGCCGAAAATTTTCGCGTGGAACGAAAGAACTAGCATGATTATGGAATCAGGGTGTTTGATCTGCAAAAAGGGGCTTTGGTTTTACTGGGCTTGATTGCTCTCGGAATTCTCGGCGTGGGGCTCTTGATTTTCTCAACCCCAGCCACGGGCAGGAGCGTGGAAACCGGCCAGCAGCCGGCGGAAAGCGGGAACGCGCAAGTGGTCGAAATAACCGCCACCGCATCGGGCTACGAGCCAAGCGTGGTTCGCGTCAAGGCAGGAGTGCCCGTGGAATTGAGGGTTACTGCCGACGCGAGCGCGGGCTGCAGCCGCGCGTTCGTAATGCCAGACTTCGGAATAAAAATGACGGCGAAAAGCGGGGTAGTGCAGAAAGCCACGTTTATCCCCCAGAAGGGCGAGTACGTTTACAGGTGCGCCATGAACATGTACAGGGGAAAGCTCATAGCTGAATGATGTGCTTGCACAAAATGAAAAAAACATTCAAAACAAAGGGAATGCACTGCAAGAGCTGCGAAATGCTCGTGGGCGACGCCATATCCGAAATAAAAGGGGTTTCGCACGCGAAAGCCGACCATTCAAAAAACGCGGTTGAAGTGGAATTCTCGGCGCCAGCGACTGAAGCGCAAATCAAGAAAGCGATTGAAAAAGAAGGGTATGCGGTTTTAAGCTGACGGTTGAAAAAAAATGAAATTCACTTATTACGTAAAAGGCTTCGAGTGCGAATCTTGCGCGCGCGTAATCTCGCGCGTCGTTTCCTCATTTCCCGGCGCCAGCCTGACTGAAGCCAACCAATACACGGGCGCGATTACGATAGAATGCGAGCCGGAAGACGAAAAGCAAATAATCCAAGCCGTGCGCGAAAAAGGCTATTCCTTGTCGACCCAACCGCTGCAAACAGACTATTCGGCAGAAAAAAGCCCGCTCGAAAACGGCAAAAACTACGTTTTGGGCCTGTTCGAAGGAAAACACGGCTTTCAAGTCGAACAATCCCTACTGCAAGCCACGCTCTTGTCTTTCCTTCTCACCATAGGCGCGGAAGTGCTTGCGTCCATAATCCTGAACATTCCGCTGGAGAATTACAAATGGCTGTTCGCACTTTCCGCGGTTGCGGTCAGCGCCAACGCATTCGCAGTATGGCATTCAATAGCATACCGCAAGGAATTCACTTGCATGAACGGGATGATGGTGGGAATGGCATTGGGAATGATGACCGGATTCATGGTGGGCGCGGTTGTCGCAGCGTCCAACGGCATGTTCGTCGGAAGCGTGGTTGGAATGCTTTTCGGAATGGCCATCGGCGCTTACACGGGGTATTGCTGCGGCATAATGGGCGTGCTGGAAGGGCTCATAGCTGGATTAATGTCGGGGATAATGGGCGCCATGACCACGATAATGCTGTTGAACGACCACGTCATCGCATTCCTCTTCATCCTCTTCGCCGCTTGCACGGTAGTCTTGGCAGGCTTGAGCTACATGATTTGGAAGGAGGCTGGCGGAAGGGAAGGAAAGGCAAAACTCCCTTCGGGCTTGAACATCGTGGCTGCAAACGTCGCCATAGGGCTGATTCTGGTTTTGATAATGGTTTACGCGCCCAAAGGGCCGTTGGCGTGGGCGGGTTTCGGCGGTTGAAATGAAGAAAGGAGTTTTCGACATCAGCGGAATGCACTGCGCATCGTGCAGCATATTGATTAAGCGCCGGCTCGAAAAAACGCCTGGCGTGAAAAGCGCCAACGTCAATTATGCGACTGAAAAGGCTACGGTCGAATATGACGAGCGCGAGTGCGACGAAAACAAGATCGTGCAAACGGTAGTGCAGACGGGCTACAAGGCGTTCCCGCGCGTGGAAGAGCAACCCATGCAAATGCAGGGCCACACGCAAATGCACCACGCGATGTCAATGCCATCCGATGCCACAACCAAAAACCCGGCGATGGGGATGCCGGGGCACGACCACGCCGCGATGCTTAAAGCGCACGAAATGCGGGAGCTCAAACTCAAAGTGCTGGTTTCCGCTGCGCTTTCTTTCCCCGCGCTGGCGCTCGTAATGCTCACTCCCGAATTCCAATACAAGACGCTAATCCTGTTTCTGCTTGCAACGCCAGTGCAATTCTGGGCCGGAAAACAATTCTACCAGGGCACGCTGTCGGGACTCCGCGTTTTCAGCGCTAACATGGATACGCTCATCGCGATGGGCACCAGCGCCGCTTACTTTTACTCCGTCGCTTCGCTTTTCGGGCTCGTGAAGGAAAACTATTTCGAAATCGGCGCGATTTTGATTACTTTCGTCTTGCTGGGCAAATACCTTGAGGCAATCGCGAAAGGCAGGGCTTCCGAAGCAATCAAAAAACTCATGGGCTTGAATCCCAAAACGGCAATCGTGGTGCGCAAGGGAAAGGAAATTGAAATCCCCATCGAGCAGGTGGTTGCAGGGGATTTAATCCGCGTCAGGCCGGGAGAAAAAATCCCCGTCGACGGAATCGTGGTCGAAGGAGACTCTAGCGTGGATGAAAGCATGCTCACAGGAGAATCCCTGCCCGTGGAGAAAACCAAAGGTGCGAAAGTCTACGGCGCGACAATCAACAAGCACGGCTCGCTCACTTTCAAAGCGACGAAAGTCGGCAAAGACACGGTGCTATCGCAAATAATCAAGCTCGTCGAGGAAGCGCAAGGCTCGCAAGCGCCCATCCAACGCTTTGCGGACGAAGTCTCGGCGGTTTTCGTTCCAATAGTGATCGTAATAGCGATAATCACTTTCGCAGCCTGGCTTTTCGTCGGGCAGGCATTTTCATTCGCGCTCGTCGCAGCCGTTTCCGTTTTAGTCATAGCATGCCCCTGCGCCCTTGGGTTGGCTACGCCGACTGCAATAATGGTTGGCACCGGAATGGGCGCCGAGAAAGGCATTCTCATCAAAAATGCCGAGGCGCTCGAACGCACCGGAAAAATAAACGTGATAGTGTGGGACAAAACCGGCACTATCACGGAAGGAAAGCCCAAAGTAACAGACATCAGCTCCCTCGACAGAAGCTATGCACAAAAGAAAATCCTTGAAATTTCCGCTTCACTTGAAAAGCCTAGCGAACACCCGCTCGCCGAAGCGATTGTAAGCAAGGCGAAGGAAAGCCGCACCGCTTTCGCTAAAGTCTCGTCGTTCAAAGCTATTGCAGGAAAAGGCGTTTTCGGAAAACTCGGTGCGAAGCATTACTTCATCGGCTCGCCCAAAAACCACGCGAAGGCGATTGCAGGCGTAGAAGGGCTCGAGAACGAAGGAAAAACTGCAATGATTTTGTTTGAAAGCAACGCCAAAGCGGCAGCGCTCAAGCCCGTAGGCGTGATTGCCGTTGCAGACACGATCAAG
>JAGVWL010000017.1 GCA_018304285.1 Microcaldota archaeon
GTTTACAAGGCGAGAGTGCATGACTTGGGCGCTTTGGGCATAATCGAGCCCGTGCGCGTCAAGAAACAGGCGATCCAGTCTGCAAGCGAAGCTGCCGAAATGATTTTGCGCATCGACGACATAATTGCGTCGAGAGGCAAGCCCGCATCGCCGGCGGGAGGCGGAATGGGCGGTATGGGCGGCGGCATGGACATGTAAGTCCCCCGCACTCTTTCTTTTTTTTATTTTTTTCTTTATTCTGCACTCTTAACAGTTTTTGCTTTTCTGCCGTCCCAGCTGCAGCCCCCTCGCCGTTCAAAACCGCGCTATTTTTTAACCACGCTCGACTTGGTTTATTTCGGGAAACAGTTTTAGCGAGGTGTGGGGCTTATGATGAAAGGCTGGAGTTCGGAAAGCACTACAAACCGCTTGCTCATGATAATCGCGTTGTTCGCTGGAATACTCGCTTTCACCACCGTTTTCGTGCTCGAATCCATGAGCAGGGCTTCGTCCGCACCGCAAACTTCGCTTTCAGGCTATTTCGTTGCAGTCACTCCCTCCGATTCCCTTGCAGCGCGTCCGTCTCGAACGCAGCCAGACTTGTTTACCGAACTCGACCCCAGCGTTGCAGTAAAACGCGGGCAGAGCGTTACGTTCGGCGTGAAAACGCAGAACATAGGCGCCATTGCCTCGAACCCCTCCGTAACTAAAATCACAATACTGGGCGGTTCAGACTTGGTTTTCGACGTTCCTTCGCTCGCTCCGGGCGCTTTCGCGGCAACCGAATTTCTCGTCAAATGCGACAGGACTGGGTCGAAACTCATCCGTTCGTTCGCGGATTTCGGAAAGCAAATATCTGAGTCGGACGAAACTAACAACATTGACGCAGAGGTAGTTGAATGCCAGTGAGGATTTCAAACCGCACGGTGGGCTTGCAATGCTGAAATCCCTCTCGTTTTTTGCAGTGCTCGCGGTCTTCGTTTTCGCAGTACTGTTTTTTGCAAACCCCGATTCCGTCGCCAAAGTCGTCGGAAACGTGAAAATCCAGCCTTGGCTTCCCGACTACACTGCGGCCATATACTCGCGAGGGGATTACGGGGACACACTGGAGGAAGGGATTTTGATTTTGAAGGTCGGCGGCACCGCCCAGCTTCTCGTCACCACGAGAAACTCCGGTTCGACTGCCGCCTCCAAAGTTTCGAACACAGTCGTCGAAAACGGCTTTGACTTTTCCATTCCCGCCTTGGGTGCGGGAAGGGACGTGACGAAACAGTTTTCCTTCACTTGCGAGAAGGAAGGGCGGCGCGTGATTTCAGCGCAGGCAGACTATTACAATTCCGTTCGCGAGGCCAACGAGGGGAATAACGAAGCGCTGATTTCAATCAGTTGCGTGAACTTCTCCCCTACTGCGTAAGCTACTTGCGCAGGAAATCGAACTTGTCCGGGCTTTCGGTGAATTGCGCGTAAATGTTGTCTCCGTCGAACTGCTGGTTCAAGGGCAAGTCCATGGCGTTGATTTTTTTGATTAGCGGCAGGTTGGGATAGTTTTCGTTGGGGACGGGCGAATCGTCTATCAACTCGAAGTACGCGCCCCCGCCTTTCAGCCTGTAAGGGTCGTACTCGCTCTTGAACAATCCCGTAATGTTTGCGGAAACCAGCGTGGAAGGCGAGGGGTTTATGGAAATGTGGCCGTAGCCGTTGGGAACGACGACCTTGTCTCCTTTTTTCGCCTTGACCAAAAGCACTTCATCCACTCCCTGCGTTTGCTCGTCCAAACGCTGGAGCAGGTAATGCCCTTCACCCTCCAAAACCTCGTAGATTTCGGCGTAACGCGCTCCCGAGGGACCTTGCGGGTGGTAATGCCCCAGTGTCTTGTTGAATTCCCTTCCCAAATCGAACGGCGGGATTACCGTAATGTCGTAAGACAGTTCCAAAGGCGGCATTTTGAACAGTTCGGACTCGCTCTTGCGCGCGATGCTCCTGAACATGAAGTATTGCACCCGCTTCTTGTCTGCTTTTGCTAAAAACGCCTTGTCGGAAACGACGCTTTCCATTTCCCCGAGCGTGCACGTTGCCGGCGCAAGTTCCACGCCGTCGAAGTAAAGCTTTTTCTCGGAATCGTCGTACTCCAAATCCAGCGGGAACGCATTGAGTCTTATCATTGCAATACTCCACTCGCGCGTACGATAAAAACAATTGCCTTTTTTGTTGAAGCGGGCCTAGGGGGATTTGGACCCCCGACCTCCTGCTGCCTTGCCCCTTTCTTTACCTTGCCTTTCTTTTAGAAAAAGAAAGGCGAGGGTGCCGCCAAAGAAAACTATTTTTTCTTTTGACACGCCTGACTTTTCTTTTCGCAAAAGAAAAGTCTGGCTTAGAAGGCAGTTGCTCTGTCCAGGCTGAGCTATAGGCCCACGCTCCAAGTTTTTTTGAGTTGGAATCTTTAAAACAGCTTTCTTAAGCGAACGGCTTTAGATTCCGATGAGGTTGCGTGCGAAAGAGTAAAAGCCTTGCCACTGGTAAATCGCGTGGATTATTCCCACTGCGAACAGCAGCAGCGCGAAAAGGCGGAGGTGTTCGTACTTGATCCAAATCAAATAGGCGAGCGCCGCGGAAGGGGATACTACGAGCCAGATTGCGAGGAGGATTATTTCGTTGTCTGTGAAAAGCTGTTTTGCTTCCGCGTAGAAAGCGGGAGGCTGGCGCTTGTACGGCACGTATTCGCCGGCGTCGCGGTAGTCGATAAGGCTTTTTTGCTGCCTGCCTATCGAAACAATGCGCGGTTGCCTGGATTCTCCAATCATGCAATTTCGAGGTCTCTTTAATGCTTCAAACAATCCGGCGAATAAATATGTTGCCCAACCGCCTTAGCGCGGGGGCACCAGTGGATTTTATTTGCTTTTGCGAACACATTTTTAGGTTAAAGGGGGATTGGGGTAGCCTGGCATCCTGCGAGCTTCGGGAGTTCGCGACCTGAGTTCGAATCTCAGATCCCCCATTCTTAAAAACCAAAATCTATAAGGATTGTGAGGAACGAAAACGATGGAACTTTCACACTCTCTATCTCAAATAACCCCTGCGCTGGACGGCAAAAAAGTGCGCGTCGCGGGCTGGGTGCACGAAAAGCGTGATATGGGAAAACTCGTGTTTCTCGTCCTGCGCGAGCGCGAAGGCCTGGCGCAGTTGACCATAAAAAAAACCGAGCAGCCGGAGCTTGCGGCAATTGCCGACACTCTCATAAAGGAAACGAGCGTTTTGGCCGAGGGCGTAGTGAAGAAAAACCCTTCAGTCTCTGCGTTCGGATGCGAAATATCTCCCTCGACTATCGAAGTGTTGGGGCGGGTGGTCAAGCAAGTGCCTTTCGAGCTTACGGGCAAAGTTCCTGCGGACATCGACGTTCGGCTGGACAACCGCAGCGTTGACTTGCGGCGTTTGGAAACCCAGGCTACTTTCAAGATTCGCGGTGAATTGCAAAAGGCGTTCCGCGAGAAGGCTTTGGAATTGGAATTCCAGGAAATCAACACTCCCACGCTTTTGGAAAGCGCGAGCGAAGGCGGAACCGACGTTTTCGAAGTAAAGTATTTCGAGAAAAAAGCTTTCCTTGCCCAAAGCCCGCAGTTGTACAAGCAGCTTGCGGTGTTGGGGGGAATGACGCGCGTTTTCATGACCGCTCCCGTCTTCCGCGCCGAAAAGCACAACACGACCGTGCACTTGAACGAAAGCACCCAGATGGATATCGAATGCGCTTTCATCGACGACAACCAGGCCATAAGCTATTTGGAAGAGTTTTTCCTCCATATCCTGCGCAGCGTCAAGAAAAACTGCGCTTCGCAATTGAAGTTTTTGGGCGCAGAGTATGAAGTTCCCGAGCGCGTGCCGCGCTTTACTTACGATGAAATCCTCGAAAAGCTGGACAAGAAAGGCTTCAAGATAGACTGGGGGCAGGACATTCCAAAGGAAGCAGACTCGCAACTGCCGAAAATCTTGGGTGCGGAAGTTTTCTTCACCACGCGCTGGCCTACCCTGGCAAGGGCTTTTTACGCCATGCCACTCGAGGAAAACCCGAAGATATCGAAATCGTACGACTTGGTTTTCAAGGGGCTGGAGATAGCGAGCGGCGCGCAGAGAATCCACGATCCCGACGTTCTCGTGGCCCAGCTCAAGGCGCGCAACCTTAATCCCGGCGATTTCGAGTGGTACGTGGACGCTTTCCGTTACGGCGCAGTTCCGCACGCGGGCTGGAGCATCGGCGCAGAGCGGTTGTGCATGAAGCTCGCAAATCGCGCGAACATTCGCGAGTGCGCTTTGTTCCCGCGCGACCGCAACAGGCTAACCCCCTGATTTTTCTATCGCTGCATCTATCCTGGCTAATGCCTTCTTTAAAGCCCGGCCGTCAACTTTGCGGCCGCGCTCTTTCGCCTTCATGGCAATAGCGTGGGCGATTTGCCTCGCCCGCTTTTTCAAGACCTTTGCCCCCAGTTTCCCCTTGAAAACCGGGTTTATCCTGCCGAGGCTGACGCTTTCCACACGCGCGCCCCCCAACGCCAGGTCTATGTTCATTCCGGCTTCAACCCCGAAATCAGGAACAAACTTGAGTTGCAGTGCAGTCTGCTTGGATAAGGCGCGCAGTCCGCTCAAGGGAGTGTCCGGAAAAACTTTTTCCACTTCGGGAAAACAGGATTTGATTAGCGGCCTGTAAACCAATTCCGTGAAAGATTGCGCGAACGGCGAGCGGTACGTGCCTATCGCAACATCGCAGTTGCCCTTTGCGACCGGATTCGCAAGAATCTTGAACATGCGGGGGAAAACGTTTTTCAAGTCCGCATCGAAAAAAATGATTGTGCTGCCTGAAGCTTTTTTTACGCCTGCAGCCATTGCCGCGCCTTTGCCCCGGCGTTTCGCTTTCACCACCCTTGCTCCTGCCTCGCGAGCTTTCCGCACGGTCGCGTCCGTGGAAAAGCTGTCGACCACGATTACTTCCGCGTCGGGAAACGCGGAGCGCGCGGCCCGGGCCGTTTTACCGATGGTCGCCTCTTCGTCAAGCGTGGGAATCACTATGCTCAATCGGCTTTTCGCTATCCGCCCTCGCCTCCTTCCAGCATATAGCGAAAAGCGAAAGTAATTGAACTTTCTGCAGCTTTTCGCTAGTTGCAGAAGGCAAGAAGAAAGTTCAAATAATTTTGCCTTCTGCTATAAGTGAAGCATTTTGCTTTTAAAAGCTTAGAGCAAGGCTTGAGGCACGGCGTTGAAGCGCTCCTGGCATGCATTTCTTCAAGTAAAGCAAACTTTACCTCGGCATGGCGTGAGTCTAAGTGCAGGGGGAGTGTGCAGGGGGAGTGACTCTAGAATGTTTCTAGAGTCTGTAGCCTAGTATCTGACGGATTATCTGTCGTCGGGGTGCCGTCCGAGGCAGGGGGAGTTTAAATACCGAAGGTTATACAATTTTTGCGAGGGATTGCCATGAAAGTAATGAAGCGAAGATTTGAAAACTCAACGGCAGGAAAAGCAATCAAAGCTTTAGTAAAAAAAGCCACTCCCGAGAGATTGTCACCTCAGAAACTAATTGAAAGAATTAGACGCGCCGCTCCCAACGTACATCAATTTGAAACATCGTTTGCTATGCCAAGTCGGCTTTTTTACGACCCAAAAAGAAAAGAACTGACGTACAAAAACTATCTTCCTCCGAAAGAACAGACGCCAAGACTGGCCGAAGGCGAAAGTCAAATGGCTAATATTTGGGGCATCTCTGAAGACCATTATGCCGCATCAATTGGCCTTAAAACTAATAGTCCGAGCTCAAGCAGCGACCCAATCGCCGCGTATCTGGGCGAGCTCTTTCCAAATTCCAAATATAAACTAGACCGTAGTTCATATGTGCAAAACGCTAGAGGCTACTTTTATCCTCACACGCATGTTTTCAATAACGTCACCATGGCTGACCTTCGAAAAGCAGTTGATGCATTAAAGAAAAAATAGGCTTACTTGAAAGCCTAGTCGCATATTTTCTCTTTTTAGGCGGCAATTATCAAATGGCGCAGACTCTAATAAGATACGAGGTGCAGTTACTAGGGCTTGACCATGTTCTTGTGCACTGCCTTGAATATCGAGCGTATGGCCCGGCTGGTGCGCTTGCCCCATGCCGCACCATTCTCGCCTGGCATTTTGGTGTTCTCAATCATGACGATGAAGTTGTAGTGCTTGGTCTCGCCTTTGGCCGTCTTGTATGAAATGCGGGCCGCCTCGCCGTTCAAGCCGCTGACAAAACCGGTCTTGCCGGCCATGTCAAGGTCAAAGTCGCTTTGAAGCGCCTTTAGGCGGGATGTTGAGTAGCCGTCGAGGTGGCGCATCATGCGGCTTGAATAAGCGGGGCTTATGAGTTTCCCGTTATGGAGTTGCCAAAGGAGGGCGTTAAGATTGCGCGCAGTGGTACGGTTGCGGTAGGTCTTTCCGCCTTCAGGTATTTTTTCGACTATGCTGGTAGGCGGCGAGCATGACGAATGGCTTAATGAGGCTTGCCGACATGCGCGGAGTGTCGATGTTGATGCGCACGAAACGCGTGTCGCTTTGTAGCCCGTAGACGAGCACGCTAGTCCTGTCTTCCGGGGTGAGCCATCCAAGCTCGCGGATTTCCGCAATCTTGTCGTGCACCTGCCTGTCCACGTTTGATAGGTATTCCGTTTTGGCCGGCGCGTCCTTTGTACTTTCGGAATAGCGCGCTGCAACGGAAGTGGTCGGAGGGGTGGGACGGTGTACACTGTCGCCCTTGAGGGACAAAATCAGGCCTGCAGCGAGCGTGCCTGCAGCAATTCTTTTCCAGTTCAGCTTGCGGGCCATAACGACTTATTGCCAAGCTTACTTAAAAAGAAGAGGCGCAACTCGTTTCTTGCGCGTAATTTTTAGGGGGAAAATTAGGCGGTAAAAATCGCTTGTTTTTGCCTCTTAATTTTTCTAGCGCAGACTATAGTTTCTTACAAGATGCAGGGGGAGTGCTCATAAACCGCCAGTTGGCGTGTAGTCACTTTGTTAGATAACTTTAAATATAAGTAGTCACACAGTCTAGTAATGCACGTTGAACGCAGGAGAACTCGCGGAGTCACCCAACACTATTTGGCCCATTCCTACCGCGAGAAGGGCAAAATAAGGAAATTACGCGTGTACTTGGGCGCCAATCTTTCAGCAAGCGAACTGGCGGAAAAAAAGCCGAACTGGCGGAAAAAAAGCTTGCTGCGGAAGGGAAACTACAGTACCGCGTCAAGGCGCGGAAAGCCATCGGAGACCCTTTCGAGGGCTTGCTCTCGCCTTCGGAATTGAACGAGCTTAAAACGCTTGAATTGAAGGGGGAAATTCTCGTCAGGCACTTGTCTGAAGAGGATTGGCGCAAATTCACCGAAGCGTTCACGTACGACACTAATGCCATCGAGGGCTCCACCATTTTGCCGAACGAGGTCGAAAACATCCTCCAACGCGGCAAGTGGCCGGACAAGCCGAAAGGGGATATCTCGGAAACGTACGGCGTCGCCAAGGCAATTGAATACATCAGGAAAACCAAAGAGCACGTCTCAATCCCCTTGATTCTCGAACTGCACAAAATAGTGTTCCTCAATTCCAAGCCGTTTGCGGGAAAACTGCGGAAGCGCGGCGTAGAAGTTGTAATCGCCGACGCGTTGGGAAACGTCGTCCACCGAGGCGCTCCCTCGACGCAAGTGCGCAAACTCCTTTCCAACCTCGTGGAATGGTATTCTAAAAACAAGCGGAAATACCCTCCGCTCGTGCTTGCCGCGGTAATGCACAACCAATTCGAGAACATCCACCCATTCCAGGACGGCAACGGACGCGTAGGGCGCCTGCTTTTGAACAACGTCCTGCTCAAGCACGGCTTGCCGCCGCTCAACATCGAGCTGCGCAACCGGCAAGAGTATTACGCGGCACTGCAAGCGTACGAAAACGGGCACGACATCCACCCCACAATCGAACTCATGCTCAAGGAATACCGGGCACTCAGACGCCTGCTCAAATGACGTATGACTACATTTCACTATTTGTAGTCACACTAAGGAAGGATGCCGCAGACTATAGAAAGATAGAACATGCAGGGGGAGTAACTCTAGGAAGATACTAGAGTCTGAGGCAACCGCGGGCTCGCTGATTCAAGAAACAAACTAGTAATGGTCGTCTAGTGCGTCGTAAAATAAAGCCGCGGCGGTAGTCTATCGTAGGCTCTTCGCAGACTGATACTTCTCCCTCGCAAGATGGATCAGTTGAGAGTGATCAAGCGCCCAGTTCCATACCGCCTTATCCAGATTTTGCTCGCGCCTCGAAATCTCAGTGTCTCTCTTGGAATGGTAGTCAGCTATTTTCGTTTCAGCTCGTTCCCTCAACTTCTCGATTTTCTCATTCATTTTGCGGATTGCATAGTTCGTTCTACCACTCTGCGAGGGGAGTTCTTTTACGTCCGTCGCGCGGACTCTTCTACCCAAGCCGGGAATTACGGCCCCCTGTCTGATTTTTTCGATTCCGGCTTCAAGTCGCTTTCTTTCTTCCTCCACTAAATTAGCGTAGCGTTTTTTTGTATCCTGCGTTCCCCGTTCATGCTCGTCATGAACTTCGTCGTACCTATCTAGATGCGCAGTGATACTGCGGTATGCATCAATCAGATCTGAATGTTGTTCCTCCGCCATGCTACTCTTGATTCCCTTCACCATCGCTTCCTCAAGGTCGCCTCTTATACTCGCAGCCAAGTTTCCGAACTGCTCTTGTGTTATTCTTACGGCTCTCTCCTTAGCTCCCCTTGAAACTAGTTCAGTAAAATCTGCCAATCTGAGCCTTTCGGCTTCCTCGCGTCCACTAAGATAATAGCGCAACAACGATTCGGTTGCCTCGTAAATTTCCATGAGTTTCTCGTGGCTTTTGTTTCCGAAGGAACCCTGAGATAAATCGTATCTTACTGTCCTGTCTGCGTAGGCTCTAACCACGTC
>JAGVWL010000018.1 GCA_018304285.1 Microcaldota archaeon
ATAGCTGTAGTAAGTTGCTTGGGCAGCCGCAGGCAGAATTGCAAATGCAAGCACCGCTGCGAATAGCAATTTCACGTTCATTTCCCGCCACCTCCTCCAAAAGAACGTACTCCGTAGTAGTATAAAATTCTTACTTTTTTTTCAGCAGGCCGTATTCCTTCGCCCAGCATGCGAAAACCACGCCCGCGTCGACAAACCACAAGACCGGATGCACTATTCCCAACGCTCCTTCGCCGTAATCCGCCGCGACGCCGATCGTGAAAGCCAAGCGGAGTAAGTTGAAAAGGAAAAAGAAGGCGAAGTAAGCGAGGAGCCGGGGCAGGGGGATTTTCGTCTTGGTAGAGTAAAGCAGGGCGAAAAACAGCGTCATCATCACGAGTCCGCTGCAGTCGATTACTATCTGGAACGCCGAACCGTTGAGCAAAAGGATGGCGCCGTCCCTCACGATGCTATAGCCTGCACTCGAAAGCAAACGCTCTTGCAGCTGCGCCACGAACAGGTTTACGGGCTGCGGCTCGGTAATCTTGAGCAAACCGAAGATCGAAAGGAAGATCAGAGTGAAGTAAAACAGGAAGTGTTTTTCTTTCGCCGACAGCCTGAAGCCTTTCCCCAACGCTTTTCACCACGGCACGTTCTTCAACTGCAGCTTGTGCGCCACGCCGTTGAAAAACAAGTGGAGGAAGTAAGTCAAAACCAAAAGTGCAAGCACGTCCCAGCCGTTCAGCACCGCGATTAGCGCCGTCTCCGCCCATACTACCAAGCCCAGCGCGATTATCAAGAACAAAAGCTGGTCTAGGAGGAAATACTGCGAGCCGGGCGATGCGCCCAAACGCCTTTTCACGAAACTGCCGAGCAAATCGCCCGCCATCGCGCCCGCCGAAGCCAAGAACGCGAGGAAAAACTTTTGCTCCAGGGGAATCCAGGGCAGGAAAGGAACGGCGAATGCCAAAAGCGTTCCCACTGCAGTTCCTGCGAGTATTCCGGAAACCAGCCCGCGGATGGTTTTCGAGTTTCCGAAAATCCTTTTCCCGTCCGCGAAACTCCTCCCGAAATCCACCGCAGTCCCGCCTCCGAAAACGACGGGAACTGCGTTCGAAACGAACGCGGGCAGGACGAGGAGGAAAAGTTCGATGAAATCCATGATGCAAAACCCTTGATTTTCCGCTGGAAGCTTTTTTGCCGGAAAAACGGATTCCGGCACCTATATCCTTTTAATGTTAGGGTTTGAAAAACTATTTATGACCGTGCAGGGAGACGACATCGTAAAATCGTGCAGAAACTGCTGGGTCCAGCACTCTTTCGGAATAAGGCTTGCCGAAGACGACCGGGGCGTGCTTCACTGCCCCATCTGCCACAAGCGTTACGTGGTGGAAAAAGGGTTTCTCAAGTCCGTTTGAACGCACGGGGTATAAAGAAAATGGGCTGGCTGATATCTAAGAAAGATTTTGAGGGCAGCGACGAGCGCAAGTTCGAGCCCTTGTTCAAGGAAGCGATAGGTTACGGTGCGGTGCTGAGCACGCTGCACTTCGACGCGCACGCGAAAGAAGCCAACGCGGTTAAAGATTCCCTAGTCGATTTTCTCGCGCGCTTGACAAAGGAAGAAGGGGTTTTGTACTGCAAGGGGGAAATCGAGGAGGTAATGGAAAGCGAGCAAGGCGGGTTTTCCTCGAACGCGGAAGTGAAAATCCTGACCGACTCTTTTCCCACGCTCTTGCGCATCACCATGCGCTACGGGCCCGTTGCTTTGGAAATCATTGAGCCGCGAGAGATCAAGCTCGACATTCCCGGAATGCAAGACTTGCTTTTGAGCGCCAGCGAAATCTCCAAGCAGTACGCGGCGTATGTAGTGGAAAAAATCTGGGGGAAGGAAGAGCTGGAGAAATACCGCGAGCGCGTAACTAAGCAAATCGAGGAAGGCAGGAAACTGCGCGAAAAAGCCGAAGGAAAAAAGTGATTGCGCCCCATAAAACTATTCGGGCGTTTCGTGCTTGAAAATCTCTTCAGCCACGACGCCGTAAGCCGGGCGCGTTACGGCAATGCCGATTATCACGCCGAGCATGGTTGCGACGGCAAAGCCCGTCACTTCCACGATTCCGCTGAAAAACAAGGGCGACATCGAGGCGATTGAAATGCCGGCTGTTGCGAAGACGATGAAGAAAGCGCGGGAAAGCTTTTCCTTGCCGCTCACTTCAGACTCATCAGCCCTGCGCTTTCGCGAAAACTCGTCGGTAATCACGATTTGGTTGTCCACTCCCGTTCCTATGAGCGCAATTATTCCGGCCATGGCGCTCAAGTCAAGGGTCCCGAACGTTCCAATGACCGCCAAAAGCAAGACGAGTTCTATGACGCTCGTGGCAACTATGGGAATTGTAAGTGAAAGTTTCCTGTAGCGGAGCGTCAGGAAAAGCGAAACGGCGAACACCGCGAAAAACAATGCAATCATGCTGTAAAGCAGGAATTGCCTTCCCAAAGACGGCGAAACGTCGTAATAACTCCCGACTATCGTAGTGACGGGCAGCCGCCCTCCGGAAAGAATGCTTTTCAGCTCGCGCAATTCGATTAACGCGTTCTGCTGCTGTTCTTCAGGAGTTACGCCTGAAGCCATTCCCGTAATCGAATATTGAGTGATCGCCCTTTGCCCCAGCGGCTCCACTTGCAGCGTGGGCGCCGAACGCAGGCCTATGGCCTTCCAAGAGAAAACGCTGTCGCCGAACTGCGACGGGAGGGACTGGGGAACGAAATCCGCGTCGGGTCTCGCCATAATCTTCTTTTCCGCATCGGCATCTTCCAAAAACCCGTTTTCGGAAAGGGTTTTCGCAATTGCTGGATTCGAGTCAAGCGCATTGCGCCCGATCAGTACGCGCGTCCTGTTCTGCAGCGAGGCGTTGGAAAACGCTTCGGCATACGCCAAGGCAATGTTGTCGCCGTCCTTTTTCAGAACTTCTTCAACCGCATCTTCGGGAATGCCCGAGAGAACGCTCCTGTTGACTACAAGCACGGCGTTTTCGGGCCTGTCGAGAAACATCAAAACGGGAAATCCTTTCTTTCCTTTCGCCGCGTTGGCGAAAAACACTTCGCCGTCGCCGGTAATGGCGAAAGTCAAGCTCCACTGCGCGCCTCCGACAGTGCGCGTTATGCTTTCTCCCCCGCTCCCGCCGATCGCGTTCGCGATAACGTGCTCTCCTGCCAACGCCTGCCTTCCGTCGATAATAGCCTCGAACTTTCCTTGCTCGCGCAAAATGCGTTCTATGTTCTCAATAACTTTTGAGTTCGCGCGCGGGATTTCCACGATAATTTCCTTATCGCCTAGGGGCCTCACTATCGCCTGGCTCAAGCCGAACGCGTTAATCCTTATTTTGATGGTATCGACCATCGACTGCATTGTTTCGGAATCCACACTGCGTTCGAGGGAAATGGGAACGCGCACTCCTCCCACGAATTCGATTCCCATGTTGGCGTCGAAAGTCATGGGATTTAAGTCTTTCAGAAACAACAGGGCCAAGGCTAGCACGAACACGAGCAGGACTATTTGAATCCTGCGTTTTGCCAGCAACCCGCTCCAGCCCATTTCAAGCACCAGTTTTTTCCTTGCGTTCTACGCTCCACAATATCAAAGGCGCGTTGCCCATCCAAGTCGCAATCGAATCGACAAGGGCGCCTATCACGGCGACCGAGCCTACTTGGTAGTAAAACGGAATTTGCAGCCACAACGAAAGCAAAAGCAGTATTCCGAATGAAATGAGGACCGAAGCGTTCATGGTCAAGCCGGTTTTCATGGCGCCGAACGCCCTTTGCGCTGGCGTGCCTTCCTTGCGCTTGATAACGCACGCGGTCAGCATAACGTCCGTGTCGAGAGAAAAGCCTATGAGCATGAGCAAGGCAGCAACGCTTGCGAGCGTTAGGGGAATTCCAAGCAAGCCCATCACGCCTGCGGTTATGATGATGTCGGCTGCAGCGCCGAAAATGACTGCAAAGCTTGGGGCCAACGCCCTGAACACGAGGAAAATGATTATTGCCGAGAACAAGAAGGAATAGATTACGATTTCGCGGGTTTTGGTGACGAAAAACTTGCTGAGGGAAGAGCCGACTTCCTTGAACGAGGCTGTTTCGGTGGAAACAACGCCCGATAGGGCTGCTGCGATTTTTTGCCTGTACGCGCTTCGCGCGTCCAAAAACGATTGTTGCGCTTGCAGCACGTCTTTCTGCACGTCTCCGGACAGCGCTTGCTGCGAGAAAAGCGAGTTCAATTCGCCCGCCTTGGCCAGAGTCTCTTGCTTTTTCTGGTCGGCCAAAGGCGATTTGGCTATTTCCAATTCCACAAACTCGTTGTTGAGCTTGTTCATTTCCGCCAGCAGTTCTTCGCCTTTCGCCAGCCTTTCGTCGGACGGAATTTCAATTTCAACCCCGCTTCCTGCGGGCGAGGAAAAGCTGCGCACGCCCGACGGGCTGAATTGGGCCAAAGCGCCTTGGATTTCTGCGATTTGCGCGGGCGTTATTTCGCTTGGCGTGAATACGGTTATGAGCAGCCCGCCTCGCAAGTCTATTCCTTGGGGGATGTTGGGAATGAAGAACAGCGCGGCGATAATGAGCACTACGGGTAGAACGAAGTACAGTTTGTAGTGCTTGTTTTCGTATGGATTTGGAATGTGCATTTGGTTAAGCCCACCGATTGACTAAGCTAAAAGTCGTTAAAGAATCTAGGCGGGGGATGGTTAAAAACCCTTTTGAAAAGAAAGGGTTTTTCTTGATTTGCACACACATTATTTGCGAAAGCAGGGGTAGCGAAGCTTGGTCAAAAGCTTTTCTTTCAGGGAAAGAAAACCTTGGAAAAGAAAGGCTGACTAGACGCGACAGGTTCAGGGCCTGTTCTCTTAGGAGTTCGGGGGTTCAAATCCCTCCCCCTGCACTGTCTCCTGGTCTCAGAGCGCAAGCCCGACCTGATGCTCTGCACAGAAGTGCTACATTCGGCATTTAAATGCAGCTTTTTTAGGCAATCAACGAACGCGGTTTAGGCTAATGAATTTTAATGTCGGAGAGAAATAAAAGTACATGGAAAATCTTGCGCCGGAAATCGTTAGGCAACGACTTCTGATTGAGGGGCTTTATCGGATCGATGTGGACGAGGCGACAATTAGAGATTTCTTCAAAAAACTCGTAGAAGAACTCGGTCTTCGAACATACGCGGAACCGACGATATTCGTTCCAAATAACCTTGGCAGGAAAGAGAACTCAGGTTTTGATGCGTTCGTCCCCCTAATTGACTCCGGAATATCGCTTTACGTGTGGAC
>JAGVWL010000001.1 GCA_018304285.1 Microcaldota archaeon
GTCGATTTCAAGGATTACGACGAGGCGAACATGGTTTTGCTCAAGCACATGATTCGCAGGAAGAAGGCGCACGGCATTTACATTTCAATCAACAAGCCGTACGCCAACATCGTGCCCATCCTCGAGAAGAACGGCGTGGACACTTCAAAACTGTTTTTCATCGACTGCATCACGAAATCGGCGGGAGGCATGGCCGAGCGCAAGGAAAACTGCCTTTTCATTTCCTCGCCTACCAACCTTACGGACTTGGGGATAGCGCTGGATGACGCCATCGAATCGTTGGGCAAGGAAAAGTTCATTTTCCTCGATTCCGTTTCCACGCTGTTGATTTACCACGACCAGAATACCGTGCTTCACTTCAGCCACTTCCTCACCAGCCGCGCGCGGGTGAAAGAGTTTTACGGGATTTTCATTACGGTCGAGAGCGAGGCCGACGCGCGTTTGGTCAAGACGCTTTCGCAGTTTTGCGACAAGGTAGTGAAATTATAAGGGGTGTGGGAATGGCTTTCAACTTTTTTTCAACGGAAACGCTGGCGTTCTTGAACGTGCTTTTGAGCGTAATCACGTTCTGGTCGCTCACGTACGCGAGGAAAAAGTTTTTTCCGGGAATGTTCCGCACGCTGCTCGACTTGCTCGCCGTAACGGTATTGTTCATCGCCTTGAACGAAATGCTGAAGCTCATGGTTGCGTTGAACACCGCCAGCCCGGGCGCGGTTTTCGAAATCATGCTCGTCTTCCCCATGCTCGTGAACGTGATTTTGCTTTTGATTTCATACAGGGCGGTGAAAATGGCCGAGGTTTACGGCTTTGCCGGAAACCCGCCGATGTTTTCAAAGCCGAAGGGCGTCAGGGTGAAGCGCAGGAAATGAAAGCCGGAAGCGCGGCCGCAAAACCGTTTTCAATAGACCGAATCAAGACGGGCATTGCCGGCTTTGATGCAATGATTCCCGAGGGCATTCCGCGGGGCAGCACTATTCAATTAACTGGAGGGCCGGGAAGCGGGAAAACCATTTTCGGGCTGCAGTTTCTGGTTGAAGGCGCGAGGCGCTTCAGCGAGCCGGGCTTGTACGTTTCTTTCGAGGAGTCGGAGGAAAGCTTGAAGCAGACGGCAATGCTTTTCGGCTGGGATGCAGAGGGGCTCGAAAAGAAAAAGATGCTGGACATCACGTCACGCAATGTTTTCGACGTGAAAAGCTTTGCCGAAAGCATGCAAGGCCAGTTTAAGGAAGCGGTCCAGGCGCAGAAAGTCAAGCGCGTGGTGTTCGACAGCATCACTTCCTTCGTCGCGTCGAGCGAGAGCGCGGTGCGCTTGAGGAAGGAGATTACGGGCTTGTGCAAGAGGCTGAAACAGCTGGGCATTACCACTATTTTCATCGCCGAGCGGCCGGACGTGCAAAGCCCGCTTATGCCCGTGCACGATTTTGCAGTGGAAGAGTTTTTGGTGGACGGGGTTGTGTATTTGCACAATTTGTTCGTCCGAGACACGCGCCAGAGGGCCGTCGAAGTTTTGAAAATGAGGAAGACTGCGCACGACACGTTCGTGCGGCCGTTCAAGATAGTTCCCGGCGAAGGCATACGGGTATTCAACAAGGAACTGGTTTTCACTGAAGGCTAAAGGCGCGCTATTCTTCGTGCAGCGCGTCTATTTCACGCATGGATTCCGAAAGCGCATGGTACACGAACGGAACGTCTTTTTCCTTTATCACGAACGAATTCGCCGAGTACGTTGAAAAAACGACGTGCACGATTACGCCCAGCGAAGCGAAAATGTCGGCAAGGTAGTAGAGCGCGCCGAAAGTTTTTTCCTCCAATTCCGGGTCGTAAAAAACCGTGATGATGGCGCGGTCGTCATACCTGCTCAAAACGTCTTTCTGTGGAATGCGGGAGAGCATGGCTTTGAGCTGGGCGTGGGGGGTTATGAGCGTGATTTCGTTCGGGCGGTTTAAAACATAGAATTCCTCGACCTTGTCCCACTGGGTTTTCGCCGAGTGTTCGGCCAGCACCGCCGCGGTTTTTTTCGTGCGCATGAAATTCGCTTCGGACAAGCCCGTGCGAAGCTGGATTTTGAAAGACTTGAGAAACTGCATGAGCTTCAAGTCTTTGTGGCGGGGCTTGAATGAAATCGTGAAACGCCGCACTGCAGCGATTACCGCGCCGCGCGATACGGGCGCACCCGTTTTTTCCTCGACGCGCGGGTGGATGAAGCGGGCGAGGGCGGATTCGTTGACCAGCTGGTGCTGGAAGGCGAAGCTCAAGTACGCCAAGTTAGAAAGTATTTCTTTGACCGCCCTGGAAACGCTTTGAGCCAAAAACACCCACCGAATAGCAGAAAGGAAGCGGGGGTTTTAAAGTCAGCGCGAACCGCGGTGTTGACCGCACGAATAAAAACTTTATCCGCATACTGGATTCGGTGGCATGGCTAAAAAGAAATTCGATTTGGAAAAGCATTTGGCGGAAGAACACCACGAGCTGGAGCGCGGCGGGCTGCTGCGCGATTCGATTCTTGGCGGGCAAGACGGGCTAGTAAACGTCTTAGGCATAGTCTTGGGAGTCGCGGCAGCAACGCTTGAAACGAGGGTGGTGATTATTGCCGGACTTGCTGCAACTTTCGCAGAATCGCTCGCGATGGCTGCGGTCGCTTACACTTCAACAAAGGCGGAAAGGGACTTCTATTGGAATCAGTATGAAAAGGAAAAAAAAGAGGTCGACGAAGGAAGCCCGACCGAAGTCGAGGAAGTGCGCGAGTTGTACAGGCGCAAGGGGTTTGCCGGCAAGCTGCTCGAGGATGTTGTGAAGAAGATAACTTCCAACAAGAAGGTTTGGCTGGATTTCATGATGCACGAAGAACTGCGTTTGGATAGGCCTGACGGCGATTCTCCCACGAAAAGCGCGTTTATCGTCGGCGTTTCCGCATTCATCGGGTCGCTCATACCGTTAACCGGCTTTTTCTTCCTCCCGGTAGTGCAGGCAATGTGGTTTTCGGTAATCTCTGCCGCGGCGGTGTTGTTCGCGGCAGGCGCAATCAAGGCGAAGCTTACAATTGGAAGCTGGTGGAAGACGGGCTTGGAAATGATGGCGATCGGAATGCTCGCCGCAATATCGGGATACGCGGTCGGCGCGGTGCTGGGCGTAGTTGTTTGAGGGGTGTTCAATTGGCAACGCGGACCGATTTCAAAAAACTCTTGAAGTTTTTGTTCGAGGCAGGCGCGCTGAAAAAGATAAAGCGGAGCGGCTGGTGGATTGCGAAAGTCAAGGACCCGGAGAGCGTGGCTGAACACTCTTTCCGCACTGCGGTAATCGCGTTCGTTCTGGCGAAGGAAGAGGGCGCGGACGCGGAAAAGGCTGCTACCGAAGCTTTGTTCCATGATTTTCACGAAACGAGGATCGAGGACAGGCACAAAATCCAATCCAACTATTTCAAAACCCCGCACGGGGTTTTCGCGAAGGTGTCGAGAGACCAAGGCACGTTTCTTCCGGAAAAGGCTAGAAAAAGCTTTTTGGAACACGCAACGCGAGAGTCGGAGATAGTCCGCGATGCCGATGCGCTGGAATGCGCCTTGCAGGCGCGAGAGTATTTCGACATCGGCTATGAAAGCGCTTGGGAATGGCTTGAACGGCCGGGAAAACGGCTGCGCACGAAAACAGCGAAAAAGCTTTGGCGGCAGCTGAAGAAAACCAAGTCCGACTTTTGGTGGGACGGCCTCAAGGAAAAAATTTGACTTGCGGTTTTTGCATTCACGCGTCAGGCGAACAGCAGCACTATTACCAGAATGCCTATCGCAGTCCAAGTGAGTTCGCTTCCGCCCAGCGCCCACTCCAAACCGAAGATAAAGTCGAACGCCTTTCCGAACGTGATCAAAACCGCGTTTTGAGTGGCGTCGAGAACGCTTGAAATTTCAGCCCAAACCATGTTTCCACACCTTTCTGACGGTAGAAAAAGGTTGAAGATGGCTTAAAAAACTTGCGGCGGTACTTCTTGCATGACCTCAACGCAAACGCATTTCGGACGCAACTGGAACGTGATGGAAAAGCTTGGAAGCGAATTCAGGGGGAAAGAACACGTCGTGGCTTGGGTGGTCGGGATTGGAATGCAGGAAAAGCGGTTCGGTCCGTACGCGCAGGCGGAAGAACTTTCCAAGAATTTCGAGCACGTGGAATTGGCTGAAGTTTTGAGGAAGGCGGGAGTGAAAAAGTATAAAGTTTATGCAAGCGATATCGAAGAGAAAGCAATTTCGGCGGCGAAACGGGATTTGGAAAGGGGGAAGCTTGTGGTCGAACGGTCGGACTTGGAATCCCGTTCTGAATACGGCAGGCGTTTTTTCCGTTTGAAGGCCGGCAGCGGGGGGGGTGTCTCCTGTAAGTTGCCGAAGAAAACGGTCGACAGCATCGTGCTCTTGGGGCCGGGGGCGGGGGGAAACGCGTTGCTGGAAAAGCCCGGTGAAAAAGCGCACGTGATATTGTACTTGAACGGCGGATATCATTTGAAGGATGATGAGCAGAAGGAATTGTCGGGAGTGTTTGCCGAAGCCGCGGAAACGGGCGGGATGGTAGTTACTGAAACGCGGTTTTTCGAGGAAGAGCATGACAATATCGCCCTTTCTAACGAGTTGGAAAAACTATTTGGAAAGCCGGAGATTCACGACAACAATGCGTATTACCGGAAGTCACGCTGGCCTGCGGGGCATGAATAGGATTTCGCCGCATTTCTTGCACACTTTCTGCTTGTGGCGGTAGTCGTAAGTGAATTCCGTTCCGCTGCAGCCGGGGCAGGCGTTCTGCACTTGAGAGTGGAAGCTTTTCCACGCTTCCTTCGTGTCGCCGTAAACGCGCTGGCCGCTCTTGTCGAAAACCATTGGCTTTCGCTCTTGCGGTTCCGCTCCTGCGGCGGGCGTTTTTTCGAATTCCTTTGCCTCGAGTTCCTTGAGCTTGTGACTGTTGCACCGGGGGCAGTAAGTGCCGCGCTCGAACTTGAAATTGCAGTTGAGGCATAGTTTCATGATAGAATTACTCAAGGGGACTTTAATAAAACCAGAGCGTGTGGGCGCATTGTACAAACTGGTTTTCTTGAGGCACGGGGAAAGCGAGTGGAACAAGGAAAACCGCTTTACCGGCTGGGTCGACGTCGGCTTGAGCGGCAAGGGCGGGGGCGAGGCAAAGGAAGCGGGAGAAACCCTGAAAAAAGAAAAATTTTCGTTCGACATTGTTTTCACCAGCATCCTCAAGCGGGCGGTAGATACTACGACAATAGTCCTCAAGGAACTGCACCTTGAAAAAATTCCGGTGGAAAAAACGTGGCGGTTGAACGAAAGGCATTACGGGGCGCTGCAGGGGTTGAACAAGGCGGAAACCGCGGCGAAGTACGGGGAAGCGCAAGTGAAATTGTGGCGCAGAGGGTATGCGGTCCGCCCGCCCGAGTTGAACGAGAAGGAAAGAACGAAGCAGGGGGAAGATCCGCTGTTCGCTTCCCTTTCGGAGAGTGAGCTTCCTGCAACCGAGTGCTTGAAGGACACTTACGCGCGTGTTTTGCCTTACTGGAGGAAAGAAATCGCGCCGGCAATACGCAAAAACAAGCGGGTTTTGGTTTCGGCGCACGGCAACAGCATTCGCGCGCTTGTGAAATATCTTGACGGCATAAGCGACGAAGAAATTTCCGAACTGAATATTCCCACGGGCGTGCCGTTGGTTTACGAATTGGACGATTCTCTAAAGCCAGTTAGGCACTACTATTTGGGCGATGCCGACGCAATTCAAAAGAAAATGGATGCTGTGAAAAATCA
>JAGVWL010000003.1 GCA_018304285.1 Microcaldota archaeon
GACAAGGAAACCAAAGACTTCAGGGGCATCGTCCGCGTTGTAGGCAAGGACGTAGACGGGCATTTGACCGTCGCCGAATCCCTGAGGAAAGTAAAAGGCGTCGGTTACAACCTCGGAACAAACTTGGGTGGAATAGTTTCAACTAAACTTGGCATTCCTTTGAACGAGCTCGTCGGAAACCTTTCCGAAGAGCAATTCACTAAGCTCGAGGACGTCGTGCGCTCGCCGCACAAATACGGCGTCAAGCCGTTTTTGTTAAACCGCCAGAGGGATTACGATTCGGGCGAAGACAAGCACTTGGTAATGTCGGATTTGACTTTCTCGCTCAGGCAGGACATAGTCCGCGAGAGGGATTCGCGCACTTACCGCGGCTGGAGGCACAGCCTCGGGCAAAGAGTCCGCGGACAGCACAACCGAACTACTGGCAGGAGCGGAATGACTGTCGGAGTGCTGAAGAAGGCAATCAAGGCGCAGAAGGCCGCAGCAGCAACTGGCGCGCAGGAAAAATCTTCGACCGCGCCGGCAAAGGAAGAAAAGAAAAAGTGATGATTCATGGGAGATCCGGTTCGCAAATCCAAAAAATTCGAAAAGCCCAAGAGACTTTGGGACAAGGCTAGAATCGAAGCGGAGAAATCCCTGCGCAACGAATTCGGCTTGAAGAACGCGAGGGAATTGTGGCGAGTGCAGACTTTGCTAAGGCGAATAAGGCGCGAAGCAAGAAGGCTCTTGAGCGGAAAGGGCGCTCAGACTGAAGAACGCGCGAAGAAGCTCTTGGCGCGCGTAACCAGGTTGTTTTTGCAGAAGTCCGAAGCTTCTTTGGACGACTTGCTTTCCTTGAACGTGAAAGACATTCTCAACCGCAGGCTGCAGAGCGTCGTAGTGCGAAAGGGTTTCGCGAAGACGATGCACCAGGCGAGGCAATTCATTACCCACGGCCACGTTGCGATTGCAGGGCGCAAAGTTTCCGCGCCTTCATACTTGGTTTCGTTCGATGAAGAGTCGGGCGTTGATTGGTTCAAGAAACCCGTTATGGTCGAATCGACCCCGCCGGTTGCCGAACCGACTATCGAACCGACCGCCGAAGCGCCTGTCAAGGCGGAAGCGAAGGGCGGAGAGCAGCAGGAAAAAGTGGAGAGCGTGAGTGCAAATGGCTGAAACGGCAACCCTTCCAAAGCCTGAGGAAAGGCGCGACAGGCGCAGTCATTTCGATGACAGGCGCGTTTTGCTTACCGAAGGAAAGTGGGGAGTGGCGCACGTTTTCTCTTCCAAGAACGACACTATAATTACGATTACGGATTTGAGCGGAGCTGAGACTATTGCAACGGGAAGCGGCGGGATGATCGTGAAGAGCGACCGCGAGGAAGGCTCGCCGTATGCGGCAATGCAGGCTGCATTCCGCGCTTCGACGAAAGCGAAAGAACGCGGCGTAGTCGGAGTGCACGTGCGCGTTCGCGCGCCCGGAGGGCACCACTCGAAAACGCCAGGACCCGGAGCGCAAGCTGCAATCCGCGCGTTGGCAAGAAGCGGGCTTCGCATCGGGAAAATCGAGGACGTTACTCCTCTTCCGACAGACACTACCAAGCGCAAGGGCGGAAAAAGGGGAAGGAGAGTTTAGAGGGATTGAAAATGAAGGTTTTGAACGAAGACGAAAAGACGCTTGTTTTGATTTCGGACAAGGAATCGCCCGCTTTGCTTAATGCAATGCGCAGGGCGGTCATTTCGGAAGTTCCGGCCATGGCCATAACCGAAGTGGATTTTTACGAAAACAATTCCGCTTTGTTCAACGATTATCTTGCGAATCGCATGGGTTTGATTCCCCTGACTTGGGAGGAAGGCATCAGCGACGACGCGAAAATATCGTTTTCGCTCAACGCCGAGGCGGTAGAGGAAATAAAAACGGTTTACAGCCGCGATTTGGTTTCCTCGGACGAGAAAATCAAGGTTTTCGCAGAAAACATTCCTGTCATCGTATTGAACAAGGGGCAAAAGCTCCGCGTGGAGGCTTTTGCAGTAAAGGGCACGGCCAAAACCCACGCCCGCTTTCAAAGCGCGCTCGCTTCCTACGGCAAGGCGGGGGAATTCAAGGCGGCCGAAAAGTGCAAGAAGTGCTCCAACCCTCTCGTGCCGTTCCAGGGAATTTCCGGAAAGAAAGACTTGCCCGAAAACAGCTTTCTTTGCGCCAACTGCTCGAAGCCGGAAGGCGAGGGGAAAGAGTTTTTGTTTGTAGTCGAATCGTTCAACAACCTTTCCGCGCGCGAGCAGTACGAGCGTGCGTTGAAAGTCATGGAGGAAAAAGCCAAAGTCTTGGCGAAAGAATTCAAGTGAGCGATTGACATGCGCGTGAAAGTCGTTCCCAACGCAAAGGGCTTCCAAGCTTCCTTTGAGAACGGCATTTTGAAAGTGCGCGTGTGCGCGCGGGCAACGGAAGGCAAGGCGAACGAGGAACTCGTGCGCAGGCTTTCCAAACTGCTTGGCGCGAAGGTTGCAATCGTGCGCGGCTTGAAGTCGCGCGAAAAGGAAATCATCGTAGAAAAAATGAGCGATAAAGAGGTTGTGGAAAAGGTTAATTCCCTCTCGGGCAAAGTACATTAGACTGGGTTGAGCAGGGGTGGCGGAGCTTGGTCTAACGCGCTAGCTTGAGGTGCTAGTCTCTTAGGAGTTCGGGGGTTCAAATCCCTCCCCCTGCATGCGCTTGCAAGAAGGTTTGAAAAATGAAAAAATCGAAGTTCAGAGGCCCGGAAAACGCCGAGCTGAAAGCCCTCGTGGCAATGCTCGAAAAAACCGCGAGAAAATCGCATTCCGGAGTTTGGGCTACTGTCGCGGAGTTTTTGCAGAAGCCTGCAAGAGTCAAGAAAAACAAGGCCGTCAACCTTTACAAGCTGGAAAAGATTGCGAAAGACGGTGACACGATCGTGGTTCCCAGCGTTTTGCTCGGGGTAGGCGAATTGAAAAAGAAGATTACTGTTGCGGCCTTCAAGGCAAGCAAGAGCGCGAGGGAAAAACTCGGCAAGAACCTCATTTCCGTGCGGGAAATGGCCGAGAAGAATCCGGAAGGCAAGAAAGTGAGAATTATCTTAGGCTAAACGTAAAAAGTGGTTTTGCAAAATGATTGTGATTAACGGCGACAAAGCGATTTTCGGAAGGGTTTTGGCCTTTTCGGCGAAAAAACTCCAGGACGGGGAAGATGTGGTAGTCGTCAATGCTGAAAAGACTGTGATTTCCGGGAACCCCGTGAAGATAGTCGCCCGTTATTACGCAAAGCGTGGCATAACCAACAAGGGCAATCCCGAACACGCGCCCAAATATCCCTTGAGGCCCGACTTGTTTTTGAAGTACATCCTGCGCGGAATGCTTCCCAAGAAAAAGGCTAGCGGGAAGAAAGCGCGCGAGAAGTTCAAGGCGTTCCTTGGAATGCCCAAGGAGTTCGAGGGCAAGGCGCAAAAGTTTTACAAGACTTCCGACGACTTGAGCATAAGCTTCATTTCCCTCGGCGAAGTTTGCAAGAAACTCGGCTGGAAGCACTCCGAGTAAAAGTTAGAATAAACTTGTAGAATGAAAAAAAGATTTGTGGTGTTTTGAAAATGGCTGACGAAGTTGCGAAGAAGGAAAAGCCCAAGCGGGCGCGCAAGAAAAAGCAGATTGTCGAGCGCGGAAAGCGCAAGGAAGCCATAGCCCGCGCTTCAATCAAGGCCGGCAAGGGCGTAGTGCGCATCAACAGCGTCCTGCTCAGCGCTTTCCCGAATCCTTTTGCAAGGCAAATCATTTCCGAACCGTTGACTTTCGTGCAGCAGCCTTTCGATTTCGACGTTGACGTGAGCGTCCGTGGTGGGGGGATGATGGGGCAAGCCCAGGCCATCCGCACTGCAATCGCGCGCGCGATTCTTTCGTTCAAGAAGGGCGACGAGGAGCTGAAAAAAGCTTTCGCCGATTACGACCGGTTTATCCTGGTTGAAGACGCCAGGCGCGTGGAGCCCAAGAAGTTCAAGGGTCCCAAGGCGAGGGCGAGGTTTACGAAATCGTACCGTTAAAGCGCTTTGCGCGCATAGCGTGTGTAGGGGTGTTGGAAAATGCTGGTTCCGGTTCGTTGTTTCACTTGCGGCAAGCCCGTCGGTGAGTATTGGGAGTCTTTCGAAGAGAGAACTTCGAAGGGCGAGGATGCGGGCGAAGTGTTGACCGAACTCGGCTTCAACCGCTATTGCTGCAGGAGAATGTTCCTCGGGCACGTCGATTTGATTGACGAAATCCTCCCCTACCAGCGGTTTTAACTTTTTTCTTTTTTCCTAATTTTTAGGCCACTGGAAGCACTGGAAAGCCACTCTCTGTGCAAGTTTTTAAATCCACCCGACCTCCACTTTTAGCTCTAGAAGTACGGTGGTAGCACGCCCGATTTCGATTTTGCCTTAGATGAAGACTTGGCCAAGATAGTTAGCTACATCACTTTCGACGGCCATTTACGAAATAATCTATCTGGCTTTTACCTCTCTTCATCCGATTGGAATGTCCTAAGGGATTTCGAGAATATTGTAACGAGAAAATTCGGCTTGACTCCTCACTACGAAAAAGGTACGGGTTTTGGTGTAAGCTACAAATGCAGGTTTTATAACAGCAAAGTTGCTCGCTTTCTTTCTAGCATTGGCGTTCCCAACGGCGACAAGATGCTTACCCCTTTTTCGGTTCCCGATTGGATTAAGCGCGATCCTAGATTATCGCGGGCTTATCTGATAATTGCATTTCAATGCGAAGGCTGGATTCATAAACGCCGTCATTTTGATTCATACGCTGTAGCAATTCATATGAACAAGTCGGAACAATTTCTCTCCAATGGTCTCTGCTTAAAACTTTTGGAGTTACGACTGCAAACCTTCAGATTCGCCCTGCTAATTTGCGCAAGGACGGGAATAAAACAAAGTCCATAACCTTCGCTGTTCGCACAAACTCGCTGCCCGCTTTCTATGAAAAGCTGGGTTTTGGATTGTGCTCTGCAAAGTCAGAAAAGCTAGCTCGAGCCTCTGCGATTGGAAACAAACGCATATTGGCACGCCAAAATTCAATTCAATTATTCGATAATTCGATTAGTATGGATGAA
>JAGVWL010000011.1 GCA_018304285.1 Microcaldota archaeon
GAGTGTTGTGAGCAAGCTTGCAGCGCCTGTCGCGGTAGCAGTGTCCAACGAGCCTTTGAGGGTGGTGGTGAAGCAGCAGTCTTCGTTCGACACTACCGCAGTCATAGGCTTGATTCTCGCGTCCGCGATAGTGTGCGCGATTGCAGTGTTCTTCGTGCGAAGGCCGCAGTAAGCTCAAATGAGCTTGAAGTAAATCCTCTTGTTTTTTGCGCCCTTGTTTTCGAGGCGCGTTATTTCTATTTTCCCGCACTCACGAGTGTTCGCAACGTGAACTCCGCCGTCCGCTTGAATATCAAGCCCGACTATTTCCACTATGCGCAAAACGGGTATTGACGGGGGCAGTGCGTTTGCAAGCTTTACTATTCCCGGAATCTTGAACGCTTCTTCGCGGGGCAATTCGTACGTTTTCACTTCCGCCCCGCTTGCGAGCTTTTCGTTTGCTTTAGAAACAGTTTCATCGAGCTTTTGCCTGTCGAAGTTTTCGAAAGAAAAGTCGAAGCGGCTTTCGTCTGGTGCAATGGCATTTCCGGTAATCAACGCGCCTATCTCGTATGCAGTCGAGCCTAGGACGTGCGCTGCCGTATGCATTTTCATTAGTGCGTAACGCCTTTCCCAATCTATCTTGAGCGCGCACCCGTCGCCTGCGCCTAATCCTTCCTCGTCAACGTAATGGATTGCTTTTCCTTCCTTTTTCTTTACTTCAAGCACGCTGTATGCTTTGCCGTTGCATTCGATTGTTCCCTTGTCGCTTTCAAGCCCTCCGCCTTGCGGGTAGAACACTGTCTTGTCGAAAACGATTTCCTTTACGTTCGCTTCCACGATGCTCGCGCTGCATTCTTTCAAGTAAGCGTCTTTGAGGCAGAGGAGTTCGGTCATTTCAATCACTTTTTGCATATGTGCAATACTATTGCGTTTTTTTCTTGTGCTGCACCAAGGATTTCATAGAAATCGGGCTTATCGAAAGACGCAAGTGTTGGTGGTCGCTTCCAGCGGGCCACTGAAACAACGATGACTGCCTCCCCTCCAGGTTTTAAAACGTGCACCATATTTTCTATGCCTCTGAATGCCTGCCGATGGATTCCGTAGTGAGTGAATACGTAGTCAAAACTGTTAGCGTCATAATGTTCGTGCAGTTCTCCAGCATGGATTTGCTTGACATTTTTTAGCAGCGGGTCGTAATTTTCATTCAAACTCGTCCCATGGAATTCGATATTTCGGTTTCTTTTAAGTATTCTCAGCCAGCGAGTCCCACGCCCTATTCCGACATCCAGGATTTTGATTTGCCTTCCGTTTTCTTTTTGCATGAGGCTTTCAACGTTCACTACCGGTTCGCCGTATTTTCTTATGGGCGTATTCCAATAAGCATAATGGTCGCCTATATTCACTCTAAACCACTCAACAACTGGAACGAAAGGCGCCACGAGAAAACGTAAAATCGGTTTTTTATGCGGGCGTATAAACTGTAAACCTTTTTTGCTTTGTTTTTCTAGCGATGCTTCTTTAGTTTGTTTGGCTTTATCTCCGAAAATATAGCCGGGAATGAACTCCATCTTTTTCTCAACTCAAAACGTTGTTCACTAGCCACTCGCGCGCGAAGGGCTTTAGGTCGCCGTACTCCTGCCCGATGCCGATGAACAAAATCGGTATGCCCAGGTCGTGCGCGATGCTGAACGCAGTGCCGCCCTTCGCGTCGGCGTCGAGCTTAGTGAGTATGAGCCCGTTCAATCCCACTGCCTCGTGGAATTTCTTCGCCTGTTCGATAAGCGCGTGCCCTGCAACGCTTTCTCCCACGAAAATCTTGTAGTCCGGCTGGACAACGCGGTTGATTTTCTCCATTTCCTTCAAGAGATTGTAGTTGGTCTCCTGCCTTCCGGCAGTGTCGATCAGGACGAAATCGGCTTTTTCCGCCTTGGCGTGCGCGATAGCGTCGAACGCTACTGCCGCGGGGTCTGCGCCGTATTTTTGCTTTATCACGCGCACTCCCAGCTTTTCCCCGTGGATCGAGGCTTGCTCGATTGCCGCCGCGCGGAAAGTGTCGCTCGCGGCGATTACGCTCGTGAACCCTTTCTGCTTGAGGAGAAAAGCGATTTTGGCGATTGTAGTGGTCTTTCCGGCTCCGTTCGGCCCGAGGAAAAGGATTTTGACTGGCTTCGGCTTTCGTGCAGCCTGCGCCACGAAATCCTCGTCGTTCGCGAACAAGTCGGTCAGCGCAAGCTTGACTTCAGTTTTGACCGCGTCGTTGACGCTTCCGCGTGCGATTTGCTTTCCCACCAGGCGTTTGCGCAGGTCTTCGACCAGAAAGTCGGCAGTGTCGAGGGAAACGTCACTCTCAAGCAAAGCGATGCGCAGGTCTTCCAGCAGGGGCTGCGCTTCCCCCTCGCCGATGGTGACGCCTCCGGTGAATAGTCCCGTGATTTTTTTTACCAAGCCGATTTTAGGCAACAGCTCTTTTTTTTCCTGTTTGACTTCGAAAACAGGCTTTCTTTGCCCCGCTTTTTCCGGCGCTGGCGCAAGTTCGGCCGGTTTTTCTGCTTGCGGCTTCGCCTTTTCTACCTGTTCGTGTAGAACGGGCTGGGGTTGAAGCCTTTCCTTTTCCTCAACGCGCCTTTCGATTTTTTGCTCAATAGCTTTGTGTTCAATTTCTTTTTCTTCACGCAAAACCTCTTTTTCCGCTTGCTTTACTATTTCATCTTCAATTTTTTCTTCAGCCGTTTCTTTCGGCGTTTGCGCGCGAGGCTCTTCCTGCTTTTCGCGTTCCTGCGGGATTTCCGCTTCCTTCTTTTCCTCTTCCTTTCCCGTGAGCTTGCCGACGAATCCGGTGACTGCTTTCTTGAGGAAACCAAACATTTTACAACGCCCTTGTATTTACTCCTGCCGGGCTTTCTCGCTCAACGCCACCATCGCCGCGTTCAATCCCTCGAGCTCCTCCTGGATTTTGGACATTGCTTTCACAAGCTCTTCCTTCCGGGCGTCGAGGAATGCTTTCGCCTCTTCGACCGTTTTCTCGGCGATGACGCGCGCGCCGGTTTCAACCAAAACCTTTTGCGAAGAGGGCTTGGCGCGGACGAACACTCCTGCGCCGACTGCGAAAAAGCTTTCATTTTCTCCCAAGCTTTCCAGCGCTTTTTTGGCGGAATCGCTTTCCTGAACGAATGCGGCGAGCGAGCGCAATTGCGTCTGGAGTTCTTCCGCCCTCTGGCGGTAGTAATTCATTTCCATTGCCATTTTCTGCATTTCCTGTTCCGACGTCATCTTTGCACCTGTTGCCCGCATTTGCCTATTGGTTCAACGAACTTTGCCCAAATGGAATCGCCTTGCCACATCCACTTTGCGCCTAGGACCAATTCGTTTTCCGCGAGTATTGCGTTTCTCGCTTGCTTTACGTCTTCTTTGAGGCTTTGATCGCAATTCATGGAAGAGATTATTTCTTCAGGGCCTTGGTCGCGCACCATGTTCTTGAGTTCGCTTCCTTTCACCCACGCCATTCCTAAAGCAGCAATCAAGAGCAAGGCTATTACCGCAATGAAAATTTTTTTCATTTCATCCCCCCAACGCTTCGAAAATCCTTTGCATTTCGATTCCCGTGGTAGTTATCCCGGCAAGCGCGCCGTGATTGTTCGCAATGACTGAAAAGCCGTTGTAAGCCTGGCCGAAGTTGGTAGTCCCGACCAGCCCCCTGACCCCGAAAAACTTTTCCAAGTACTTCAACTCGATTTCGCTTGTTTCGTTGTGCGCAAGCAATCCTTTGTCCGTAACAACGTTAACTGCGCCCACGGTCTTAATTCCCGCCCTTTGCCTTACGATTTCTACTCCCAAGCAATCGCCAATCCTTTTGGCATCGGCCGCGGAGATTTCGGGATTCAAGAGGCACGTTTTGCTGTTGGTGAGAATGTTGATGCCTGGAGAAAAGTTTTTTAGGATGCACAAGTTGAGCCCTTCGCCCTTGAGCACGTTCTGCTCGTGCTTTTCCGACAGTTCTTGCAGCACGCACCCGTTATCGTTCAATGCCGCGAAGACACCCAGCAATGGCGATTGGTCTACGTAAATGCGCACCGGCCTGGTGTGCAGGACTTTTTCCACCTGCCTTTCCAGCTTTTCCGGCGCGTTCTTGGGCAAGAGCGTAATCTTGTTGTTAGTCCTGATGAAAAGCCCTGCGAACGGGTTGTTGTAAAAGCTTGTTTTTTCTATACGCACTAGGAATCACGCAGCCAATTCAATCAGCACTTTCCCTTCCTTGTCCTTGGAAATCTTGACTTTCAGCTTCGCAAGCATTTTGTTGCGCCCGCATTTGGACAGGGCGATGGAAACCTTGTTGTCCATCCGCACGTTTTCCTCGGCGGTTTTGAAATGCTTGGCTGCGAATGCCCGTACGGTCGGCCCGTGGCGCTTGTAGCGCTTCGATTGCGAGCGGTCGTGCAGGAAGCGCTTGAGTGGGATGGTGTAAAGCCTTTCCAAAACGATTTCCCGCTTTTTCTCTTCTTTCTTTCCTTCCTTTTTGCCTGCTTCGGCTTTCGCGGCCGGCTTTTCTTCCTTTGCCGGAGTTTCGCCCTTCTGCTCTTCCTGTTTCTTCTTGAGCTCTTCTGCAGCTTGCTTCAACACGAATTTTTCTTCCTGCTTGGATTCCATTCAAATCAACCCCAAAAAATCATCCTGCTTTCTTCAGTCTCTTTGCTACCTTGAGCTTGCGCATGCGCCAGTGCCGTTGCTTTACGTTGCGCATTACCCGCCTGGCGGTTTTTGCGATTACGAAGATGGGCACGCGCCTGTTTTGCTTCAAGGCTTTCGCCAAAATCATTTTCTTTTTCTCGCTCTTGTTCCTGCTCATCAGCCAAACACCCTTTTTTTTCTTTTCAAAAAGCTTTCCAGTTTTTTTTCTCACTTTCTTTTTATCGTGATGCTTCCCTGCCTTTCCCCGGCTTTAATGCGGTTCAAGAGCGAAAGCAATTCCGCCTCGCTCACGGGAGGGCGCAATTGCCCTTGCTGGTATGCGTAAACGAGCAGTTGCGCCAGTTGGAAGTAAAGCTCCCGGTTGGCGATGCGTATGTTCATCAGCCTTTCGAAAGCTTTCGGGTCGAGGATTTTGCGCAAGACGTCCCTCAATTGCGCTTCCCTCTGCATCTGCTCTATTTGCTTTTTCCTCAGCTCCTGCAGCTCGTTTTCATCCATTTGCCTTTTCACTTTGCGCCCTTGTCCAAAACGCTTTTTCCCTTCGCGGTGATTGTCCTCCCGGCTTTTTCTTTCTTGATGAGCCCTGCTTTTTCGAGTTGCTGGAGCGCGAGGCGAATCGTTTTGCCGCCTGCCTTGCGGTGGTGGCTTCTTCGGACTTTGTGGTCGGTCTTTCCGCCGTACTTGTGCCTCAAGCGTTCGGTGCCGACGGGCCCGTGCTTGAACACTTGGTAGAGCAGCGAGGCGCACCTTTCAAACCAAACTTCGCTGCTTCCGGGAATGCGTTCGTTGTGCGACGAGGTTTTAACCAGGCCCGCCCACTCGGGAGGCTTGATTTCCGGAATTTTCTTCAATTCTTCCGTCGTTTTTTCGATAACGTTTTGAATCGGTTCGTCTAAAACTCCCATTAATTCACCTTTTTGCTGTAAACCTTAAAACGCGCGGCTTCCTTCGAACCAGGTTGACGGTTCGTTCCAATGCAAAGTCTTCCTAATGCTTGAAAGGAATCCTGCGTGTAAGACCACAGCTTAAGCAAATATTTAACCTTATTCCTTTGGCTATCCTCACCTTGAGCGTCGCGCCGGGGATGAAAACCGTGTTGCACTTCTTGCAGTAAGCCGCGTTGCCGAGTGAAATGCGGTGGCGCATGGAAAGCTTTCGCGCAAGGAAAACGTAACGCTTTGCAAGCGCCGGGTCGCTTGCGTATGCCTCGCGCGCCATGCGCAAGAGTTTTTCGCAGCGTTCCTTTGCAATTTTCTGTGCGTCCATTTTCAATCTTCCAGTTTCGCCCAGTCGTTCAGCCGCATGAGCCGGGGGCCGTGCGGATAGAACTCGATTTCGGTTATCGAAGTGTTGCGCAGGGGGCCGAAAACCCTTGCTTTGCTCACGGGCAGGCCGAGATAGTAGCACAGCATGGCGCGGCCGAGGTTGCCGTGCCCCACGATGAGCATGGTTTTCCCCCCGTGTTTCTTCAGGATTTTCTCGAGCAAGGGCTTTGCGCGGTCGAACGCCTGTTTCATGCTTTCTCCTCCCGGCGGGCGCGCGTAAGAATTGTAGCGGTAAGCTGGCCCCACCCCGGCGTACGGCTTTCCTTCGTGTTTTCCGAACGACCTTTCCATCAACAGTTTCGAGCGGATGACTTTGCAGTGCTGGAGCTTGGCTATTTCTTCGGCCGTGCTGCACGCGCGGCTGAGGGTTGAAGCGTATATGGCGTCGAATCGGATTTTCGAAAGGCGTTTTGCAATCGCTTTCGCCTGCCTCACGCCCTGCGGCGTGAGTTCGTAATCTATTTGCCCTTGCTGCACGCGTTTCTTGTTGCCCACGCTTTCCGCGTGCCTGACGAGAAAAATCCGCGTGTTCATTTTCCATCATCATGAGTGGGCCCACGGGGATTTTCAAGCCCTTTCCGTAAAGGAAGAGGGTTAGAAGGGAGAAACGCAGTTTCGCCCTCTTTTGAACCCCGGACGTCCAGCTTACTCAGTCGCCTGAGGCTTTCGCCTCAACCGTCGTATAAGACTGGCGTTGCAGTCGCTTTCTTTTTTCCAAGGTTTTTTCTTGGAAAGAAAAAAGCTTCTCTGAACCAGACTGAGCTATGGGCCCACGCTTTGTTTATATTGCCCCGCTTTTTTATTAATCGTATGCGCTTGCAGTTGAAAGACGTTTTTTCGCTGGCCAACGGGCTGTCGGGTTTTTTCGCGCTGCCGTTGTTTTTCCTGGTCGGCTATTTCCCGGCAGCTGCGATGGTTTTGCTTGCGCTAGTTTTCGATTTTTTGGACGGAAAGGTCGCCCGCAAGTCGCGCGGGGACGATGAGTTCGGAAAGCAATTGGATTCTCTTGCAGATGCGGTTTCTTTCGGCGCAGTCCCGCCGTTCTTGCTGCTTTCGTTCCATTCGCTTTATTCTTACAGCCCGAACGGCGGGTTTTGGGTTTTCTATCCCCTGCTGCTGGGTGGATTGTTTTTCCTCGGCGCGTGTTTGATTCGCCTGGCGTTGTTCAACGTGCAGAAGGAAAAGGGCGTTTACCACGGTTTGCCTTCGCCTCTCGCAGCAGCGCTTGCAGTGGTTTTCGGCTGGCTCAACCCCTACGTCGGGATAATCTTGCTTTTCGTTCTCGGCGCGGCAATGCTTTCCAAATTTAAGCTCAAGAAAGTTTTTTGACGAACAGCTCTTCGTAACGCGGGCCTTGCGGCGTCAAGGCGCTTTTGAAAAGGATGACTTCGCCCACCGTTGCAGTGCCGAATTCTTTCCTTTCGTAGTCTTTCGCCAGCTGCTTGAGCAAATGCAAATTGCGCTGAGTCTTCACACGCGCGAGAGTGACGTGCCCTTCGAACCTTTCGTTATAGCCGAACGCGCCTGCAATTTTGTGTTGCAGTTTGTCCAGGCCTTTCACGCCAACCCAAAAGATTTTCACGAATTTTTCGCTGGGAAAAAAGCCAGCGCCCTTCACTTCGGCCGCGACTGGCCCGCTTTCTACCGAATCCAGCTTTTGTTTTGCTTCCTCGATTTTCCCTTCGTCCGTTTCGCCCAGGAAAACGAGCGTGGCATGGAAAGTGCGGGGGAAAGTTGCATCCAAGCCGAGCGCTTTAGCTTTCGACTGCAGTTCGGATAGTTTGGCTTCGATTTCGCCGCCGAATTTGACTGCTACGAAGCATCTTGCCATAATCCCGCCAAAACAAACTATAGCCGAAGGCAAAAATGCCGGAAATTTTTTCCCTGCCTTCTGCGACTAGCGAAAAGCTGTAGGCCGCTCGATTATTTCCGCTTTTCGCTATAGCGCATCGTTTTTTAATTGCGTTTTCACTAGTTTTTTCATGCGTTTCCCTGCGTTTTTGGCATTGTTCTTCCTCGCGCTTTTCTCTATCCCAGCTTTTGCTTCCCAACTCAACGTCGTTAGCCCGGTCCAGCAGACGCTCGTTCTTCCGGAACACGTCTTGGATTTGGGCGTGATAGGCCCGGGGCAGACTGTTGAAGTTGTCGCGGAAAGGGGGAGCGGGGTTATTGCAGCCGAAAGCCAGACCAAGGGCGAGGCGCTGTGGGACCAGCTTTTTGTAGTGCGCGAGAGCCTGCCTGCCGGCTGGAAGGCAGAAGATTCCAAGCTTTTCGAAAACCCGTTTCACGCTTTTATTACGGCATCCCCCGCCGCTGGCGATGGCGAGTATGCATTCCAGTTGAAGGCTTTCGACCAGTATGAAGGGGCAAATGAAAAGGTTTTCAGCGCAAAAGTGCGCATTTCGAAAGATTTGGTCGAGCAGGCTGTTGCCGAAAACAGGCTGGTTACGGGTGTAGGCTTGCCTGCAGTGATTCAAATCAAGCTGCGCAACAAAAGCTCTGCCAGCGACGTTTTCGAGCTCAAGGCGTCGGGCGTTCCCTCGAGCTGGGCCGACCCCAGGCGCGTGTTCGTGCGCTTCAATAGTGAAGTTGAAATTCCTTTCGAAGTGCTTCCGGGCGAGCAGGGAGAGTTTGGTGTGGGCATAACCTCCACTTCGTTGTCCAGCCCGCTCATCAACGCCCGCAGCGGGATTAACATCCAAGCCGTTTCTTCGCTCGAGCAGGACTTGAGGGCTTTGAACAAGGGTCTGCTTTTGTTTCCGACTGTCGAGCAGGTTGTTTATTCTGCGTTGAGCCTGGTTTCCTATCTAGTGTATAAGTAAAAAGTTTTAAGCAGCCGCAACCGAGTTTTATATTATATCGTTATCCAGTCCAGCTGAAGGCTTTCGGGCGTGTTGCATGGAAACTGTCTTGGATTTTGCCGAAAAGAAAAAGCTCGCCGCACGAGAAGTGGGCTTGAAGCTTGAAGGCGTCAGCGACGCAAAGCAGCTCGAGCGCGCGAAGCTCGACGCTTCGGGAAAATTCGGGTTGCCGCAAGTCATCAGGAACGCCGACGTTTTGAACGAGCTCGGCGCTGAAGAAAAGCGCGAGTTCCGCCTGCTTTTGAAAACCAAGCGCGCCCGCTCGCTGAGCGGAGTGAGCGTAGTCGCAATAATGCTCAAGCCAATTTCATGTCCGTACCACTGCGCCTACTGCCCTACTAGCGATATTGCAGCGAAAAGCTATACCGGGTTCGAGCCGGCTGCGCTGCGCGCCAGGCGCAACGACTTTGATTCTTTCAAGCAAGTTTCGTCGCGGTTGAAGCAATTCCGCGCAATAGGGCACAGCCCGGAAAAATGCGAGCTGATTATCATGGGCGGGACGTTCAACAGCGAGCCTTTGGACTACCAGCAGTCGTTCGTGAAAGGCGCGTACGACGCTTTCAACGGTTTCGCGAGCGATACGCTCGAACAGGCGATTGTGGCGAACGAAACCGCGCCCAACCGCATTATCGGCTTGACTTTCGAAACGCGGCCGGACTGGGCGTCGCCAACGCAAGTGATGCAATTGCTCGAGTTCGGCGCGACGCGCATCGAATTGGGAGTGCAGAGCCTGGACGACACGGCTTTAATTCGGGTGAAAAGGGGGCACGGGGTTGCGGAAAGCGTCAGTGCCACGCGCAACGTGAAAAACGCTTTCGCGAAAGTAGGCTTCCACATGATGCCCGGCCTGTTCTCTACGCAGGAGAATGACGTTGCAATGTTCGAGCAGCTGTTCTCGCGCGAGGATTTGCGGCCGGACATGCTCAAAATTTATCCTACGCTCGTCATGCCTGGCACGGAATTGTTTGAATTGTGGAAGAAAGGGGAATTCGAGCCGTACCGCGAGGAAATCGCGGCGAAAGTAATCGCGCGAGGCAAGCGGTTCGTGCCGAGATATTGCCGCATAATGCGCGTGGACCGCGACATTCCGTCGTTCAAGATTGCGGATGGAGTGAAGAAACTGAATTTGCGGGAGTTCGTGAAGAAGGAAATGCAGGATAACGGGTGGAAGTGCGAATGCATCCGCTGCCGCGAGGCTGGGCTTGCATCGCGATTTGCAAAAGTGGATTCCGGCGCCGTGGAAATGCACAGGCTGGATTACACTGCGAGCGGGGGGAAGGAAATATTCCTGAGTTTCGACACTGCCGAAGACTATCTCGTTGCGTTCCTGCGCTTGCGCGCGTTCGAAAGCGAAAGCGGCGTGCAGTGCGGAGTGCGGGAGCTGCGCGTTTACGGCGAGCAGGTCGCCATAGGCTCGCGCGAGGAAAACGCGTTGCAGCACAAGAGCTTCGGAAAACGGCTTCTCGGGGAAGCGGAGCGCATTGCGAAGGAAGAGTTGGATGCGGAGGAATTGCTGGTCACGAGCGGAGTGGGCGTAAGAGAATATTACCGAAAGCAAGGCTATGCACTGCAGACGCCTTGGATGGTAAAGCGTCTTTAAAGAAGCGCAGAGTAATATTTTTCCGTGTGTGGTGCGAATGGCTTACTCCAAGAAAACTCTCGAGCTTTTGAAGTCGAAGGGCGTGAGCGAGGGCGACTGCATTCGCGTTGAAAAGGAAGGCGCGGTTTACGAAGGGATTCTCATGCCCCGGGCGACCGGGGATGAAAATGCGTTGGTAGTAAAGCTCGACAGCGGGTATAACGCCGGCGTAATCGTTACAGAAAAAACTGCAGTTCAAAAGCTGCCGCACAAGCCTTCCCTTCACCGCCCCGCCGAGTTCAAGCTTCCTCCGGCGAAAAAAGGCCTGCCGAAAGTTTCACTCGTCACTACCGGGGGCACGATAGTGTCGAGAGTGGATTACTCTACCGGCGGAGTGAGCGCGTTGACCAAGCCCGAAGAGCTGGTGAGGCAATTTCCAGACTTGCTTGAAGCGTGCGAATTGCGCAAGATTGTTTCCCCCTTCTCGGTAATGAGCGAAGACTTGACTCCGGCGAACTGGATGGAACTTGCGAAAACCGTTTTTGCTGAGTTGAAGGAAAGCGACGGAGTCATCGTGACGCACGGGACTGACGCGCTGGGCTTCAGTGCAGCCGCGTTGAGCTTCATGGTTTCCACAAACAAGCCGGTTGTGCTGGTTGGCGCGCAGCGTTCGCCCGACCGCGGGAGTTTTGACGGGGCGTTGAACCTCGTTTGCGCCGCTCACTTTATCGCGAAAGGAAAACATTCGGGCGTTTCGCTTGTGATGCACGGCTCTTCCAGCGACGACTTCTGCTACGCGCACGGCGGGACGAAGGTAAGGAAAATGCATTCCTCGCGCCGCGATGCGTTCCAGTCGATAAACTCGCTGCCGCTGGCGAAAATCTATTCCGACGGAAGGGTTGAGGAAAAGAATTTCGAGGAAGCGAAAGCCGAGGAAAAGCTTGACGCGGTTTTCGACGAGCATGTTGCGATGGTGAAAGCCTACCCTAATTCCGAGCCCGACGTTTTGGATTGGCTTGTCGGCGAAAAGAAAAAGAAAGGCATTATCATTGAAGCGATGGGCTTGGGGCACGTTCCCACGAACAACGCCAAAAGCTGGATTGTCCACGTGAAGAAAGCCGTCGGCGCAGGAGTGTTCGTCGGGATAACGACTCAAACGCTCTACGGTTCAGTGAATCCGTTTGTTTACTCGAATTTGCGCAAGCTCGGCGAAGCAGGGGCGGTTTTCCTGAAAGACGGACTGCCCGAAACCATGTACGTAAAACTCGGGTGGGTTTTGGCGCACAAGGAATGGAATACGAATGAAAAAATGCTTGAAAGCTTGCGCGGCGAGTTCAACGACCGGCTGCCGGATTTAGAATTCAAGGAAAACGCGGTTTGATGAAAGATGACTGCAAAAATCGGCTTGGAAATACACCAGCGTTTGGACACGCGCAAGCTTCACTGCCATTGCTACGCCAACCCTTCGGAAGACAAGGCAGACTTCAAGCCCGATTTGGTTTTGCGGCGCAGGCTCAAAGCGGTGGGAGGGGAATTGGGCGAAGTGGACGCCGCGGCGGCGTACGAAGCGGCGAAAAAACGCGTTTTCGAATACCAAGTAGACCCGAGATTCTCCTGTTTGGTGGAGAGCGACGAAACTCCGCCGGAAGAGTTGAATGGGGAAGCTTTGCAAGCGGTTTTGGGCATTGCAAAAGCTTTGAACGCACGCGTGGTGGATGAGGCGCACGTAATGCGCAAGATGATTACCGACGGGTCGGCAGTAAGCGGGTTCCAGCGCACTACGCTTATTGCAACAGGCGGTTTCATTGAAACGCAAAAGGGGAAAGTGGGAATCCAAAGCATTGCGCTGGAGGAAGAGAGCGCGGGGATAGTGGAGAAAGGGCATGGAAAGTTTATTTTCCGTTTGGACAGGCTGGGAATTCCGCTCGTGGAAATAGCGACTGCGCCGGACGTGAAGGACGGCGAGCACGCGAAGGAAACTGCGGAAATTTTGGGCCGCGTCCTGCGGGAGTCGGGTTTGGTGCAGAGGGGTTTGGGGAGCATCAGGCAGGATTTGAACATTTCGATCGACGGCGGAGAGCGGGTTGAATTGAAGGGCGTGCAGGATTTGCGCTTGCTGCCGAAAATAATCGGCATTGAAATCGAGAGGCAGAAGAAGGACGGCGTGCGCAAGGGCGGGGAGACGCGGCGGATTATCGGCGAGCAAAGCGAGTTCATGCGGCCGTTGCCGGGCGCGGCGAGAATTTATCCGGAGACGGACATCCCGCACGTGCGCATTACGCGCGAGCTTTTGGAAAAGGCTGTTGTGGGGGAGAAAAGCGCGGACAAGGTAACGCGCTTGGAAAAACTAGGCTTGGGCGAGCAAATGGCGGAAAGGCTTGCCTTTTCGAAAGAACTGCCTTTGTTCGAAAGGATTTACGCTAAAACGAGCGCCGAGCCCACCGTTATCGCATCGGCCTTGCTCGAGTCGCTCACGAGCTTGCGCAGGGAGGGGATTGCGACGGAAAAAATTTCCGAGCAGCAGCTTTCCGGCTTGTTCTCGTTTTTCGCCGAAGGGAAAATCGCGAAGGCGGCGGTTGCGGAAATATTGCGCGAACTGCCTTCGGGCAAGGGCGCAGGGGAAATCGCGAAGGAAAAGGATTTGCTCAAGTTTTCTTCAAGGGAGCTGGATGCGCTTGTGGCGAGCGGAAAGGGCTTCGGGGAGATAATGCGGGAATACCGCCTGCGCGTGGACGCGCAGGAATTGCAGAAGAAGTTCAAGCCTTAGCAAAAAGAGCAAACGGCGTTTTTTTATAACGCCCTTGCGTTTTGTTTTCATGGGTTATTTTGAGGCTCTCACCAAGAAAGCCAAGGAAAAGGGGGGCGAAGTTCCTGCAGTGCAAGCGCGCAAGCCCGAAGACGAAGGCGGGAAGAAAAGAGTGCTGGTCGATTCTTACGGCGAAGTGAAGATTTACAAAGACCCTTCCGAACCCATCCTGCTTTACGAAATTCCCTCGCCCCACTACAAGGGCGGCGAAAAGACGCTCATCGATTCGCTCGTGCAAATCGCAATAGGCGTGATGCCCCCCGACGTAGCCTCGCTGAGCGACGAGGAAAAGCGAAGGAAGTATTACAACAAAGTTCTGGAAATAATCGAGAAAACTCCGGAGCTGAACGTTCCGGTGCACGCGAAAGACTTTTACGCTTCGGCCGTTGTAAGGGAAATGGCTGGCTACAGCCTTATCGACCCGCTGGTTGCGGACGACCGCCTCGAGGAAATAATGATAATAGGGCCGGGAAAGCCCGTTTACATCTTCCACCGCAAGTACGAGATGATGAAGACCAACGTCGTCTTTTACGAAGACGAGGACATCCGCAACTTGATCGAGCGCATAGGGAGGACGGTGGGAAGGCGCATCGACACGCAAGTGCCCTTGATAGACGCGCGGTTGCCCGACGGCACGCGTGTGAACGCAACAATCCCCCCGTCGAGCATAGACGGCTCAACGCTTACGCTCCGCAAGTTCCGGCACGACCCGCTGAGCATAATCGATTTGATCAACTTCAATACCCTCGACGTCGAAACCGCCGCATTGCTGTGGATTGCGACCGACGGCTTGGGCGCGTATCCTGCCAATGTCCTCGTTTCCGGGGGAACGGCAAGCGGAAAAACCACTTCCCTAAACGTCTTATGCTCTTTCGTGCCAAACAGCGAGCGCATTGTGACCATCGAAGACACTGCGGAGCTGGATTTGCCTTTGGAACATTGGATTCGTTTGGAGGTGCGGCCGCCTTCGCTGGAAGGGACTGGCGAAATCACGATGAATGATTTGGTGAAAAACAGCATCCGCATGCGCCCTGACAGGATTATTGTGGGTGAAATCCGCGGGGACGAGGGTTATACGATGTTCAATGCGATGAATACAGGGCATCGAGGAGTCATGGGCACGGTGCACGCTAACTCTGCGCAGGAAACCCTGGTGCGTTTGGCATCTCCGCCCATAAGCGTTCCCAACATCATGATTTCGTCGTTGAACATGATTTTGATGCAGCACAGGATTCACGACAGGCGGCTGGGCACGCTGCGCAGGATTACCGAAATCGCCGAAGTCGTGGCTACCGACCCCAACAAACCGGAAATACAGGTGATTTATTCTTGGGATCCCGTGAAGGACAAGCTTTTCCCGACGGGCTTGCAGTCGTTTTTCGTCGACTCGCTCAAGCGCTATACGGGGCTGGATGATGCGGGAATACAGCGGGAGCTGGACGAAAGGAAGGCCGTGCTGCGCAAGCTTGCGCAAAGCGGAATCCGCGACATGGCCGAAGTGTGCAAGGTTACGCAAAGCTACGTTTCGCGCAGGAAGCTTTCTATTTGAATCCCGTATTTTTTGTTGGCGTGTTTTTTTCCCCGTTTTCCGCCCATTTTTTCCATGAAACCGTGTTTTAAAAGCGATTTTGTGTTAAGGATTTCATGCCTGACGATAAACTCAAGCGATTGAGCGAGACAGTGCGGAAAGAGCCGACGAGCGAAGGGGTCGAGCGCATCATTTCCAAGCTCAGGCCCAAGGACGAGGAAACGATCGTCGAATCGAAAACCCCGCTGGACTTCAGGAAAGTGGATTTCGAGGACGGCAAGGGAATCGTTTCGGCGATAGGCAAGTTCTATTCTTTTCTCGAAGCGCCGCTTGAAGGGCTGGCATCGTTTTTGTCCAACTTTCCTGCAGTGCGTTCGTTGGACCGGAACCTCAAGGCTGCGGGAATGCATTTCAACACGGAAACGTATTTGATAATCGCTTCGGCAACCTCGCTTTTCCTTGCTCTCGTGTGCTTCATCGTCCTCGCAACCGTTTCCATATCCATAAACGACCAGGTTTCGTTTTTCATAAACCCCGTCGTTTCCCTCGTGGTTTTCCTCGTTGCCGCAGTGGTGATTTTGGTTTATCCCAGTTCGAAGGCCAGCGAACGCGCCGCACAAGTGGACAAGGCACTGCCTTTCGCCTTGCGGCAGTTGGCAACCCAGCTGAAGGCCGGCTTGAGCTTTTACAAATCGCTCAGTTCGCTTGCAAAATCCGAGTACGGGCTGTTGAGCAAGGAGCTTGAAATAGTATTGCGCGACTTGGATTCGGGTTTGAGCACCGAAGAGGCGTTGAGGCTTTTGACGCAGAGGGTGAAGTCGGAAGGCTTGCACAAGGCCGTGCTTCAAATAATCCGGGCGATGAAGACCGGCGGAAACCTTTCGGTCGTGATTTCGGAAATCGCGGACGACGTTTCTTTCGAAACGCGCCAGCAAATCCGCGATTTCACGGAAAAGCTGAACCTCGTGAGCATTTTGTACATCATGCTCGGCATCGTCATGCCCGTGGTCGTCGCGATTTTGTCTGCCGTGCTGCAAATCCCGCTGTTCGCAGGAACCATTCCAAGCTGGTTCGTTTACGCCGGCTTTGGAATGTCGATAGTGTTCATGATCTTGATAGTCTACATCACGAGGAAAATGGAGCCCGCGGCTTGGTGAACGGAGAATGACGTCTTTGCAGGAAGCGAAGGAAAAGATCGCGTCGGAGTACGAGAAAATACGCGAGTACTACGCGGCGACGGGCTTTACTTTCTCTTTTGAAATGTTCATTGCGGCCTTTGCAGTGCTGGCATTGCTAGTTTCCTTCGTCCTGCTGCTGTTGAACCTGGACGTTTTCGAGGTGGCGATAGCGTTCGTCGCGATAATGAGTTTTGCCGTGAGCATTCCAATTTCGATACGTGAAAGCAGGATTGCGGAAGTCGAGAAGAACCTGCCCGACGCGCTAAAGCATATGGCTTTGGTGCTGAAGGCGGGAGGGACCGTCGAAAACGCGTTGGAGGAAGTGGCGATACCAGACGGCTACGGCCAGCTGGGAAGCGACTTCAAGAAAGCGCTGTTCCGACTGCGGCGGGGGCAGAGTTTCGAAGCGGTGCTGACGAAGACTGCCGACGAGAGCGGCTCGCTCCTGCTCAGGCGCACTGCGTCAATCATCGTCGACGCCCGCCGTGCAGGCGCCGGCCTTGCCGACGTCCTTTTCGCGATTTCCGACGACGCCAAGGACGTCCTGCACATACAGCGCGAGCGGCTTTCGAGAACGGTCATGCACGCGATTTTCATTGCAGCCGCGAGCATAATCATCGCGCCGTTCATTTTCGGGTTTGCGCTGAGCGTAATCAATTTCATCGTGGTGAACATGCTCAAGGCTTTGCCGAGCGCAAAGCCCCTGGACGTTTGCGCGCTCAACACCACTTTCGTAGTGTTCTTAATGTCGCAGGCGCTCATCGCCACGATAGCGCTGGGAATAGTCCGGTTCGGAAAGGGTGGAAAGTATTTATTGTACATTCCCGTTCTAATTTTGGTTTCGCTCTTGATTTTCGAGGGCGCCAAGTGGGCCAGCAACTCCATTGTAGGGGGCGTTGGACTGATTTGCTGAAAAAACTCGCGTGGAGGCTGTATTGCACATATGGTGTTGGAGAAAAAGCGGAGGGCGCAGGCGACCATTGAATACGCTTTGCTCATCGCATTCGTCGTCGTATTGATTACGGCTATAGGGTATTTCATCAAAACCAGGGTGTTGGCTTGAATTCGCGCAAGGCGCAGACTGCGCTGGAATACATGATCCTGCTCGCCGGAATACTCGTAGTCATAGTTTTGCTGACGATAATGATACGCGGCGGGATTTTCATCCCAGCGCAGAACGAAATCAACACGAGCGTTGCGACCATAAAAGGCTTCGGGTCTGCTTTGGCCAGCCCTTGAGCGTATGCATGAAAGTTTTTAAAGCCGAGTGAGTAATGAAATAAACGAGATTGGGAGGTTGTTTTTTATGGAAAAGAAAGGACAGGGAATGTTTGAGTACATCTTGCTTTTGGCTGGAATCCTGCTTATAGTGGTTCTCGCAATCGTGGTTTTGAGGGGAGGCTTGTTCGGAGGAGCGGAAACAGACATCAAAGCCCAAAACTGCCAGGCCGCGCTGTCGCGGTCTTCCGCTTGTTACGCTTCATCGGGCGCTTGGAACCAGACTGGCGCGCCAACGCCGTATCCCCCGGCTTGCGTGAGCATTAACTACAATGCTTCTGCTGACGGCTGCAGCGCGGCTTTCGGCGATGACTGCAGTTGCGGCGTTCAGCCCGGCGCTTGAGGCGCGTGAAACTGCATGCGCAAAAGCCAGGCTGCCATCGAGTACATACTCTTGGTAGCCTTGGGGCTTTTCATCATAGTCGTAGGCTTTACGATCGCTTTTTTCGTGAACGATTTCACGAAAAGCGTTTTGGTCGGCGTCGACCAAACCCGTGCGCAGGCGATAGCCCTGCTCGTCAAATGACCTTTCCGCATAGTATTTTGCACTGATGAGTTTTCCCTTGCTTTATCCCGCCGCGTTCGCTTTCATCGCCGCGGCCAGCGTTTTCGACCTGCGCTTCAGGCGCATTCCCGATTTGCTTAATGCTGGCTTTTTCGTTTTATGCCTTGCCGCAAGCCTTTATTACGGCACCGGCGTTTTAGCCCAGTTCGCCTTGTTTTCCGCGCTTTCGCTTTTCTTTTCTCTTTTGCTTTACCGCATGGGCGCTTGGGGCGGAGGCGATGCGAAGTTTTTCATCGCGCTTTCCGCTTCCCTCGCAGTTTTCGGCAAAAGCCTCGAAAGCGTGGTATTGCTTTTCCTGCTTTCCGCCTTGCTGTTGGGCGTAGCCGCGCTTTTCTCGCGCCGCGCCATGCGCTTTCCGGGTTTGGAAATAAACCTATTAAATGCCCTTGGCGTAAGGCATTCTGAACGCGGGGGAAGGCGAATGGTTTTCGCGCCGTTCCTTTCGGCCGCGTTCGCGGCAATGGTGTTTTTCGCATGAAATCGCAGATCGGCGTTGAGTTTTTCCTCGTGTTGAGCGTTGTCGTGGCTTTTTCGGTCATATTGTATGCAACTGCTTACTCCGAAGTGGGCAAAACGCGCGCTTTGAACGACGCGGTGCTTTCGAAATCCGCGATAGACTCGATGGCGCAGGCCGTGGATTTCGCTTTCCTGAGCGGAAATGCAACTCTCTTGCGCAGGGAACTTTTCGTTTCACCGAACTCCAATTGTTTTTACAACACCACTTCGGGCGTGCTCAAGCTCTACTGCACCGTTTCCTCGGAATACTTGAAGGAATTGACTGCGGGCAAGGAACAGGTTTTCAGCAGGGAGCTGCTAGTGCCGAGGGGAAAGCTGGTTTTGTCGGACTGCGCTCCGTTCACGGGCGGGTGGGTGAACGTGACCATCCGCAACGAAATGGCTTCGTCCGGCTTCGTTAACGTATCGTGCAAAAACGCTTGAAAAGGTGCGTATGGTTTGTCGCAATTGTTGAAATCGCAGGCCGGCGTGGAGTTCATCATACTCGCTTCGATGGTCTTTGCAATCGCAGTAATAATCCTTTCCAACGCGTTCAAGGAAATGGAGCTGAACCTTGCCGTCGCCTCGGTGCGGAACGCAGGGGAGCAGATAGCCTTGAGCGAGGGCGTGACGTTCTACAACGTTTCCTACTACGCGCAGGACGGCACAGTGTTTTTGAAGCCGTTTTTTTCCGACGGGACGCCTAACCAGGCGCGCGTGGACGCGATGGCCGGATACGTGAAAGCAGTAATTGCGCCCAACGCGGATTTCGAACAGGCGGGCATGTTTTTCCACCACGCGCCGTTTTTGCGTGGGTTGATTGCAGGAACCCCGGACTGCATTGGCTTTGGATGAAAACAGGCTTTTCCTCGCTTCGTTGTTCCTCGCGTTCGCGGGAATAGGCGCATTGTTCTTCCTATCGCAATCGCTTTCCCCGGCGCAAGTCGAAGTCTCGCAATTGTCGGGAGAGGACGTCGGAAAATTCGTTTCCGCCAAGGGTTCGGTGCGTTCCATCTACAACGGAGCGGGTTTCACCTCGTTCAGCCTATGCACTTCTAATTGCATCAAGGCCGTGGTTTTCAACCGCAATGCCGGCGCCAGCGTGAAACAGGGGAATTTCGTTTTGGTCGAGGGAAGGGTTTCGGAATTCAAGGGCGTTTTGCAAATCACCGTGGAGAGCGTGGAAGTTTTGAAGTAGCGGGGAAAAATCGCGTTGCTGTGTGGAGTGTGGGGTTTTTTGCTGCAAGAGTTTTTCGCCGGCTTTGTCCTGGGGTTTTCGGGGCTTATCGCGTTCGTGCACACGAATTTCCTCCTGCAGTTTTCCTCGCAATTCCTCCCGGCTCAAGGTTTTTCCAAGGCGATTTTCGCTTCTTCCCTTTCGTTCTCGAAAATCGTTTTCGAGCTCGTGCCTTCGATTTTCTTTTTCGTCCCCTCGGCTTCCTACGGCGTTTCGGTTTTGCCGGCTCAAAAGCTTTTTTCGCAAGGCAAGGGTACGGTGGCTTTGAAGACCACCCTCGCGTGCTTTTTCTGCTCGATGATTTTTTCCTTCGCTTTGCTTCCGTTTGTCCTTCTTTTCCTTCCGCACTTGCATTCGTTTCTTGCGCCGGGCGTGGGGTGGGCGTTGCTTTTGGTGACGTGCGCGTGCCTGCTTTCGAAAAAACGCAGGGCTGAAAGCGTTTTCGCTTTCATGCTTTCGGGCGCGCTGGGCTGGGTTTTGCTTTCGCGGCCGGTAGTGCAAGAGCCTTTGTTTCCGTTGCTGTCGGGTTTGTTCGGAATTCCCGCGATATTGCTTTCCTCGCAAGTACACGCAAGGCAAGAGGAAGGAGGCATTGCTCCGCTGGACTTGAAAATCGTTTTTATTTCATGCATCCTCGGCGCTTTCTCTTCCCTTCTCCCGGCAATGTCCCCCGCGTTCCTCGTTTCGCTTTTGCTTTTGGTCCTCGAGCCTTTCGGGCCCATGCTTTTCGTGCAGTCCGTTGCTGCGGTTTTGGTTTCAAAAACCTTTTTCGATTTCGCGGGGCTGGTTTTGATAGGGAAAGCGCGCAGCGGGGCTGCTGCCTTTGCTTCGGCCGAACTTTCTTCCCCCGCCGGCCTCGTTCCTGTTTTGGTTGCCGGCGCCGCCTCTCTGTTTCTCGCGATTTGCGTGATGCTTTTGCTGCAGCGAAAGCTGAGGGAATTCCGTTTTCACGGGCGGAAGTTTTCCTTCGCAGTGCTTTGCCTGGTGGCCTTGGGCGCGTTTTACCTGGACGGGGGAATGGGCGTGCTGGTTTTGGCCGTAAGCGCAAGCGTGGGCTTGTGCGTAAGCCTTTTGGGCGTGGACAAGACTACCGCGCTGGGAGCCCTCATCCTTCCTTCGCTGTTCTTCTTTTTCTCCGTCGCTTGAGCCGCGGCGCTCAAGCAAGAAGGTTTTAAACAAAAAAACCGTTTGCTTATGCATATGCATTTTTCGCGGGCACGCAAGCATGGGCAGTTTTCGCTCGAATTTTTCCTAGTGCTGACTTTCTTCGCGCTCATGCTGTTTTGGTTCAATAATTACTACTCGCAATTGCGTTCGCAAGACTTGCTTTTCGCCCAGCAGGACAACCTGCTGAAGCAAATGGTGCTTTTGGAGGGCGAAGCACATTCTGCAAACCAAACGCTGCATTTTGCAATGCCTTGCCTTGTTTCTGAAGGGAAAGGCGTTCCGTATTGGGTTTACGGCGGCAGCGTCAGCGAGCAAGGCGTTCCGACTGCGGGCACGAATGAAACTACGCTGCAGGCCGTCGTTTACGCCGCTCGCAGGCAGGTGAAAACGGTTTTTCCCGTTACCGCATCCCCCAACCCCCTGCTTTTCGAGTGCGATAGCGCAAGCTCAACTGCCGGGGAAATAATTTTCAACAGCGCGCAAATTAACGGCGTGTGGGGCGTTTCGCTGGTCAAAGGTTGATGAAACGTATGCGCAAAAGCCAGATTTTCAGCGTAGATTTTCTTGTCGCAGTAGCAGTGCTTACCGTTGCGTTGGGCATTTGGCTGAATTCCTTTTCCATAATCCAAAAAAATACGGCCGGCAGCATAGGGAATGCCAGCGCTTTCGCCCTCGCCGACTCTTACTACGCGAAGCTTGCGGGAGGCGTTTCTCCCGGGGCGTTGGGGTGCGTTGAAAACGCCGGCGTGGTTTCGTGCGACTTGTGCTCTTCCGAGGAAAAGTTTTTCGTCCAGCGTTTCTACTCCGGCGGCGGGGACGCAAAGCTTTTGAAAGTGGGCGTGTGTTTGGAATGAACGGGAAAAGGCGGAAAGGCATTTTTCTTTTGATAGACGCGCTTTTCGCGCTTACGCTTGCCTTGCTCATTTCCCTGACCGTCGCCGCGTTTTCACAATCGGCAGAGCCGCAGCTTTTGCAGCTGCACCAGCTGGGAAGGGATTTTCTCGTCTTGCAGCACAAGCAAGGCGTGGCTTTCGATTTCGCCGCGTTTACTGGCTTTAATTCGACTTCGAGGACTGCTATAGCGAGCAGCGTGATTGCATACCCGCCGTTATGCGCTTCCCCCGGCATTCCCGATTGTTTTGTTGCGCAGGACACCTTCGAACAGGGCGGCGCAAGGAAAGCGTTGGTTTTCAACACTACGGTGAGCCCTTGACTTCGTACAAAGGTTTTGCAACGGCGTTTTTCGCGGCTTTCGCGGTTTTCGCTCTAGCCATGCTCGTTTCGACGGTGCTGGTTTCCGACTCGGGTTTCGAGAACTACCAGCTGGAGTCGAGGATTGCAGGCGAAAGGTTTGAAGACGCGAGGGATTTGGCAAACGCGACGCAAGAGGATGCGATCGTGGACGCGGCTTTTGCGCACGCGTGCAATTCCGCCGACTTTTGCGTGGATTACTTGAGCCGCGTTTCGCCTTACTGGAGTGAATCGCGCGGGGTTTTGAACGATTCGGTTGCCAACGCTTCTTTCGCGGGAGTGCCGTCGTGCAGCCGGAATCAAGTCACTCCACAGCTTTTGACTTTCTCGGTGGGTTTCGCCGACAGGCTTTCAGCCATTTCGAAAAACACCGAGAAAAACGCGAGTTTCGCCTTCGCAAAAACCGGTTCCGTTGTTGGAACGCCAGGCGGCCAGAATGTTGTCGTCACCGTAACCGAAACCGGAACGAGCTTTTCCTACGACTGCCCGGGTGAAGGGGAGGAAGAGGGTTGACGCCGGGAACGCAACTCTTTTAAGATTCGGCGCGATAGTGGTTTGTGTGTAGGAGGATTGTGGATCGTGAAAGGGTATTTCGTTCTTGCCGCTTTGCTTTTAGCCATTTTGCTGTTGTACTCGTTCATTCCGCGCTCGCAGACTCCGCTGAGCGAAGAGCAGGCGAAGGCGTTTTTGGCGCAGGACTTGGATTCGTTGAACGTTGATTGGCGAGTTTTGGGTTCGAGCAAGTCCGACGGAGGGTGGAATTTCGACGTGCTGGTGACGCAAAACGCCCATTCGCCTTGCCCGACCGTGGAAAGGCGGTTGTACACCTTGCCTCCCGTGAGCTTCCGCCCTGAGGCTTTCATCACTTCGTGCTACGAGCGAGAGAAAATCCTTTTCAGGGAAGAGGCGTTAATCAATTCCGCGAAAACGCTCGGCATAAGCGACGGTTACGGTTGCGCTTTCAAGGCAGACGCCAATTGGCGGGAAGAGAAAAGCTATTGCCCTTCGCTTGACGAAAACGCTGTTGCCTCGTTCGCTTCCGGACTGCCGGCGGGAACGTGGATTGCGGTTTGGAATTACGGCAGCACGACGAGCTACGTTGCTTTGGATGAAGACAACAACGTGCTGAAAACCGCTTAAGCTGACTTTGAGTCAAAGCGTTTTGCTCGCAGGACCCGAATTTCTTTTACAGCAGCAGCATTAGGATTCCGACTAGCAGGAAGAACAAGCCTAGCCACAAGAGGCCGCCGTAGAAAAGCACGAGCAGAACGCCCGCCCATCCCGCCGCGCCGATGGGCGCCGCGTTGGCGAAAGACAGGAAGTAAGTGCCGAAAAACAGTATTGCCCCCAAAACCGCGCTGATTACCCCGTACTTGTTTGCATTCATAAGTCCAAAACCACCTTTTTGATTGCGTTCCCCGTATCGTGCTTTACTGCTTTGGCATATTAAAACGTTTTTTTCGTGCGGGCGCAAGGGGATTAAAGGGTGAATTAAAATACTTTCACGTCGATTTTTACTTTAAAAGGTGGTTTCTATGGCGGGCAAGCACAAAGTTAAAATTTATACTACCCCGACTTGCGTTTACTGCGGGATGGCCAAGCGGTTTTTCACCGAGAACAAGGTCGAGTACAGCGAAGTCGACGTGGCAAAGGACAAGGCTGCGGCTGGCGAAATGATAGAAAAAAGCGGGCAGATGGGAGTCCCGGTGATCGACGTGGACGGGAAAATCATTGTGGGCTTTGACCGGCCGGCGCTCAAGCAGGCGCTCGGGCTGTAATCAAGCCGTTGTTCTTGAAACGCGTGTTTCAGCAAGCTTTTCTATGAAATAGAGCATTACCGTCAGGTAAAACGCGTAAGAGAAGACTTCCAGCCACGACGGGTTGTCGTTATACCCGAACAAGCTTCGCACTACCGCGCCTGCAAAGCTTTTGTCGTCCAAAAGCCATTTCGTGCTCCACGCTTCGTCCGCGAAAGCGGTTATTACGCCCGCTTCCTGGAATTCGTGAAACCCATGGGCTATAAGTCCTGCGGCGAAAAGAATCAAAAGCACGCTTGTGACTTTGAAAAATATCTTGACGTTCAAGCGGATGCCTATCTCGTAGATTACCACGCCGAGCAAGACCGCGGCAAACATTCCGAACAACGCTCCGAACAGCGGGTTGGTTTGCGAAGAGAACGCCAGGGCCTTGAGGAAAAGCACGGTTTCGAACCCCTCGCGGTATACTGCAACGAACGCCAGTGCCGTGAGCCCGCCTGCGATGCTTTTATCGACGGCTTTTTGTATGTGCAGCGCAATCTGGTTTTGCTTGCTCATCCAGAAGATCATCCACGTCAAGACGACCGCGGCGATTATCATTATGCTTCCTTCGAAAATCTCTTCAGCCGCTCCGGTGAATTGGATAGAAAGAAAGTCGAGGGCTATTGCGGTGAAAATGCTGACCAAAACGCCGGCAGCGATGCCGACGTAAACGCGGTTGTTATGCTCCGTTTGGTTGGTTTTCTTCAAATAGCCGAGTATTATCCCGATTATGAGCGCGGCTTCCAGCGCTTCCCGAAAGCCAATCAAGAATTCAGCAATCACAAGAACCAACCGTTGGCAAAAAACAGCTCAAAGCATTTTGTCGAATTCAGTCTTCGGGGTAAATGACGTGCAGCGCGATTCCGCCCGCGACGATGAGCATGCCAAGCGAATCGCCCTGCAGCGCCAGAAACCCTCCGGCAGCGATGGCGACCCAGTCTAAGTACATCATGCTCGTGTGCGCTTTCAAAAGCAAGACCCGTGCCGTGCAAACAATAAATTATTATAACTGGGTTATATTTAAAAGGGTTGCTGTTTTAGTGCCCGCTTTGCGTAGACTATTTGCGAGGGCTGGTGTATGGTGCGCGTGGTGCAAAGGCGTTTTTGGGAATTGGATTTCGCTCGCGGCGTTGCTGTCGCGGGCATGGTTTTGTTCAACTGGCTTTTCGCCCTGGGGTTTTTCGGGTTGATTGCGTTCGATGCGTCGCAGGGTTTTTGGTGGGCTTTCGCAAGGCTCGTGGGCGGCGCGTTCGTCTTGATTTCGGGAATCGCCTTTTCCCTGGGCTTGGGCAAAGCGGATTTCGGGCGCAAGGCCGTTGCCAGGGGCTTGAAGCTTTTCGCGCTGGGGTTGGGAATTACTGTTGCTACCGCGTTGTTTGTGGGGCGCGGGGCAATCGTTTTCGGCATCCTGCATTTTCTTGGCGCGGCGTGGATTCTTGCAATCGCTTTTGCGAGGCGTTCGTGGGCTTGGCTTTTGGCCGCGGGCGCGGCGGTTGTTGCAGCGGGCGTTTTGCTTTCGGGCGTTTCGTTCGAGTTCCCTTGGCTTTTGTGGCTGGGTTTCGTCCAGCGGGGGTTTTACTCCCTTGATTTCTTTCCCTTGCTTCCTTGGTTCGGAGTCTTCCTTTTGGGGATGGCACTGGGGAAAAAGTTTTATGGCGGTGGCGCGGGCATTATTGCAGCAAGCGGGCCGTTTTACGCAAAGCCGCTGGTTTTCCTGGGGCGGCATTCGCTTTTCGTGCTCTTCGCGTTGCTTTACGCTCTTGGGCTTAATCCCCTAGGTTTTTGAAGCGCGGGTTTTGACCCTGCATTCTTCGCAGAACACGATTTTGGTTGAATAGTAAAGGGAAACGAGGAGAACGAGCGTTGTGACTACGGCTGTTTGCAATTCGTATTTGAGTATGAATGCGCCGGCGCCGGCAAAACCAGCTATTGTGAGGGCTCCTGCAACCACGGGAGAACAGCAGGCTGTGGCGATCACTCCGGTGGCGAAAGCCCCGAGCGCGCCTCCCCCAGCTTTTGCTTCGCGGAGGGTGAAGCGGTAGTTGAAGAAGATGTATGCCTGAGTGGTTGTGACCAAGCCCAGGAGGATTGAAGTTGTTGCAACGAAAAACTTCATTGTGTCGCTTAAGCTGTAAGCCCAGCTTTCCAGGCTTTGCCCGGGAATGCTCGTGAGCGTTATGAAAAGCCACGCGTAAAAAAAGGCCGATGCGGCGAACAGCGCAGAGTGCTTCCTTTCGGACAGTATTTTCTTTTGCGCTTGCAGGAACCCCATGAAGTCTGCCATTGCTTTCACGCCCTTTTTGCTGAAATGGTTTTTTCTGGCTTCCAGCTAAAAGGCTTTTGCTTTAACCTTTCTGCTGAAAAAGCCGTTGGCGGAAAAAAAAGAAAAACAAAGGAGGGCTGTTTTTCAGCCCGCGAGAGTGTCGATTGCAGTC
>JAGVWL010000012.1 GCA_018304285.1 Microcaldota archaeon
GACGGGCTTTCTGCCGGTCACGCTCTTCTTTACAGTGTTGCTTGCGGTTTTCTTTTTCAAGGCCGCAAACTCTCTTTCAAAACCGCAGTATCTCGTGGTCGGCGTTCCCGCGGTCAAAACCCCTCCGGCGCAAATGGATTTTGACAAGAGCCTCGCAATAATGCCTAAAGCGCAAGCCCCGCAGAAAACCGAAGAAAAAGCTACTCGCGCTGTGTCGTTTCAGGAAATTCCGCTTCCGGCGCAACAGCCGGAACCTTTACTCACTCCTGCGGTTGCAAAACCGATGCAAAAGCAACAAGAAAAACAGCCGGAAATTAAAATTTCCAAGCCAGCCATCGCACCGCTCCAAGGTCAGCAGCCAAAACAGCTTGAAACTCCAGCTACTCCAGTTCAGTCAAATCAAACAGACGTTTTACAGTCCGGCTTGCAGTTCGAGCCGCGCGCGAAAACTCCGGAAAAGCGTTCAAGCGGAACGAACGAGTTTCTCGCAGGAATCCGCAGCGCCTTGGGTTTCTCCAAGCATGACGAAGGGAAGGAAGCACACATTCCGGTCAGGGAAGCTGTGAAACCGCTGCAGCAAAAGAAGGAAGGCGCAATGGCGCCGTTGGTCAAGGAAGACGTCGTGTTCAGGGAAAGCGAACTCAAGAAAATCAAGGAAGTCGAACTGGAGGAAATAGCACGCGACATCAGCGGAGAGGAAAAAACGAGTGAAGAACCGCTTGCGCCCCGCCGCAGGTATTTGGAAAAGCAAGCCGAAAGCGTTGAAAAGCAAAAGGAACGCGAGGCTTCGCCGGAAGAAGACTTCGACACGATGGTGCAAGAGGTTTACAACCAGCTGCAGTTGAGCAAAACTCGCGCGCAAGTCAGCGACAACCTCAAGCTCTCCCCGCCGCCCGCTGAAGCGAAAGTGCAGGAAAAAATGCTGGCGGCAGAACAGCCTGCGGCTGCTGCGACGGCAACTGCTTCGTCAAGCTTGTTTTCATCCCCGATGCCTGCTCAGTCCAGCGCACAACCTTCATCCATTTTCGACCAGTTGAACGTGATTTCAAGCGCAGCGCCCCGGCAGCAGAAGGCCGAAGGCGACGTGAAGTTCGTGAAAGTGCCTGCGAACGGCGCCGGCTGCCCCCGCTGCCACGCGAGCAACTCGCGAATAGTATTCTGCCCGTATTGCGGGAGCGGCATGTGCGCGAATTGCACTCCGCTCATTGCGCCGAAGGAAGACGGGTTCGACTATTCCTGCCCCAAGTGCGGGGAAAACGTTTTCGTCAAAAGGCAGGCGCAATAGGAGTTCAGGCTATATCTTCTCTCGACTGCCAAATGCAGATGCGAGTCTTGTATTTGATGAATTTGGATTGCAGCGACCCGCTGCTCGTGTCGGAATACAGCACTTGGAAGGGCGACGAGATGGCGAGAATCTGCAGCCCATTCCTGACCGCGGAAAAACAGCCCGGCGCTTCAGCGCCGTCGCCGTTCAGTTTTTTTTCGCTTTTCCCGCCAGCGAGAGTTTCCACTCCCACCACCGACTTGTCTTTGGAATTGGTTATTTCCGGGCCTTCGTAATGCACGAGCGCTCCTGCAGTCCCGCCTGCAATCGTTCCAGCATCCTGCGACAACATCGCTTCGAAATAATATTTGTAGCCGGAGAAGGCAAAAGGCTTCATCAATTCCTTCATCGCGCAGCGCACTGCCGTGCGCCCCGGCACTTGCGCGTTTCCGAACTGGTCGTCCAACGTTGGCTTTTCCCCTACTTCAGGGTCGGAATCCGCCAAATCGCGTTTCATCAAATCCGTAACCCTCAGCGTGCCAGGGTATTTCGCAAGCTGCCCGCAGCCGTAATCCGGACTGCCCAAATCATAGTAATTGTTTGTTTCGAAACCACTTGCGGCCAAAGCTTTCTTGTAAACGTCGATGTCGTCGCTTTTCACTTCCGACAGCGTGGACGAGTCGACGTAATACAGCGCTTTCGAAACGCTCTGCATGTAATTCAGGACGTACGCGCTTCTCAAAACCTGGTCTTGGTCTTCGCCCCACGTGCCGATGAAGCTGAAAATCAGGAGTGAAGCGAATATGGAAATGAAAAGCAGGATTAGCGCGTCGGTAATCGCCGCCTGCCCCCTAAATTTTTTTCCGGGAGAAATCATTTCCAAGCCACCACGTTAACCACGCCCAGCCCGTTCGTGAAACTGTCCGCCTCGGGGCACGGGACTGCCACGGGAAAACTCATTACCACGCTGTCTTTAGGCTGTTCGAAAATCCCGTCCGAAGGAACGCCCGCGTCGTTGGAGCACGAAACCCACGTTTCGCCAGCCCGCGTTGAAGCGCCTATGTAGAACGGGCTGGTTTTTTCGGTTTCCGGCGAGTAAGGATTCAGCTCGCTGGCAGTGCTTTTGAAGTCGATTGGAATCCCGTCGCAAAAACGCTTTAGCGTAATCAAGTATTTCACGGAAAGCGATGACGCGCGGGGTCCGACTTTTTCTTTGCACGTCTTGCCGAGCGTTTGCGCGTCGGTAAAGCCCGTTTCGGTAACCAAGTAAGAGAGTGAAACCGCGCCCTCGCGGATTTCAAGCTGCCTTGCCTTTTCCGAAATCAGCTGGTTGGCGTAAATGATCGTTCCGGTGAAAATCAAGACTGCGAACACTATGGGGAAAATGCTGGGAATGTCGTCCCCCAGCGGGCCTATGTAACCCTTCAGTTTTTTCATTCGCTCGCCTTTTCCTACCTGAAGCCGCAGTTCGTTTCAACCGGATTGCCCGGATCAGAATTCAAATTCAAGCACGAATCCGGGTTTACGCCCGTGTCCGGCGGGAATTTGTAATTGCAATTCTGCATGTACAAAAACTTTTTCCCGGCGAACGAGCTTTTATCGCGGCATTTCAACACTATCAAATACGAAGTCCTGTCCTCTACTTTCGAAGGGGTAAGCTGCAGAACTTCGAAAACATTTCCGCCGAAGGTTTCCGACAAAAGGTGCGAAGAGGGGTTGAGCTTGGACTGGAAGAAAACCTTGTCTTCGTCAACTTCACCGTACCCGACGCTCTGGAACGCGATGCAATCGCTCGAAGCGGCAGCCACGCCGACCACGAGCGTTTTCGAATCCGCCCGCTTGGTTATGTTCACGGTATACCTCGCCCTGTCCCTTTCCCCGACGTTCAACGCGGCCGCGAGGGGAATGAGCTTGCGCTCGTCTTCGGCAGGGGAAGTCAAAACCTGGTTTATTGAAGAAGCTATCTGCCTTGCAGTAAGTTCGGCCTGCGTCCGGCACAAGCCTTTCTGTTCGGCCGAGGAAAACATCAGGACTATCAGCGCCAGGCTCATTATGAAGAAAACCATTGCAAAACGCGTGAGCATGGAAAGTTCGATTTGGCTTTTCATCAGATACGCCTTTTTAACCTTTTTCCGCGCAGACTTCGATCGCGCCCCGTTCCGCGCCCGCAGCGAGCTCGGTAGTCTTCGTGAGCTTTATTTTGAAGGAACGGATGTCCGTGCCTGAAAGAGTCTTCCACCTCGACGGGCCCGAATCGGGCGTCGAGGGGTCCCAGACGCTTTTCAGCACGCCGAAATCCAGCGGGTTGCATCCCGATTCCTCAAAACACGGGGCGTTCGAAAGCGGAAGCCCGCCCGCGCATTCCTTGATTTGAATGTCGCCGGCCATGTTGACGCAGGAAATCGAGTCTGAAACTTGGATGTGGCGGTTCGCTTGAGTCGGGTCTTTCGACACGGGAATCACTTGCCAGCAATAGCCGTAATTGCCTTGGCACAACCTGCAATACGCCGGGTCAAGGTACAATGCGAATTGGAGGCCGTCGATTTTCTTGTCCCCGCAAGTGGGGAGGGAAAAGTAAACGGTGCGCGTGGTTCCGGCGCTTCCCAACGCGACGTCTATCATTGCGTTCTTGAGCTGCTGGGTCTGGGTTTTGAGCGTGGCAACGCACTTGCCTTCCTCCACGTCGCCGATGACTTTCAAGCCCAAGGCGAGCGACATTGCAAGGATTATTATGGCGACGAAAAGCTCGATGGGCGCGGACACTTGAGCCTTCTTTTTGGGAGCGAATCGCATGAGGCAATAAGCAAAAACGGTTTAATATAGAAATCGGCTTGCCGATTTCTACTGCATTAAAACAGCTTCACTTGGGCGGCGGGGAGTATAATTTTTTGAAGTCCAGTTTCCTCGGGTCCAGAAACAACTCGCTGGTAAAATCAGCGGCAGATTTTGCCGTCGCGTAAGGACTTTTTTGCATGGATGGGAGATAAAGAATGTCATTAAAATTAGGGTGGAGAACGGTTGTCTTGGTCTCGAGTTTTTCCAGCGGCACCAAATGCGGTTTTTGCGACTTCAAAGCGTTTTGCAATGAAAGTTCATAGTGCCAGGTGGGGTGGTCGAAACCGCCTGCGATAAGGATTGATTGGACTAAGCTTTTCTTGTCGCCGTGCTGGAGAAGCCAAGGCATTCCAAACGAGTTTAAAGCATGCCAGTTTCCGACGACCATCAAAATCCGGTTTTTGCCGTCAAGCAATTTATCTATCTCTTCCGAGAAAAGCACGTTCCTGCCGTAGTCCCTGAACCAGACGCCCTGTTCAGTGGGAATGGGAGCGATATATTTCTGGTCGTCCACAAGCTTGATTTTTATGCCGGCATCGTGCAAGGCTTCGAACAGCTTTATTTTCGCTTTCTTCCCCCTAGAGCCGTACTCGCGCATTTCAAGCAGTTGGAACTTCAGCTTTTCCAGCATCTTTTCCTTTTCTTTCGAAGGCGTTTTCTTGTTTTCAGAATACGTTTGGAGGTAATCGTCCAAGATTTTCTGAAAGGAAGCTTCGTATTCGAAAAACACGTGGGTTATCCCGCTTTTTTTGAGGCCTGCAGCATTTTCGGCGAGAAAGTCAAAATGGACGACGGCGTTATGGTCTTCGCCAAAAAGCACTACGGGCTTTCCCCGGTCCACATCCGACCATTTTTTTACCGGCTTCGCCTTTTGAGAAACCCAACTTTCGAAAACTTGGGGCGACAGGGGTTTTCCTTCCACGAGCTGGGCGGGCGCGTGGGAAGACGCGGCTACTACCAAGCCTACGGCAGCCGCTCGCCCTAGTTTCTTGAAAAAGTTTTCGAAAGCAAAGGACCGTCTAATCGCTGGCATCAAGAAAAGTGGAATTCGGGCAAATTAAATCTTTGCGCAGGGCACATCACGAAAAGGCGATTGCAATCGAATTCAAGGCGTCGCGGGTGGTTACGCTAGTCTGCGACGCGGTTTCGCTCGCCTGGTTGAACAAAGGCTTTACGAACGTGACGAGCAGGATTACGGCTATGATTATTACGATAAGCATGTAGATCGGAGTCCAGTTTTGCGCTCGCTTGCCGCGACGTTCGTTCATAAAAAGAAAAAGAAAAGCGGGATAAATAAAGGTTTCAGCTTGTGGTGCCGATGCCGCACTTGTCGGTGCACGCGGTTCTCGCTTCTTCCGCGCTTCTTCCGACGCCAACGCAATACTTGGGAACGTCGGCCTTTTCGTTATCGCCGCAAACCACTATCTGCGCTTCAATCCTCCGGTTGGCTTCAATCTTGTCGTTAGTCACGTCGAGATTATCCGCATTGCATATGGCGGTCCCCCCGCAGGCGAATTGAAGCTCTTCCTCGGCAATCGGAACATCCTGGATTACGGAACGCTTGAGTATCAAAGCGTCTTTCTCGAAAGTCGCTTTCTTGGCGGTGATTATGCCGAATCCTTTCGATTGGACGGTTTTCAAGCCTTCCTGCATGACTGCGTTAGGGTCTCCGACCCCAAAGCTTAAGCCCCCGAGAATGTTGAGCAGAACGCCTAGAATGGCCAAAGCTACGATAACGGAAATAACGAGCATCATGGTTTCAAAAGCCTGTCCCTTAAAACGCATTCGCGCCTCACCCCGAATATAAAAACTCTGAAAGCATTACCGAACCCTGCTTTTAAAGCTTGCAATACCCTTCCCGCTGGGCATCCGCAGGGCACGACATGAACTCAGCCGGTTATGCCGCTGATGAACCCGGCTGAAAAGAAGACCACCGCGCAATAGAGTATTATCGCGACGGGCAGCGCCTTGGCGATGGAAACGTACGTGTGCAAATTGTTGTTCGTGTCCTCGATTTGCGAGTTGAAGTACGTGAGGATGGCGACTACTTGAATCACGTAAACGCCCATGATGATGACGAAAGTCGCCGGGTCTGCGTTCGCCTTGAGCGCGTCGCTTTGGCTAAAGATTTTCGTGAGTCCGGAAAACCCGCCTGCGCCCGTGCCTTCCAATTGCGGAAGCGCGGATTCGGCACCGGTTTGCTGCGAAAGCGAATTCACTATAATCCTTTGCAGTGCGGACACTACGCCCAAGACTATCGGGGCTACGAACATGCTCATCGTATTAAGCATGGTCGTAACGTCGGCAAGCAGGGAGCGCAGCGCCTGGTCGGTCTTCTGCGCGTTGCGCAATTGCATCGACAGGCTTATGAGCGATTTTGCCGCGACGTTCACGCCCAGTTGCACCGCGTCGATCATGAACTGCAATCCGCTGCGGATTGTGCGCGAAGGCAAGTCTTTCATGACGCCGAAAGTCTTGTCGAAAACCGCCGCCTCGAGCGTCAGCCCGAGCATGGTGATGTTCTCGAGAATGCGCTTGAAAACGGTTTTTCCTATCTTGCTTTTCGGAAGGAATTGCACTGAAGAGCGCAAAGCTTCTTCGATGGGCTTGTTTTCACCCAACCGCGACGCGAGAACGTAAAGCGCGTCCTGGAATTCCGTTTCCATGCTCCTGATTTCGTCTTGCACGCGCTTGCGCTCGAGATACTTGCCCAAAAGCCACAAGCTCAGGAAAATGCAGAATCCTATGAGCAGCCCGAATATCGTGAACTGCCCGATGAAAGTTCCCTGCGGAATTAATACAAGGGGGCCCAGCCCCAGCGCGTTCCCGTCGAAAAGAGTGAAGTGCGGCAATGCTGCAACGGCTTCCTTGCGCGAGGCGTCATCCAAAAAATCTGGAACCGCGCCGAGAGTCCCGCTTATCACCAATCCCTCGCCTTGCGGCGCGCCGGTCAATGAATTAATTTGGTTTTGCACCCAGCCCTGGTCGGTCAGGAAACCCAGGGAAACCAAAAGCAAGAATGCAAGCGCTCCGAGCGTCTTCGCGGGAATGACTGCTGAACCGAGCTTGAAAGTCCCGCGGGGCGGCAGGCCCGGCTGGTCTTCCGGCACGTCCGGAGGAACGTAAGTCGGCGGGCGGGAGGCGACGATGAAAGAGCCGAAAGCGAAAATCAAGAGCGGAAGGAAAATGTTGTAAGCGATGAACAAATACTCGGCTTTGGCAAGCGCAAGGTTTGCGAACGCGCCTCCGATCGGGAGGATTATGGCCAGAAGCAGGGGAAGCAGAATCCCGAAGTAGTAAAGGTATACCGTGGGCTGCTGCAAATTGCGTGCGTACACGTCCATTTTTTCCCGCGCGCCCTCCAAAACGTCGGCATTCGCCTTCACGAGCAGGTCCTCGCGCTTTTTCACGTCCGCCTCGAGAATCGAAGCGCGGATGAGCATCAGCGCCTGCTTGAAATCCTCGTTGTAAGGCCCCCACTTGTACGCCAATTCATCCAACGCTTCTTCCACGCTGTCGTAACGGCCCAGCTGCAAATCCCATACGATTCCCTTGAGTTCTTCCGCAATCTTGCCTTGCCCGTGGCTTGCCGCAAACTCGACGGCCTTCTCCAAATTGGGCGTAAGGCGAAGGCTCATGGTAAGGTAATTCACGATTTCGGGAACGTAGGCCAACGCCAGGAGTTTCTCGCGGCTTGCGGCGGACTTGGGGTAGTTGGAGTAAACGAACGGGACTATCACCGAAGCCAAAAGCATTATGCCGGCGATTGCGATGAAAAACGGGTTTTCGGGGTTCTGGTCGAAAAGCGCCAGGTAAGATGCGCCCACCAAAACTACGGTAGCCGCAAGCATCGAAAGCATTATTCCGAAGTAGGCGGAGCGGAAATCTCGGGGATTTGTTCCCCATTCCAAAAACGAGAATGCCTCTTCCTGCTCTTGCGAAAACTTGGCGTTCTTTCCGAACGACGGCGCGATTTTAGAGAAGAATGCGGTAGCACGCAAAAACAGGCTGGGCTGTTTTTTCTTCGTGGTGGGTTCGGGGCGCTGGGAGTAGGAAGGCTCGTACAACCGCGACGGGGTTTTGTCCTTATCCCGTTCCCTGCGAGGCGAAGGCATGAATCCATTACGCTAAATCGAATAAAAAGCTTCAGAAACGACGGCAGGCTATTTTTCGTAAATGTTTTTCCGGTGGCCTATTTTGCTGATGAAGAGGGCTTTTTGGTCGTATAAGAGCAGCGCAAGCACGCGGTAATCGCCCGCCCTCAACCGCCATTCTTGCTCTCCAACTAGTTTTTGGAAGTAACGCGCGGGATCAATTGAAGCTTGCTCGAGCTTTTTCATTATTCTTTGCGCGTCTGGTTTTTGCAGGCCGTCCAAATCCTTTAGCGCCCTTGCCGAAAAAAGCAGCTTCCACAATCTTACAACCCTAGCCGTTTCTTGACTTCATTGCCGGTAAAAACTCGACCATGCTTCAGGTCAAGCCGAGCTTCAAGCAAGCCAATCCTGAAATCGCGCTTATACTTTCCCTCTTCGTCGCCTTCGGGCACTAATTCAAGCAGCTTGTTCAAGAGTTCATCATAAGTTTCCCGCGGAGAACCCTTGAGCAACGCCAGCTTTTCTTTCGTCTTGGGCAAAATTTGAATGCTAGTATAAGCCATCCATAACCACCTATAGATTAATTATAGATAAGCATATAATAAGGTTTTGGTGCCCTTGGAGAAGTTCAGCCGCGCCTGCGCTGCAATTCCCTGACGAGCGAGTCGTCCACCCACGAGCCCCAGTTTTTCAAAAGCAGCTCGTGGTCCACTCCCCCGTTTTCCTGGAGTTGCATTTCCCGCAATAAAAGGTATTTCGCGTGCGCGGTTACGCTGTTCTCCGCTTCAAGCAGCTCGGGCAAACCGAGCTTGTTTTTCAAGTCAACCAGCCGCTGTTTCGCCAATCCGCGCGCGCGGATTTCCGAGAACACTTCGTCAACGGTAATGCCGCGGAGTTTTTTCAACTTCGCAAGCCAGTCGCTTTCTCCTAGCTTTGATTGGTTGAATTCCAAAGCGTCTTTGCCCGCGTCGAACGACGACCACGTGAGAAACCCGTTTTCCGCCAGCGGGTCCTCGTTCCACTCTTTCTTCACTTCCGTAATTTCGATGAGCCTGCGCTTTCGCTCGAGAGAGCCTTTGAAGCGGATTGGCGCGGACACGACCGCAAAATCGGTTGCCTTGAAGCTCGTCGAAGGCACGCCCAAGTCGTTAACTACCCTATCCCAAATGCTGTACGCGCTCTCGCCGTGAATCGTCCCCATGACCGTATTCCCCACGGCTCCGATGCGCATTGCCTCATACAAAGCTATGGCTTCTTTCGAACGCACTTCGCCCACTATGAGAACAGAGTCTCCCAAGCGCAGCGCCGTACGCAGCGCATCTTCCGCCGACACTTCGCCTTCCACCACCGCTCCAAGCGGCGGGCGGGTTTTCAAACGCTGGATGTTGTAACCTATTTTCTTCATTTGCGGAACAGGAATTTCTTGGGTGTCTTCTTGGAGAATTATTCTCAGATTCTGAGGCAGTTCAAGCATCATGGCTTGAAGCAAACTCGTTTTTCCGCTACCTCGACTTCCGACTATCAGCTGGGAAGCCTGGGCATCAACGAAAAACGAAAGCATGCCCGCGGTGTAAGAGTCCATCATCTTCACGTCCACGAACTGCGCGAGAGTCCACGGCGTATCCTTGTGCAGCCTGAAGGCGAAAGCAGTGCCGTCGAGCGCAAGCGGCTTTCCGATCACTGCGACGCGCGTCTGCAAGTCCGGCAGGTCGAAATCGAGAATAGGATGGGCTTCGTCGAAAGGCCTTCCGCTCAAAGCGCGAAAGCGCGATACGATGCTGCGGGCTTCCTCGCTTGAAAAAAGGATGTTCGTCTGGCATTGCCCGTATTTGCTATGCACGAGGTAAATGGGCTTCATGCCCAAGGGCGAGTCTATGTAAACGTCGGTAATGCGCCTGTCGCTCAAAATGATTTCAAGAATCCCGTATCCGATTGTATAGCGCGCGACTATTTCCGCAAGCTCTTCGCGCTCTTCCTGCGACAGGGCGATGTTGTTCTGCGCAGCCAAATCGCCGATGGTGGCGACGTAAACTTTCTTGAAATAGCGCCTCGCCTGGGTGATGTCGAAAAACTCGACGTTCTCGGGCCTGTGCGCGGCAACGACTTCCTTGGTTTTTTCAAGCAAAAAGTATTTTTCCGGCGGCAAGGAGTATTCCGGCGGGTTGATGAAATAAAAACTCTCGACCTTGTCGGGATGCCGGTAGATGTAAACTTTCGTGCCCAAAACTTCGTATTGGTCTACTAACTCGAGTTTTTCCGTTTCAGTGAAAAAGATTTGCGAGCCTATGAAAGAGGGTTTTATCGCGGCTTCGAAGAAGGAATGGTAAATGCCGCGGTCGGTGGGAATCGAGCCCAGCTGCTGCAAATACTCTTTCATTTTCCGCAAGAGCTTGGTGTTTTCGAGCTTGTCGCGCATGTACTCGAGCGTCGCGAGATAGAGCTTCAAGTCTTCCTGCTCTTCCGGCGGAAGCGCCTGCATCCGCTGCATTTGCGCTTTCATTTCCGAAATTATCATTAAATAAGCTTTGAACGGGTCGCCGCGCAGCGTGTTGAAAATGCTGAGCACGGCGTCGTGCCTTTGCGAAAGCGTTTTGCTGCGCTGGTCTTTGCTCAAGTGCCGGGGGCTCCAAACGCCTTCGGCTTCGAACTCGCTGACGACTTCCGAAATTTCCTTGAGCCAAAGCGTCTGCTCCGCGTCGTAAACCCGCTCGTAGTATTCGCTCAAGACGATTTCGTCAACATCCGCTTCCCGCAGTTTGTCGATGACGTCTTGCATGACTTGCGCGTATTGCGCCAAGTCCGCACCGTAAGGCGAACCGCGGTAGTCCATAACCAGCCGTTTTTTCCCCCCTTCGGTTTTGACTACGCTTTCGGGCATGACGCTATTACGGAGGGTTAATTAAAGTGGTTTTTCCTTTTCAAGTTTACATGAACTTGGAAGGGAAAAGCGTAGTGATTACGGGCGCCAGCAGGGGGTTCGGGGAAGCGCTAGCCAAAGCGTTCGCCAAGAAAGGCGCCAAAATCATGCTTAGCGCAAGGAACGAAAGCGAACTCCAGCAGCTCGCGAAAAAACTCAAGTGCGGGTATTTCAAGGCCGACGTGACCAAGCAAGAGGAAATGAACGCCCTGGCGGAAAAAGCGAAGGAAAAATTCGGCGCTATAGACATTTGGGTGAACAACGCGGGAATCTTCACTCCGAAAGCCGGCGCGAGAGAAACCGACTGGCGGCGCGCGCACGAAATGATGGAAACCAACTTTTTCGGCACGGTTTACGGCTGCCTTGCAGCATTGCCGCAAATGAGGAAACAAGGCAGCGGCGTCATCATGAACGTTTTGTCCACTGCGTCTTTGGAAGGAAAAACCAGGATAAGCGCTTACACTGCGACGAAATTCGCAGCCAAAGGGTTTACTGAATCCCTGCGCCTGGAGGAAAAGGAAAGCGGAATCCAGGTGTTCGGCATTTATCCCGGCGGAATGCAGACGCACTTGTTCGACGAGGGCAAGCCGGATAGCTTCGGCGAGTACATGGACCCGCTGAAGGTCGCAAGGAAAGCAGTGAAAAACCTGCTGAAAGAAAAACCCAAATTGGATTTGGTAGTGCGAAGGCCTATAGCGAAAAGCAAAAAATGAAGCGGGATGGAAAGCGACCTGCGCTTAGGACAGCACCAAAGCGGGCCTGAACGGCATTGCGCGTTGGGCTTTCTCTTCTTTCGACTTCTCTTCGGCCTCCACTTCAACCTTCAAGCCCAACTGCTTTTCCAAAAACCCTGCCGAAGACTTCAAGATTTTCTCCTCGTCCACTTCCAGGTAGGCAGGCTTCGCCACGAGCTCGAAAAACGTTTTCTCCAAATATTTTTTGTAAAGCTCTTCTTCAATCACGGGAATGACCGCCTTCTCCGCACTGCGCCCTTCTTCCACGAGCTTTTTCACGAAATCCCGCTTTTGCTTCGACGCCACGATTATTTTCACTCGCGACAGCTTTCTTTTTCCGCTCAAGAGCGAAGCGATGCTGCGCACGTCTTCCAAAACGCTTTGCACGAAATCCTCGCCCGCCTCGGCGCCCAAATCAATTTTCCGTTCATCCACCTCAGGCCAATCGGCGAGAGAGCACAATCCCTTTTGCCCCGCGCGCTCCCAAAACTCTTCGCAAGCGTGGGGAACCAGCGGCGACAGAATTCTTATCCACTTCAAAACGCATTTCGCCACTGCAGCACGCTCTTCGCCCGACGCGCGGGCGTCGAAATACTCCAAGTCCCTCAGCATTTTGAAAAACGCGCTCTGAACGTAGTCCCGCAACGCGAATTCATCGAGGTTTTTCGCACTTTCCTTGACGCACGATTCGAGCTTCGACGCGATCCACTTGGTCAAATGCGTTTTCTTCCCTTCGCTTTCGCCCAACAGCGGCAAATATTTTTCGCACAGCACTTCGAATTTCAAGAGCGTTTTCCTCATCGGCTCCAAGTCTTTCCTTCGGAAGTCGAGGGCGCTCGCGAAATCCGCAGTGCCGATGCAATACAAGCGGAACAAGTCGGCGCCGTACTGGTCGGCGACGGAGTTGAGGAGGATGACGTTTCCCTTGCTTTTGCTCATTTTTCCTCCCTCGCTCAGCACCATTTCGTTAAGCGTGATCGCCTTCGGCCAATGGCGCTTTTCGAAAATCGCCGCGTGCGCGAAAATGAAGAAGCTCAAGTGGTTTGTGAGATGGGCGATTGCAGTATGGCGCTGGTCGTTGGGATACCAATACAAAAACTCGCCCCTCACTTCAGCCATTATTTTCGGCGAGATTATGCCGTCATAGCGCTTGCCGAGGAAAACGAAGTCGAAAAACGATTCGTCGAGAAATTCGGGCTTGATTTTGTGCTCCTTGATTTTCTTTATCACGGTGTACAAAGCCATGTAAATCGTGGAATCGCTCAGGCTTTCAATAATCCATTCCTTGTTGAAGGGAAGCTTGGTCCCGAGCCCCCTTCGCCTTGCGCAAGGCCTTTTGTCCAGCCAGTTGAACACGTCCTCGAATTGTTTCTTGTAAGCGCTGGGGAAAACAGTAATTTCGCCCAGGCATTCGAATGCCGCTTCCTTCCATCCTTTCGCGTTGAAATCCAAAAACCACTGGTCCGGAAGAATCGCAACGACAACCTTTCCGCCGGCGCGCGATACCGCGGGCCTGCTTGTCTCGTAAAACCAAAACGCCTTCCGGTCGCGCACTAGCCACTCTGAAACCTCTTCCTTCGCCTCGACAACGGTTTTTCCTGCAAAGCCCATGGCGTTTTCTTTCATCACGCCGCCGTAAAACTCCGCTTTGTACAAATGCTGCGTGGCTTTTTCAAGCTTCTGCTTTTCGCGCGTGTTCATTATCTTGAATTGCTCGCTCATGTCCTTGGCGGGAAACTCTCCGAAGCCTTCGAGCTTGATGAGCGAAACTGGTTTTACTGCTTCCACCAAGTCCTTGAGCTTCACACCCTCGAACTTCTTGAGGGTTTTCTCGTCTTTCTTCAATTCATCCAGCGCAATCCAGTCCGCTACCGAATGCGCTGGAACGCTGTGCACGAAGCCGCTGGCGTTGTCCGCGTCCACGAATTCGGCGGGAAGGATGGGAACGCGCTGCTGCAACGGCGTTTCGACAAACTTTCCCACGAAAAACCCGCCGTCAAACTCTTTTTCCACGTGCACCGAATGGTGCTGGAACGAAAGCTTTTCCGCAGCCTGCGCGCTGACGAAAAAAACTTCCCCGCCCACGCGCGCTTTCACGTACTTCGCGCGCGGGTTGACGAAAACGTTCGTGATGCCGAATACGGTTTCGGGCCGCAGGGTGGCCGAGACTATGAAGCCCTCCTCCCCATCCGCCGAGAATTTAGATTTCAGCCCGACAAACTTGCGCAATTCGACGGGCTCCGTATCGCCGTCTTTTATGTCGTCTTCCCCGACCGCGTTTTTTTCCTGCGTGTCGAATAGAATGGGGTAAGAGCCTTGGGTGAGAAAGCCTTTCTCCTCGTATTTGAAAAACTGCCATTCGACGAAGCGGTTGTATTCCTCGTCGCCGCTCGTGAACTGCCTCGTGAAATCGAGGCTGAAGCCCATGCGCGAAAAGTCGAGCACGATTTTTTTCGAAAAGTAATTCACCACGTTCCAAGGGTCCGCGAAGGAATCGACGATTTCGTCTATTTTGCGCGCGTCCTTCTCGTAAACCCCCACGTACGCCCTATACATCGAAATTGCGCCGGGGTCGCGGCTCTTGATTTTCTGGCTTACGGCTAAAACGGGGGTGCCGGTAATGTGGAAGGCCATGGGCCAAAGCACGTTATAGCCGCGCATTCGCTTGTATCTCGCGATAACGTCCCCGATTGCGTAAGTCCTCCCGTGGCCGACGTGCAGATTGCCCGACACGTACGGGTAGGGGACCGTGAAGAAAAATTTTTTCTTCGCGCCGGCAGTAGGCTCGAAGGCTTTTTCCTTCGCCCACCTTTCCTGCCATTTTTTTTCCACGCTAGCGAAATCCATGCCGAAAAACCTTTCACGGTAAGCAAAACAAAATTTATTAACGGCGCGCGGATTAAAGCGTTTCGTGAAGAGAAGAAGCGCGGGGGCAAAGCGGGAAAACGATTTGACGAAGGCAATACGCTTTACGGCCTTCTTCGGCGTTTTATTCGCGCTCGCGTTCGCCGTCCTGCAATACACGCCACTCGCGAAAGGGCTCGGCTTTGCCGCGGCAGTATCGTCGCAATCGGTTTTGTCGCTCGCGGGAGTGCAAACGCAAATCGCAATGCTGGAAAACGGGAATTACGCGCTTGAAGGCAAGGATTTCATTGCTGAATTGAACGAAGCTTGCGCTGCGCTCGTCGAAATAGCGGTTTTGTTCGCAATCGTTTTCGCGAGTTTCGAGAAAAGCGTTCGCGAGCGCGCCAAGGGCTTTGTTGCCGGCGCTGCGCTGCTTCTGGTTTTGAATCCCATACGCATCGCCGCGAGCGTAATTTTCATCGACCCTCTCGTGCACGATATTCTGTTCCGCATCACGCTCATAATAACCATAATCGGCTTCTACGCGTTTTGGCATTACGGCCCGCTCGCGAGGCGCAAAAGCTTTTGGCTTGGAATGCACAGGAAAATCCGGCTCAAGTGAAACGCGGGGCCAAAGAAAAAACCCTATTATATAATAGCAGAGTAATTCACGCATGACTCGCACGATGCCTTCACGCAGGAAGGCGTTCATTTCGGCGCCGCTGATTGGAACAGTGATTTTCCTCTCTGCGGTAGTTTTCGTGGTGAACTTGCAGAACATCGAAGCGCAGGCTTCGCTGCGCGTTGCGAACGACGCTTACCACAACCGCATTGCAAGCGTTTTGGAACAGCACCGCTCCGACTTGGCGTCGATATTCAGGGAGGGCTTGAGCAGGACCATTTCCTATTATTTGCTCGACCCAGGGTGGGACGTTTTCGTCTGGACGAACAATCCTGCTTCAACTTTCTACGCGTCCGACGACCCGCAGTTTGGAAGGAGAAACATTGGAGAACCGGATCCCGGCTTGGATGGAATTCGTTTTGCGGACGGAAGTTATTTGGACGGACCACCAGACCAAAGGGTTTCGCTGAAAGAACTGAAGTTCGGAAAGTGCGATACCGTGCGCGCGTTGACGAGCGACGTGATTTGCAGCATTCCCGACACGGGCGGGGGGAGCATAACCGGTGCAACAGAATACAAGTACGGCTTGCCGCAGTGGATGAGCAAGTTCGTCGAGAACGACGGCACTATCGTGTTCGAGGGCATCACTTTCAACACGTCCAACCCCGAGCAGGTGAAAGTGTTTCTTCCCAACGACCGCGGGACGGGCGTCAGCCAAACGCAGGCGCTGCAGGAATACCAGGATTATTGCAACGCCTTGCTTCGCGGCAGCGTTTTCGACTGCAAGGCTTACGCCACCCAAACCGACCCACGCACCGGCGAAAGCAAAATGCAGTGCGCAGACGATTTGAACGGAGACGGCACGATACAGGAAAACGAAGTCTTGAAGGGGTGCGAGGACGGAAGGTTTTTCGTGAAAGTGAACGTCGAAAACCCTGTGGGCGGCGTTGAGGTTTACCCCAAGCTTCCGCGCGTGGAAGCGCGCGATACAGGCGGGAACGTCTTCCGCAGCAGCGGAATCGGGGAAAAAAACTTCTACTTGCCAATAAACCTGCGCATTTTCAAGTACTTCCAAGACACGATGGGCGTTTACGGGCAGTTGGCGTACGGGCCAAGCGGGGATACTGGAAGTTCTGCAGGTGCTAGTGGAAACGAAGGAAAGCAAGAAGGCGTTGCGGATGGCTATTGCGGGGAAACCAAACCCACGCAATGCGTGAGGCAAGACCCGGAGTACAAGGACGAAGGCTACGACTTGGCGGGAATCAATCCCAACGACCCGAACGCGATACAAAACAAGGTGGCCAACGACTTTTTCAAATTGGTTTTCAAGCGCGCGTGCCCTCAACTGCCTACGCAAAACACGGAGTTGTTTTTCTGCACTAGCAGCGACTGCGCCAGCGCGCCAAAATGCGATGACAATATTCAATTCGCTTCGTTCTCAGGCACAACCGGCTCCTTCGCAAACCGGCTTTGCAGCAATCCGGGAGAGGGAGAGGCGCTGTTTTGCGCTTACTACCCCCACGCGAAATTCGATTTCAAGCTCGTGGACAACGACGCCGCGTTCCGCATAGACCCCCAAACGCCCATTACTTTCAAGTGGGGGGCGGAGATACAGCACGATTTGCCTTCGCCGTGAGAACTGCGGAAAAAGCCGGCTCCGACGCAACCATTTTTATAGCGCCGAGTGAATAGTTTTTCATGGCTGAAGGGGGAAAGGGTGCTTTCGGTTCGTTGAGCGAAAGCTACGACAACTTCGTTTCTTTGCTCGAGGAAAAAGGGGTTCCCTCGCCGCGCATTCTCTTGCCCGTTGCAGGCGCAATCGTCATCATCGCAATCGCGCTGTTCCTTCTTCCATCCGCATTGAATCCGACTGCAGCTGTAGAGCTCAAGATTTTGAATTTGCAGAACGCGCCGGTTGCCGGCGCGGACGTGACGCTTTATGCAGGCGATAAAAGCTTTTCCGGCCGCTCTTTGGCCGACGGCAGCGTTTCTTTCGAAAGCGTGCCGCAGCAAAAAGAATACGAAATTTCCGTTTCGGCGATAGGCTACCAGCCCAAACGCGATTCCGTGCAGGACGGCGGGCAAATCACGCTTTCCGGAACGACTTCCTCGCAAAAGAAAACGCTCAAAATCAAGGTAGTCGGAAGCGACAGGATTACGAGCGTCGGGGATGCGCAAGTGGCATTAAGCTTCAGCGACGGCACGCGCTTCGACAAAACCACGGACGACTGGGGCGAAGCGCTTTTTGACTTGACGGGAATCGAAAACAAGATTGCGACCGCAGACGTGGAGAGGGAAGGGTTTGAAGCCAAGACCAAAACCGTGAGCATTGACGACGGCACTATTACTATAGACCTCAAGGAAACGGGCAACGGAAAAAGCGGCGACGCCACGGCCGGAGACTTCATCGTGGGAATTGCCGGCGGGAACGCGCAAGGAACGGTCGTTTCGCTCGTCGATCCGTACACCCAAACTCCGCTCGCGCGGGCGAGCGTTGACGCCAGCGGAAAGGCTGTTTTCACCAAACTCGCGTTGAACGCCAAATTCGTGATTACCGCATCCGACCCCGACGGGAGATTCGCGAATTACGCGGACGCGATGGAAACCGTTTTCACGCGAAACCTGCAGGAGGAAACCATAACGCTATCGCGAAGCAAAACGCCCGAAGACCAGCTTGTAATAACGGTGAAAAGCAAGGGCGGCGACCGGATTCAAGGCGCTGAAGTAAAGCTTTACGACAAAACCACGCGTACGCTTTACGCCGAAGACTCGACCGACTCTTCGGGAAACGCGCAATTCACTGTTTCAGGAAAAACTTTTTACGCAACCGCATTCAAGGAAGGGTTTGCGCCCGGCTACGCGGAAAGCGCAAGGCGCGGAGACTCCAAGACCATAGAATTGGAGGAAGCGGGTGAAGGCGCTTCCATCGAAGCGACGGTGTTGGTGAAAGAAAACGGCGAACCGTCTCCGGACGTGGAAGTAGCGTTCTTCAAGGCGGACGGATTTCCGCTGGGCATTCCCAGCGTTTTCACCAGCGCCGACGGCACTGCCGCGTTCAACATGCCCCTGCTTCTCGGCGGAAAGGCGTACAAGGCTTACGCCGTTGCAAGCGTCGGCAGTAAAATCGGAAGGAGCGACCTGGTGGACGTTTCAGATGGAATTGATTTCATAATTGTTTTGCAATCCCCGCCTGCAAACGTTACTCTCGTCGCCAAAAACCTTTTGACCAACGAGCGAATCGCAAGCGCGGCGTTCTCGGCGCTCACGCCTTCGAATGAGATATTGAAAGACTGCACTTCACCCTGCACAATCGCATTGCCTTCGCAAGTTGAATTGCGTTTCGCCGCGAGCGCGCAAGGGTATTTGCAGACTACCACCACAGCCGTCTCGTTCGAGCCGGGGGAAAGCAAGACAGTCGAAATTTTGATGTACCCGCTTTCCGTGTCAAAGAAAAATTCCTTGAGCTTCATCGGGTTTTTCGACCGGGACGGGAACAACGTCGCCGAGTTCCAGCGCGGTGAATCGTACAAGGCAAAGTTTATGCTGTCGCTCGGCGACAGGGGAGACGCTTCCGCATTCTTCCAAGCCGGAGAAAGCGC
>JAGVWL010000013.1 GCA_018304285.1 Microcaldota archaeon
TGGCGAAACACGGTTTTTCCAAGAAAGAAATGGAAAAACTGCTGGAAAGCTGACTTTTGCCCGATTTTCAGCCAGGGCGCTCAAGCCTCCGGCTAAGCTTTGACTTGACACAAGAAAAAAATAGCAATATGCCGACTTAATTTGTTTTTTCACGCTGTGCAGGTTTATTCGAGGAGTAGCTCTCACGATTAGAAAAAAAGCTTGCGCTTTCTCTTGTCATTATAGTGAGTAAGTTATGGTCGTTAGTAACGCTCAGCTGAACACCTCGCTTGCGCTTGGTGCGTACACCTGCGTCCTATCAAACTCATCTGCTATGAGTGACCTAAGCCGCTTCGTTTCAGGATTGACTTCGAGCTTAGATGCCTTCAGCTCTTATTCTAATGGCGCGTGGCTACCCTGCTTGCTTGCAAACAACAGGCAAACCAGAGGCGCCGGATCGATGTTCCTCTCGTACTTATCGATCCTTCCCTTCAAGCGGCCAAACAATCCTAAAAGATGCAACCGAACTGTCTATGTCGCCCCTTCTAGAACGCTTAAGCAATTCAAAACGAAACACTTTATCCGGATGAGCCGAATTAAAACTATCGTAAAACTTCAAAACTTGCTCGCTCCCGTGAACCATCAACGCGTACATGCGCGTTTCACTCCCTTTCTTCACGTACGGCCCGCAAACGCGGCCGCACCGGATTCCGAATTCGGAAACGATTTCCCTTATTTCGCCCAGAACACCCTGGTTGGCTTGAGCCAAATAAATCCGAATGTCCTTTTCAGGAACGTCCAAAGTCGTTTTCTCGAAGGAATTAATGCTTCCCTCCGCATCGAAAAAACCCCGGACGTAAGCCGCTTTCAACTCTCCAGAGCCGTTTGAAATCCACGTTGGCGTCAGCCAAGTGGACTGGTCTCCGTTGAATTCAGCCAGCTTCGAAAGTTCTTGAAAAACTTTCTTGGAAGTAATGCTCAAACACCAAACGCCATGCCTCTCGTCAAAGTAAAAGCTTGCTTTCCTGCCGAAATTCCTTTCGAGAATTCCGGCCAAAAGCTCGAGCCATAGTTTGCTCTTTTGGTAAAACCTGATTCGGTAAATCCCTTCTTTGGGAATGCTCGTAATGTTTCCATCACGCAAAGCTCCAATCAGGTAAGCGATTTCTTCATTCACGATTAATCCGAAATCTTTCCCAGCTTTTAAATCTTCAGAGAGTGGCTTTCCAGTGCTTCCAGTGGTTCGAATGAATTGCCTATGATTGTGCATTCTAAAAGAGGTCGCGACGTTCTGAACCCAACTAACGTAGGTCTTTAATGGATGAACAACCCAACCCTTGGTGGCTCCTGCACCACCAGGATGACCTGAGCCGATAGCGATGTACCAAACCGCGGTGTCGATTTATTCTTTTTCAAGAACAATTCTTCCCGCCCCCTACGCGTTGAGCGTCAGAGTTCAAACCGGTCACTAACATCTTTTGCGAGAGATTCCAAAACCTAACTAGCATGGATGCCAGTGTCGGTTTAAACGAAGACTGATCGCTCAAAACGCGGGGTTGAAAAAGAAAGTTCCATTCGCCTTTCAATGAAGAAAGGGGAAAAAATGAACTCTCAACCGCGACGAGCCTGTTTGAGGTTTCGCGTACAATCCCACCGGAAAATTAAAACAAATTTTCTAAAGCTTGCGATTTCAAAGGATGTTCCGAGCCAATCGCCTGCTTGAAGCGCGAAATGTTTTCGCGCGTTCGCACGTTCAACTGGCCTATGTCTCGCGAATTCGTTATTTTATTAGGGATTATTCCGAAATCTTCAGAAAGCATTTTCGAAATCAATTCCAATTTCGACGTGTCTTTCTGGTAGATCTCGAGACGGTAGCACATTCCTTGCTTTCGCTTTGGAACGCTGCCTTCGGCATCGAAAAAACCCCGAATGAAATGCGATTTCACCTCGCTATTTTCATTCAAGAGAGAATCTAGGTTCTGCATCGAGCTTGAAATCTCGAAAAAAGCTTTTTTTGAATAAAGCCTGATTCGATAGAGCTTGGATTTTCGTTGCTTGACTTTCGGACTCTTTCCGTAGAGTCTTTCGACCCTGGGAAGAATCGAGTTTGAAAGCCAAGACTCGATCTTCTGCTCGTATTCGATGCAGTATTCTCCTTTGTTTTTGCGGTGCACGAGACAACCGTCTCCTAATGCTCCCAACAAATACGCGAAATCCTTATCCATCATTTGAAAGCATTCTCCCATTAGTTTTAAACCTAATGAGAGTAGCTTTCCACTGTTTCCAGTGCTTGCGGATTGTAAACGAAATTACCCCCGGGGTAGCTTGTCTGTCAGAATGAGCCCTCATTAAAAGGGCATCATTGTTCGTTAAGCCCTGCTTTCGCACCTGCGACCCATAAAACAGATTTTTCTTTACTTGATTTTTCTTTAGTAAAGAAAAATCATTTGTTAAGATCACAGTCAATCCAGCATTTGTCTTTGACCCTCTACAGCGCGTTTCTGACGCGCTTGAGCTGAATATTGGGCGCCTTTGTTATCTTTTCGAAGGCGTGCCGCCCCAGCCAAACCACCCACCTGCAGCTGTCTTTCTTTCGAAATAAGCAATGCAGTCGAAAAATAGCAGTGTCACACTTTCGCCTATCACACTCCCAGAAGAGTGCGCTTAACGGCTCCTGCTTACACTTTGATTCTCCAACCGAATTACAACAACAGGCTGTGGTTAAGCTCCACGGGGTCTTCGTTTCCCTTTAGGATTCCTCGGCATGTTCACCGAGAAGTAGGTTCACCAGGTCCAAAGCAGGGACAGCAAGACAGTCGTTACGCCATTCATGCAAGCCGCCAATTAAGCGGCGAGGTACTACGCTACCTTAAGAGAGTCAGAGTTACTCCCGCTCTTTGCCAGTCCTTTGCTCCCTTGAAAAGGAGTTTGAGATACTGGTAGTGAGCAGGCGTCAACCATCGTACTCAACCTTTCGGTTTTGCGATGATTTGTGTTTTTGATAAACAGTCGCTGTCTCCTTGCCACTGCGACCTACGAACCCCCAATCGACAAAGTCTATGGAAGAATGTAGGCAGCCCTTCTTCCGAAGTTACGGGCCTAGATTGCCGAATTCCCTTGCTATGGTTCTCCTGCCACGCCTTGGCTTGCTCTGCCAGGACCACCTTTCAGTAAAGTTTTTTCCAAGGTTTTTCCAAAGAAAAAGCTTCTGTACTGGTTCTGGGTACGGACACTTCGGATCACTCCCGCTCCATTTTCACGGGCTCTAGGATTCAACCCAACCCCCTTGCGGAGGCCATTCCCTGCTTCAACGAGTGCTCCTCATTACGAGACTTCCCCGTTGTATTCAAGTTAACAACAATGCGTGTTGTGGGCCTATCCCTAAGCGTTTGGATGCGGGCTTGCGTTGCCGCACTTACCAAAGTGGTACGCGAATGTTAACGCGTTTCCCTTTCGACATCACTGTCGTTTAGTCTTAGGACCGACTTACTCTTGGTCGACTAACGTTGCCAAGAAACCCTTAGTCCTTTCGGCGTCCAGGATTCTCGCCTGGAATAGTTGCTACTAGCACCAAGATCTTCATTGCAACCCGCTCCACAAGACCTCACGGCCTTGCTTCTGCGCGAGCTGCACGCCCCTCTACTAAATCACGCTTAACAAAGCGTGTTCTGAAGTATCGGCGAACTGCTTAGTCCCGAGAGTTTACAACGCTTCAGTCCTTGATGGGTCCGCTGTTACGCGTTGTTTAAAGGATGGCAGCTTCTGTTCCTACCTCCCCACTGTCTAAGAACCAAAACGTCTTGTAGAACACTCAGCAGTTTCTTAGGGGCCTTAACTCCAGTAAGCGTCTTTACGCCCTCGCGACACGCGCTTAACTCATGCCGCCAACTCCGGTCTTCTAAAACGTTGTTAGCTTCGGAGTTTGATAGCAAAGTGAGGGCTTTCGCCCCCGTGCTTCGCAATCGGTAGCTCTACCTAACAACAATCTCCAACCGGGCTGAACTGCGGTTCACTTCGAAGGGAACCCGCTATCGCCAAGCTCGAATGCACTTTCATCCCTAAACGTGAGTCACCCAAGAGGCTAGACCATCACTGGTTGCGGGCTTCCACCACCCTGAAGGGCGGCTTCACCCTGCTCACGCTTAGATCGCATTGGCTTCGGGTCTCACAAGAGTGACTTAACGCCGGTTAAGACGCCCCCCCTCACGCTTGCGCGTTGCGGGGATTTCGCTTTCGCTATGCACAATGCTTGCCACTCTCGTGAACTCCTTGGCTCTTGCTTCAAGAAGTACGACACGACCCCGTACCCTCTTCGGGCCTTTCGGGCCGAGTCTTCATGTCGCCTTACAATTTCAGGCACTTTTAACGCCGCTTTCGCGGTGCTTTTCAGTTTTCCCTCACGGTACTGAATTCGCTATCGGTCTTGAGTTGTATTTTAGGGTTGCAAGTTAATACTCGCAATTTCGCACAGCCAATCCAGGCTATGCTACTCTGGAATTCTCCCCATCCCCTTTCGGTTCGCTTACACGGCTTTCACGTTCTGAGGCGCAACTTTCCAGTTGCCTTCAGCTCTCGATCGGGGATTAAAAGAAGAACCCAAAACACCACATATCTTCTCTCCTTGCAGAGAGGATTCGGTTTGCCCTGATGCGCTTTCGTTCGCACTAATCACGCAATCCCTATTGGTTTCTCTTCCTCCGCTTACTAAGATATTTCAATTCAGCGGGTGTGCGCTCCTTTCGGAGCATTCGGGAACCTCGGGTTCAATGCCTGCATGCGGCTACCCCGAGCTTTTCGCAGCTTGCCACGCCCTTCGTCGCCACTCAAGCCAAACCATCCACTGTAAGGCTTTGCAACAAACTACTCCTCGATAAACCTGCACAGCTTCATGAAAATTGCGTTCCTTTCGGAACGCATTAAGTCAGCACATCAGATTCAAACGCCTTTTGCAAGAAGGTCTTACTATGAATCTTGTTTTCTTCGCCCGCAAACCGTTTTGAGGCGGTAAGCGGACATACGCATTACTTTCCCGTGATTTTCCGCGCGCCGTTTTTTCCAGCAGTTTTCTTTCTTTACTTAATTTTTCTTGCCTAAAGAAAAATTAATGGACTCGGTGGGATTTGAACCCACGGCCTCCTGCTTGCAAAGCAGGCGCGCTGCCACTGCGCCACGAGCCCTTTCGTAGCGCGCGGCTTGAGATTATTATTGCAGGGGAAAAGAAGAGAGCCTGAAAAACTTTTTTTCGCAAGACGCTAACCCCATTGCAGAGTTAGACTTAAAGGATAGCTTCTATCCTCCGTTTACTTTGCCCAAATTAGTTCCCGGAACAAATGGAGGTGATCTAACCGCAGGTTCCCCTACGGTTACCTTGTTACGACTTAACCCTCCTCATGAAGATCTAGCTCGAATGCAACCGAAGTTACAGCCTCACTAAAACCTCACTTGGATGGCTTGACGGGCGGTGTGTGCAAGGAGCGGGGACATATTCACCGCGCGATGATGACACGCGATTACTAGGGATTCCAACTTCATGGGGGCGAGTTTCAGCCCCCAATCCGTACTGGAGTAGGGTTTAGGTGATTGCCTTCACCTTTCGGTGTCGGAACACATTGTCCCTACTATTGTATGCCACGTGTGGCCCAGCAGATTCAGGCCATACGGACCTAGCGTCGCCTTCTCCTTCCTCCCACTTAACGCGGGCAGTCTCCACAGAGTGCCCTCCCAATTTCTTGAAAGGTAGCAACTGTGGACGAAGATCTCGCTCGTTGCACGACTTAACGTGACACCTCACGGCACGAGCTGGCGCTGGCCATGCAACACTTCTCGGCTTGTTAGCTAAGATCGTTAGTCTGAGCTTCATACTGCCGTCTCTGCTGGTGAGTTTCCCGGCGTTGAGTCCAATTGAACCGCAGCATCCACCCCTTGTGGTATAGGAGAAAAGAATTCTTGGCCGGAAAGTTCTTCTATAAAAATTACTTCGTCACACTCGCTTTTCAAGGCGATCAAACCCGCAGAAACGGTGTTCTTCGGGACTATTGCGACGAATTTCAAATCAGGAAAATCTTTCTTGATTTTGCTCGCTTTGAAAGCAATTGATTCTCCTTTGATCTCACTCTTTTGCGACGTTACCTCGACGATGATTTTAGGAATTCCGTTTTCGAATTTTGCTAAATCGACCTCAAAAGGCCTTATCGAAGTTTTGATTATCGAATGTATTTCGAAATCGCTTCCTGGCTCCAATGAAAGACTGAAACCAAGAGTTTGCAAATAGCTTATTACGAGTGATTCAGAAGGAGACAACTGTTTTTTCTTTGCTGCATTTCTCGCTCCTAAAGATTTAGATGATTTATCTTGTGCAAAACCGCCTTTACGACGGTCTTCTTCAGATAAAATCTCATTTAATTTCAGAGCGCCTTTTTTACTCCACATTCTTCTTGTTTCTTCAGAGTATTTCAGCAGCACCGCTGCTCTGCCAAGTTTTCCCGCTTCAGATTTGTTCATGAATGAAACAAATTTCATTAGAATTTAAACTTGAGCAGAGCACCTTTCCAGTGGTTCAAGAATTCTCTTCAGCTCCCCCGCCAATTCCTTTAAGTTTCAATCTTGCGATCGTACTCCCCAAGCGGCAGACTAAACGTTTTCACTACGGCACTGCAGCAACGCGAAGTCGCTGCAACGCCAAGTCTGCATCATTTACTGCACAGGACTACTCGGGTTTTTAGTGATTTGAACGGACAAAAGCTTAGGCTTCAAAATGTTTCCGTAGTAAAGCGAAAGAAACACTATCACAAAAATAGCTTTTGCCCTTTTGCAAGTCCAAATCAGATCTAATCCGATTCGCTACCCTGGCCTTCGTTCCTCACCGTCAGACGTGTTTTGTCCAAGCGCTTTCGCCACCGATGGTCCTCTAAGGATTACAGGATTTTACTCCTCCCCCTAAAGTACCCTTGGACTCCCCCACTCTCAAGCTCGGTAGTATTCCCTGCACGCCCATTCGTTAAGCGAATGGATTTCACAGGAAACTTGCCAAGCCGGCTACGGACGCTTTAAGCTCAATATTCGTGGATACCACTAGTTCTACCTGTGTTACCGCGGCGGCTGGCACAGGATTTACCCAGAACTTATTCCACCGGCTATTCAAGCCGGTTAAAAGCCGACCTTTCGATCGGCACTCGGACTACCCCCGTCACGCTTTCGCGCATTGCGGAATTTTCGCGCCTGCTGCATCCCGTAGGACTCGGGCCCTTGTCTCAGTGCCCGTCTCGGGGCTCCTACTCCCATAGCCCCTACTGATTATAGGTTTGGTGGGCCGTTACCTCACCAACAGCCTAATCAGCCGCAGTGCCATCTTACAGCAAACTTGCTCCAATTCACTTTTTTTTCAACCGCCAACCGTTCCAGGTTTGGTGGCCTATGGCGTATTACCCGCACTTTCGCGCGGTTATTCGCCTCTGTAAGGTAGGTTCACTACGTGTTACTGAGCCGTTTGCCGGGATTACAAGTGTAATCCCTAAACTTGCATGGCTTAGTCGTAATCCGATAGCAGTATCCTCCAGCAGGATCAACTGGTGTTGTCCTAACACCCTATTCGAGTGTTAGGACGGAGATCGCAAGAACTAACTTTTCTTGCGGAATTAGCGTCTTGCAAAGAGTTATTTGCTCTCTTCTTCCCCTGCGTCGAACCCAAATGAGAATCGCTTGCCATCAGAGATGGAAGGACATAATTCTTTGTTTGAGTGCCCATGATCGCTATAGTGGTTAAACAGCAATGCCAGTCATGGATTCACGCAGGGACGCAAAACGCCTTATAGAAAGCGTTTTTCGACCTTTAGATAAAGTCTTCTATGGCTTGCCGGGAACTACAGCATTAGAAAAACACTCTTTCCGAGGAAAGAATGCTTCTATTAACTCGTCGAAAGGGGTTTAAAAGCCTTTTGAATCACACGCGGAATGTAGCGTTTTGCTTAAGTCAAAAACACTACCAGACGGCAGAATAAAATCCTTTTTCCAGCAATATTTTTCCATGGGAAAGGAAGGCATAGCATTGCATCCGGAAACTGCGCCCGGTTACGCGAGAATAAAAAAGTCTGTCGCCGGAGGGTTGGAGGAGCTCAGGGTTCTTTCGGAAAAACGCGAGTGGGGGGAAAGCGACAGGAGGCAAGCTGCAGCATTGCTGAATGCGGTCGCGCGCAGAGCGTTCAACGCGTTCAAGCGGGACATTGCAAGAAAATTTGATCCGGTAGACTTGCAAAAAAAGAATGCTGGCAGGAGCATTGAAAACGTAGAAAAAACGGTCGAACGATTCAAGTCTGAATACGGGCACGTTCCACCGGTAATAGAAGACAGCACTGGAGAGATTGAAGTAAACTGCGCTGCAAACTCCATCTTGCTAACCATGCTTTTTTCAGAGTTGGGAGGAGACAAAACAGGCGTTTTTGACACCAGAACGCACATCATTCCCGCAGTAAAACTAGGAGGAACCACTTACGTTTTGGATTACCACAACCACGTGCTTCCGAGGGCTTTAACTTTCAGGGAATACATTCAAGCGCTAGCCAGGGATTACAGGCTGAAGGGAAGGAAAATGAGGGGAATTGCGAGAGACGTTGCAAAAGAATTCGGGCTGAAAAAAACAGGGGTAACCCCAGCGTCCCTTGCGCCCGCGTTCCGATACTACGGCGGAGCTTCCACCAGCCGCGCAGTCGCCCATTACAACCTGGGCGTAACGTTCGACTTGCTTGGCGACAGGGAAAGGGCAGAAATGCAATACCTGCGGGCGATTGAAATCAACCCTTACGCCGCGGACGCCATGCACGAGCTGGGGGACATTCACGAAAAGCGAGGAAACTTGGAAGAAGCTGAGAATTGGTTCAGGAGGTCCCTGCAAATTCAGCCTAACGCCGTGGAAACGCAAAAGCGTCTTAAAAAGTTGTTGACGAAAAAACTGCTGTTCGCAAGTCAAAGGCCGTAGAGCACTCCTGCGTATTTTTCCCTGTTTTTGAAAACCGCGAACTTGCGACCGCGCGACTCCAAAAGCAGCCCTCCGTTTTCCATGCGCTCTGCTTTTCCCAACCCGTCGGAAGGGGAAACCAGCACCACGCTCGCGTTCCTGTTCAAAAACTCGTCCAGCAAAACCACGCTCTCCGGATTTTCCAGCTTCGAAGTTTGCAGGAGGGAAAGCACGCGCTCGAGTGCGGAGGCGTCTTCCGAGCAAAGCCAAGCCGTATTGCCGGTGGAATTGCACACGCCGCGGTAGGCGCAACACTGCACTTGCGAAATCCCGTGCTTGGCGCTGACGACGTTATACATGGTTACCACTCTCTCCGCAGGTTCCGGCGGAATAAGGACACAATCTTTCGCGGCGCAAATTTTCCGGCTAAGGCCGAAAATCCGATTTTAGCGGGCGGGCGAAAGTTTTCCTTGAAAAAACAAATGCCCCATTCTGAAGAGATGAAAAAACTGCTGCCCTTCGCGATGGGGATTTGTTCTAACATTTTTAAAGTTTATAAACTTTATTAAGCACTGGGCAGTAGCAAATCCGATAAAGAAAATTCCAGAAACAGCTAAGGTGCAGGAGGCCGGATTTGAACCGGCGAACCCCTAAGGGATTGGGCCCTAAACCCAACGCGTTTGACCAAGCTCCGCCACCCCTGCTTACGCTAAATAATGCGATTAAAAGAATTTAAGGAAAAGGGAAGGGCTCGGCGGAGTAAGCGCCGGGATGCGCGTAGAGCTTTGCTCTACAGCACACCGCAGAAGCAAAAGCTTCTGCGCGTGAACCGTAGGTTTCCCTTCGGCTTACCCGTACATCGGGTTTTGCTGCATTTGCTGGTAGTTTTCGTGCAGCGACTGCATTTTCTGGATTGCGTCCTTCATGTTCTGCTCGACTTGCTTTCCTTCGCTCACCAGCTGTTTCGTGTCGATCTTGAAGCCAGTCAGTTTTCCCACGACGTCCAGCAGCCTCGCCGCGCCGACCGGGTCGAGAGGCTTGTTGGTTTCAACCATCAAGTTCGCGGCAGGAAACTTTTGCGCCGCGCATTCCGCGATGAGCACGCCCGAAACGCCTTGCGTCGCGCCTTCCTTAATCAAATCAATCGATTTTCCGCGAAGCTGGGTTTGCATTTCCGGCGTTGAAGCGATGGCGTGCACTTTGTCCGTAGGAGTTTCAAGCGCAATGCCCGCGAGGCTGTAAATCGCCTTCGCCTTTTTTTTCTTCGCGAAGTCGATGAGCTCGCTCGCCAAAGGCAGGACTATGTCTGCGGGAATCACGAATTCGGAGAACACCACGATCATGTTGTCCTTCTCGGAAGCGTAAATGCGGGCGGGGGAAACGGGCTTGTAATCGTGGATTGCGGCGATGGGCGGAAAGTGAGGGGAGGAAATGTAGCCTGCGAGCTTCATGCCCGGGCGGGATGCGAGGAAAGAAGCGCCTATGGGGCCGATCATGCCTATGCCCGGAAAGCCTTCAATCACAACAGGGTTTTTCAAATTGATTTTCTCGATTTCCCGTATTTCAACAATCATCGCAACACACCTTTTTTCCGCAATTTGCACGCATTACTCCGCAACGCATTATATTAGTATTGCCCCGCGAACGAGGTTGAACAAAAGCAGCGACAAGGGCGCCATCACGGCGAAATAAACCAGCGCCTTGCCCCGCTTTTCCTCCAAGCGCGCGACGAAAACGCTTGAAACCAGCGCGAATACGCACAAGTAAAGCTGGGTGGAGAAAAGCACGGTTTGCTGCAGCTGCACGTCCGGCTTCAAATCCAAAAGCTCTTGCGAAAACCCTTCGTTCAGCGAAGAGGAAATGTTGAACAGCAGCGCGAGAACAATCGGCACGAGCACGCTCCCGCCGATGAGCAAAGTGTATTTCTGCAGCGCCAACGCAGAGGAAGTCTCGCGCACTATCTCCTGCAGCGAGTAAACGTCTTCGGCCACGTCCTTGAACATCGCGCCCGAGTTTTTGCCGCCCGAACGGTGGAATTTCAAGAGTAGGTCGCAAGCCCTGCGCAGCAAAAACGACGAATTGCGTTTTTTCATTTCCCCCAGCGCCCGCTTCACAGGAAAGCCGGCGTCGATTTGCTTCAAGGCGAAGGCGAATTCTTCTCCCAGAGCTCCGAAATCGCCTTCGGCAATCGAACCGAACATTTTTTCCGCAGGCGAGTTTGAAGGAAACGATGCAAGCTGGAAGAGCGCTTGCGGAAGGAAGCCGTCGATTTCCCTCTGCCGTTTTTCCTCTTCATACCCGCGCAAGATTTTCTTGAAAAATCCAGGCAAATTCACACCCATCCTTAAACCGCCGCCACACGCGCAAAATTACAAAACCTTGGGTTTCGCTTCGCTCAAGTAAAGCAAAATCGCCACGTCCGCCAAAGGAAACACGAAAGCGAAGAAAACGACTATGTCCGTTGCGGAGAAAGTGAGGGAAAGGAATGCGGAGCCGACCATGACGTAAGCGGAAAACAAAGCGGGCACTATCGTGCTCGCGGCTATGAACAACAACCCGAAGAAAGCTTGCTTTGCCGCAAACTCGCGGCTTTTGATGCGCTGCTGCTGTATAAGCTCGTCCGCAAGCTTGCACATTCCCTCGCAATCAAACCCGTTTTCGTAGGAAAAGCACAATTGCATGACGCTTCGCTTTAGCGAAAGGCTGTCCACGCGCGACGTGAAGTGCAACAGCGACTGCTGCACCGGCCGGCCCGAGTTTATTTCACCCACCGCCTTGCGCATTTCCCCGCTCAGCTCCCCGTAGCCTTCGCATGATGATTCAAGCATTTTCTCGAAAGCCATTCCCAACCCCAAGTCTACTGAAGCGTTGCGCAGGAACAACGGCAAATCCCTTTCGATTTCCTCCGCCCGCCGTTTTTTCGCCAGCGCGGGGTAATACAGCAGGCAAAAGAAAACTGCGGCGAATGCAAACGCGGAAAGCGAGAGGGAGGAAAGCATGCCAACGAAAGCTAGGGAAAACAAAAACGCGAGTACTGCAATCGCTAGAGCAAAGGAAAAGCAGAACGAAGCGTACTTCCTTGCATTGAAGGAAAGCGAGGCTTGCAGCAAATCCCTTTCCAGCCGCTTGAGCGAGTGCGAATCGAGCGGGGCTTCGGCAAAGGAAAAACCGTCGACCAGGAAAGCCAGGAGATTCACTTGCGCTTCGCACCCACCGCACGCTTCTGCCCGAAGGCGTAATCCTGCGTTTGCAGCGTGAAATCGCGAAAGTCGAGCCACTGCATTGCAAGCAAAAACTTCTTTCGCTTTTGCACTTCAGCGGCAAACTCTTTTTTCGAAAAACCGTAGTTCGCCAGGACTTTTTCAACCGTGAGGCTGGAGGCAAATCCACCCGTTTTTTCCAGCCGCCCATTTTTCGTTTCGAACAAAACCCGGGGCTTGGATTCCGCGACCTCGCATATTTCCGTCACCCTGCGCAGCTCTTTCTGTGCGCGAGTTTTCTTGTCCAAAAACGAAATGCGCTTTTGCACCAGAATCAAGTCGACGGCATTCAAATCTTCGTTCGCAATGCCGAAAGACTGCATTCGCTGGAGCGCGTCGCCCGCGCTTTTCGCGTGGAAAGTGAAGAAAGAGCCTTTCGCCTGCCCCGCAAGCAACGAGTCGAACAGCGCTTGCGTTTCTTCCGCACTCCGCACTTCGCCCACCACAACGCGGTCGGGCCTCATGCGCAAAGTATCTTTCACCAAATCCTTCATTCCCACGCCCAGCTCTTCGTTCGCAAGTATCTTCACGCAATGCTCGTGAAGCAAAAACAGTTCGGGAGTTTCTTCCGTTACGACAATTCGCTCGTTCAACGGAATGAAGGAAAAAAGGGCGTTGAGCGTGGTTGTTTTGCCGCTGCCCGTGTTGCCCGCGATGCAAAGCGAAACGTCGCCATACAAGACGGCCCACAGGAATGCCGCCGCATCAAGCGAAAGCGTCTGCAAATCGCACAATTCCCTTGCGTTCAGCGGGTTGCGCAGGAATTTGCGTATCGTGATTTCCACTCCCTGCGGGCAAACTGGGGGAATGCTCGCGTGCAACCTCGACCCGTCGGGGAGAATGGCGTTGACGCGCGGGTTTTGAGTAGTCACCCGCCGCCCCAAAGGACGCGCAATCTTGTTTATCAAGTCAAGCGCGTGCTCTTCGCTCGAAATGAAGGCGTTCGTCTCCATCCAGCCTTTCTTGCGGTGGAACACGAAAACCGGCTTTTGCAGCCCCACGACCGAAATTTCTTCCAGTTCGTCGTCCTGCAAAAGAAAATCAAAGATTCCGAGCCCGCGCACGCAGCGTTCCGCGAGGGAAACTATCTTTTCCCCTGCAGCCTTGTCCAGAAGAACGTTTTTTTCCTCGCAGTAACGCTTGAGGAGGGAAGGCAATTCGCCCGAAGGATTTTGCAATAGAAGTTCGCACAGCTGGATGAAAATGCGTTTTTCCCCTTCGCTCAATTCGACTGGGGGAATGAAGTAAGGCGTTTTTCCTTCCCTCAACGCCCACCCTAAGTTCAGGCTTTCTTCCATCTACCCGGTTCTCCGGGGTTCCAACTAAGCTTTTCGCCTACTCGCACTTTGCGTGCCTCGCCAGGAGGCAGTTCGAGCAAGAATTTCGCCGGCTTGGACGAGTGCAAAAACGGCTGTGATGGCGCAACGCGCGCGATTATGCATACGATGCACTTCCGCGAGTCGAGAAATACTGCGTCGAAAACAGGGCAGAAGAAAGAGTGGATTGCGTTGCGCGCGGTAGCTTGCGAATCGAATTCGAACAACAAGGGCGTAGCCTTGCGCTTGAACATCAAGCCTCGTGCTTTCTGGAGGAAGGTTTCAGCGCAGAAAACGGGCCAGAGTTTCAGGCCGTTCTTGAAAACGATAGTTCGCCTCATCTGAAACCATAATGCAAGGAAGAGTTAAAAAGACTTTCAAGAGTTATCTAGTCATGCGGAAGCTTACTCACCTTGCGATTACTCCGGACGGCAACAGGCGTTACGCCAAGAAACACCGCCTTTCTTTCCAGAAGGCTTACAAGGCGGGCTTCGACAAGATCAAAGACGTTTTGGAGTGGAGCAAAGAGCCCGAACGCATTACGCTCTGGGCAATGTCGCTCGACAACATCCTGCAGCGTTCGCAGTTCGAAAAAAAGATTTTGTTCAAGCTCATGTCCAAGCACGTGCTGGAAAGCATCGACAACGGGCAATTCTCCGAGCGCGGAGTGCACGTGAACTTTTTCGGAAGGCGCGATTTGCTTCCCCGCGCTTTGAACGAGCGGTTTGAGCTTCTGGAAAGGGAAACGGAAGGCGGCTCAAAAGAATTGAATGTTGCCATCGCTTATTCGGGAAGGGACGAGTTGCTTTCGGCAGCTAAAGCGCTTGCTTTCGACACCAAGGCGGGAAAAATCGACCCGACGAACTTGACCGAGAAACAATTCGAGAAATACTTGTACTGCAGCGACTCGCCGGATTTGGTCATTCGCACCGGCGACGCGCAACGCCTCTCAGGATTGATGCCTTGGCAGACTGCGTACAGCGAAATCTACTTTTCGAAGAAACTTTGGCCGGAATTCGCGAAAAGCGATTTCGACAAGGCGGTGGAATTCTACCGCAGCACGGAAAGCAGGAAAGGAAAGTAAAAAAGCTATTCTCTGAATATTATGTGCGTCTGGATGTGCTCTTTCGGGACGCTAAAGTGTTCTGCCAAGTGACCGGACCATTCTTCACGTTCCTGCTTTGTGCGAAACTGTGCGGTTACTTCATTAATTCGGCCTTTGCCGGGCACTAAAGTTACCCTGCCATAAACCTCGTATTTGTCACCATTCTTGCGGAACCTGACGTTTGCACCCCTAATGAAAATCGTGCTAGTTCCGGGATAACGCTCAGACTCAGAAACCGGCCCGTAAGCAGGCTGAACCGGTCTCGGCTTTAGGGCGTAAGGATCGCCAGGAATCTCGCGAGCGATGGAAACCCTGCGAGGCGGGGTGACCGAAGTATTAGCGTCTTGGTCAACGTCAAGCCCTAGTTTCTCCACTTGTTTTTTAGAAAGTACCCTGACGCCAGAGTTTTTTCTTCGGCCAAAAAGCCCTGAAATCCAATCTCGAAATCCCATGGAAAAAAGCATGCGAGCCGAATTTATAAACCATAGCTACCGCAGCAAGGTTGTAAAAAAAACCATTTTTCTAGTATGAAACCAAAGTCGCCTAACCTTTCCGACGCGAAAGCAGGAAAGTAATTTTTCGCTTCTCGGATTACGGAGTGAAATAGATTGCGCCGTTAGCGGCATGATCCCATATGGAATAGAACTCGTCTGAAGTTATTTTTTCATTAGCGTGCAGGGTTTTAAGCTGAGCTTTTAGCTTGTCAAAGTGAGCGTAAATCTTTTCCATGGTTTCGTGAGCCAACCCGCTTGGTTCTGTTTGGTCCAAAGCAGTCCTCTTTGCAATCACCTGGCGCACTAGCTCCCGTTCCTTTTGGTCGACATTCAAGCGTGCCATCATCGCTTCCCCGATGAGAGCGCCTAAAACCCGTTTCCTAAGCCGGTCATTATCGCTTAGTTCATTGCCCGGCAAGTGTTCTTTCAAGTCTTGGATTTTTTCAATCAACCAATGCGCGTCTAATTCTGAATTTCCACCTGGCTTGTAAATGACGCTTGGTTCTTTGAGCGCTTCAATGACTTTGGTCTCATTGCGCAGTTGAATAGCGCGGATTAATCGTTGCATAAAAAAAATTATGTTTGCAAAAAAATATTAAGTGATTGTTTGTTCGAAACATCAACCGTGCTTGAACACGAAGTCCATGTCGCCGAACTTTTCCAACGCCAACGGCACGCACGCCAGCTTTGCAAACGCGAAAGCAAAATCCAGACCCGCGTTCGGCAGGGAAAACACGCGGTCGTGCAAAAGCCAGTGCATCTTGAACGCCTTTTCGTACGCCTTGCGCCAGCGCGACTCGTAATCCAACACGCCCGACGCGAAATAATTTTCGATTGCGCCGGCAGCCTGAATTCCACACAACCCGCCGAAAACAATTCCCCCGCCCGTCGTCGATTTCACTTGCCCCGCAGCGTCGCCCACAAGCAAAACGCTTTCCTTTTGTGTTTGCGCGCGCGGGAACAGCGGAATGGAGTAGTTGAACTCGCGGCCTTTCTTTTGCCCCTCGCGCAGCGAAAGTTTTTTCAAAAGCCTTTGTTTTCCGGCGTTAAGCGAGGAAGGGCTTGCGGTCGCAAGGCCCACGCGCGCAGTGTTCTCGTCAACGGGAACAGACCAGGCGAAAAAGCCTTTTGCAATCGCCTGGTCGAGGAAAACGTGCACTTTGTCCGCAGGCTCTTGCGCAAAAGAATATTCCGCCTCCCACGCCGAAACGAAACGCCGGAATGGCGGGAAAGCCAACGCACGCGCAACGGTGGAAGACAAGCCGTCCGCACCCACGACCACTTTAGACCGGAAAATTTTCGATTTCGACGTCGTTTTCACAATCCAGCCGCCGTTGTTTTTTTCAATTGCCCTTGCGCCGGAACCTAAAAACAATTGCGCGCCGGCGTCGACCGCTTCATTTACGCAAGCTTCGTCGAAAGCCTGCCTGTCCAACGCATAGGCGACGGGTTCCTTGCGGCGTACGGTGAACGAAAACGCTGGAGAGTGTACTACCGCGCCATAGATTTTGCTCACGACCGTGGGCCGGTAGTTTACTCCGATCGATTTCAAGCCCGTCGCAGACACAAGGGCGGTGCATTTGTTGAATTTTCCCGGGACCGAGTGTTCTTCAAGCAAAGCCACGCTTCTGCCAGCCTTTGCAATAGCTTTGGCGGTCATTCCGCCAACGCAAGAAGCGCCCACCACGACACAATCGAATTTCATTTTTCCCACACAACAAAAATTAGTTTGAAAGGCGGAGTTTTAATAGGGTGGCGAACATCTTTGCGGCGGTCTTGAGGCCGTTGGAATAGGTAATCGTTCCGCCGTCCATCATTTTCCACTCGACGGGAATTTCCTTCACGTGCAGGTGCAGTTTCCTCGCCCGGTAAAGCATGTCCACATCCCAAACGAAATTCACGGTCTTGATTTTCGGCAGGAGTTTTTTCAACGCACTGGCTCGGAACGCCTTGAAGCCGCACTGCGTGTCGCGGTACGGAAGGGAAAACAAAACGCGTTCGATGAAATTGAAAACGCGGGCGAAAACCAGGCGCACGAAAGGAATCTGCCTTTTCGACTCGCGCAGGTATCTCGAGCCGATGGCAACGTCGTTTTCCTCCAACGCATCCAGCAGTTTCGAAATTTCGAACGCCGGAACTGAATAATCCGCGTCAAGCATGACCACCGCGCGCCCCTTTGCCGCAGCAAAACCTTTTTGCAGAGCGCCGCCCTTGCCCAAGCGGGTTTTGAATTCCAAAACCCTCACGCTGTTGCGAAGGGAGTTTTTTCTTGCGAACTCGCGCACAACGTGCGGCGTCGAGTCCTTGCCGTCGCAAACAACCACCATCTCAAAACTTTTCTTGCGGCCTTTCAAAAACGCCGCGACGCCCGCGAGCGTGGGTGCTATTCGCTTTTCCTCGTTGTACGCCGGAATTACTATTGAAACGTCCATGAAATCACACACGAAGCACAAACAAAAATCAAGCTTGCAAAACGCTTTCCAACGGCGGGAGTTTCGCGAACGAAGGCATGGCGCCAGCAAACAGCGCATACACCCGCTCCAAGTCCTTGCGCGTTTTGCCTTCGAACCGTGCGCTTAGCAAAGGCTCGGTTTGCGACGCGCGCACCAAGCCCCAAGCGCTTTTGTCCGAATATTTCACGCCGTCTGAAGTCAAAAGCCTTAACTTTCTCGCTTTCAACGCCTTTTCCGCGCTTTCAATCGCCTCGAACTTGCGTTCGCACTCGAAGCGGAGCTCGCGCGTGGCAAAATAATGCTTTACGGTAGCGGCAAGCGAAGAAGCCGCGCCCCCTTTCTTCAACAGCCCGCAGAATTTTGCCGACGAGAAAATGCCGTCGTCGAAGCCGTTGTTGTCGGCAAAGCAAACGTGCCCTGTCGTCTCGCAGGCGAATACGGCGCCGTTGCGCATGGACTCGCGCACTGCAATGCGGCCTGCGTTCGTCTCAATCGCAGTTCCGCCCAAACGCTCTATTTCCTCTCGCACAACCATCGAACAACGCAGCTCAAAGCCCACTGCACCGCGCTTTCCCTTTCCCAGGATTTCGCGGATGAACAGCACGTTCGCATCATCGCTTTTGATTATTCCCCCGCGCTCGTCGACGAAAACAGACCTGTCGCCGTCCCCGTCGAACGCGACGCCCAAATCCGCTTTTTCTTTTAGCACAAGCGCCTGCAAATCGCGCACGTTCTCCGGCTTTGACGGATCGGCAAGATGGTTGGGGAAGGTGCCGTCCAAATCGCAGTGCAACGCGACGACTGTCGCGCCCAGCTTTTTCAAGAGCTTGACTCCCACTTCGCCCGCAACCGCGTTCGCCCCGTCCACGACTACTTTCAATCCTTCGACTCTCTCGAGTTTCGAGCAGGCGAACCGCAAGTATTCCTCGACAACAGTTTTTTCGTGCAGCGCACCCCAAGCCAGCCGCGGCTTCTCGGCGAATTCGCCTGATTCGAAAATCGTTTTCACTTCAGCCAATTGCGCCGAAGACAAAGGCCATATTCCCGAAAGCATTTTTATGCCGTTGTACTTCGGCGGGTTGTGGGAAGCGGTAACAACAGCAGCCCCGTCTGTTTGCAAAGCAAAAGCTCCGAAATAAGCGACCGGCGATGGGACTACGCCCAAAT
>JAGVWL010000048.1 GCA_018304285.1 Microcaldota archaeon
GGGACGGGTGGCTGGACAAATCCGGCGAAAAAACCAAGGAACTCTACCTGCTCAAGAAACTCACGCCCAAAGACATGTGGGTCGGCTCGCGCGTGCACGACGCTGTGAAAAGCGTTTTGGAGCGCGTTCGCGAAGGAAAGGCAACCCCGCTGATGGAAGCCGAAAAACTGCTCGAGCAGAAAATGAAGAACGACTACAACGACTCGAAGCAAAACCTGTTCCGCCGCGACCCCAAGTTCTACACGCGCTTTTTCGAGCACGAGTACGGGCTGGAGTTCGGGGTGAGCGAGGCGATAGACTCGATCGAATTCGCAAGAAAATGCTTGCGCAACTTTTTCGACGGCGAGACTTACGCGCAGCTGAAGACCGTAAAGAAAAGCGATTGGCTGGCGATAGATGAGCAGAAGCCCACTTCATTCCAGTTCGAAGGCACGAAAGTTTACGTCAAGCTCGACGCGGCAATACGCACGGGCGACCGAATTGCGATTTTCGACTGGAAGACCGGCCGCAAGGAAGACGTGGATTATACGGCACAGCTTGCGTGCTATCTTCTTTACGCCACGCGCGTGTGGAACGCCTCTGCGAACAAGATAGACGTTTTCGAAGTAAATCTCGCGCAGAACAACTCAAAAAAACACGCCGGGCTTTCGGCGAAAATAGACTGGATAGAGAATTACATGCGCAACAGCATCGCCGGGATAAAATTGCTCTTGCGCGACGCGGAAAAAAACATCGCGGTGGAAGAGGATTACGCGAAGGTGAATGAGCTGCGGAAATGCTCGCGGTGCGTTTTCCTGCGCGTCTGCAAGCCACCGGTACTGCCTGAAGGCAAGATCGAGCAAGCGCAATAAGGTTTATTTTGCTTTCCAGCGTTCATTTGCTTTGGATTCAGATGAAAATCAAAGACTGGCGCATGGGTTGGGACGAATATGAACTGCTCTCGCGCAAGCTCTGCTCGAAAGTGAGAAAATCACGGTTCAAGCCCGACTTCGTGATATGCATTTCACGCGGAGGGCTAGTCGTGGGAAGGCTGTTGAGCGGGGATCTGAAAACTCCCCTTGCGGTCGTAACCGCTGCGAGCTATGCGGGAAGGAAAAGAAAAAAGCTACGGGTGAACTTGCGTTTTTCTGCGCTAACCACCGTGAAGGGAAAGGTGCTGCTCGTCGATGACGTGGCGGATTCGGGGCAAACGCTGAAAATCGTGTCGGCTCGCCTGCGCAAAAACAAGCGAATCAAGATTTTGAAAACCGCCACGGTGGTGGAAAAAAGCTTTTCCGCATTCAAGCCCGACTTCGTTGCGGCAAAGTACGGCGGCTGGGTCGTATTCCCGTACGAAAAAAACGGCTCAAAGAAGGCGTAGTCACCCGTCGGTGCAATCCAGGAAAAAACTGCATTTCGCGTTTGAGCAGCGTGCTTTGCACTTCAGCTCGCGCATTGCGCTTCCGCACAACGGGCACAAAGTCTCATCCCTAGCCATCGGAAGATAAGCGAATGAAAAAATAAAAACGGCTTGCATGGAAAAAAAACTGTGGGGGGGGGTAAAGGGAAAAAAACGCGGATTCAATTTCAAAAGTTCAAAAGATAAAAGTCGAGTGGGGTTTTTTCTGTTTCAAAAAAAAAACCCCATGAAAAAAATTTATCTGCGTCTGCGCTTCTTTGCCATGTACCCATTCACCCCGTAGGATTTTTTCTAGAATTTATGAACGCATTAAACGAAGTTCGTATTTAAACATATGCAAAAAAAATTGTCGCTGCGCACGGCGCCTACTCTTCCCCCACTAAATTGCTTATAGTAACCTTCCGCAGCCCGGTGCTGTTCGCTATTCCGGTCGTGTTTATTTCCCAAGCGCGGAAGTAATAATCGCCTGGAATCAGGGAAGTGAAGTTTCTCGAGTACCGGTTTGCCTGCGCGTCGTACAACGCCAGAATTTCCTGCGCGGACAAGGAACGACGGTACACCCTCACTTCGTCAATCGTGCCGTTCCACTGCCAGCTTGGACCGTCTATCTCTGAAACTCCAATGCAAAATACGGAATCCAGTTTTTTTCGCACGTTGTTTTGGTAAGACAAAGGAATGTTGTAAGTGGTTTTCAACACCCCGTTTTTGTATAAAACCATTTGAGTCGTGTTTCTCGTTGCCACCAGGTGATACCACTGTCCGACGACAAGCGGACTGTCGGAGAAACTAGTGGTAATGCGGGTGTTGTTGCTCAACCGAAAGCCCGACTCCCACGCGCCGCCACTGTAAGAAGTCCACCCTATCCACACGTCATCATTGCCGTTGAGATACCAAGCGCTTTTTGAACACTGGCTTATTCCGCCGTAATACCCGTCTGGAGAAGCGTCTGCAAAAGCAGTGGCAGGCTGAAACCAACCTTCGATAGTGTATTCCGCATTAGTATAATTTCCAAGCGAGAAATTGCTTTTGCTGGCAACGAGAATCCTGCGGGTGGCGTTGGAAGCAGTCAAGTTGATTCCCAAACCGTATTTCCCCGCTTGAAACTTTGAAGAGCCGATTATGGCCGTGTTGTTGAAGTAAGCGAAATTCGTAGTTCCATAAGTCGAATTGTCGAAAGCCCCGCTCGCATTATAGAAATCCATCGCCCACCAGCCGACGAGCGAATTGCTCCAGTCGAGGAAAACCGAATGCAAACCCGTTCCACTCACGGAAACATTCACGGGAATAGTATTGTTGGTGAAGAAATCCAGCGTAGAACCGTTTTCGGGAGTCGGGGGGGTGAACATGATGAAAGCGCCTGGAGACGGGCTCGGCGATGGAGAAGGTGAAGGCGACGGGCTGGCAGACGGACTCGGGGAAGGTGAGGGGCTTCCACTGGGAGATGGAGACGGGCTTGCGCCTTGAGTTGAGCCTCCAGGGTTGCCTCCGCACCAAGCGTCTTTCCCGCCCTGCAAAGCGGCACACCCGCCTGGGTTCGTTAACGCAACGCAGTAACTTCCGTTTCCGTACTGGTGGTTGGCTTTCAAAACCTGGCCGCACGCATTCCACTCGGTGCCGTTATAGCACGCGGTGACCGAAGCCAAACGCCGCAAGCAATTGGTTTCACCCAAACTCTGTTCTGCACCGCTGAAAAGGGAACCCCTGAACAAAACTATGCCCACGACTGTGATAAGGAGAACGCCAGCTAGCAGCAGAATGTACTCGAAGCCGCCTTGCCCGCGGTTGGATAAAACCATCGTTATGCATTAAACAAGAGGATTAAAAAAAAGAACTGCCTGCGCCCTTGCGCAGGGATTTCAGCAGCAACCGCAATTGCAGTCGCAGGCTTTTCCAGTTTTCTTCATTGTCGAGCTGGAGGATTTCTTTTTCACGGTTTTCTTCACAAACACCACCCCTTCTGAAGAAAACACGCCATGCTTGTTTTTATATGGAATCTTTAAGCCGGCCGCGGGCCGGAGTAAACGCTGGCGTTGAAAACGCATTTTCCGCCTGCGTCTGGATAGTCGCCGTCAAGCTTGCAGTCGAAAGCGTAAGGGCACTGGAATGCGGCGATGCCGCCGCAAAACATTCCTTCGAAATTCTTTTCCCAAACTACTTGCCCGAAATTGTAAACCTGCACTTTCTTGAACGGCCGCAGGCGCACGACGCTGGAGTAATCCGCGGTCGTGCGGTAAGTGCGCAACTTCAACACTTGCGGGCAGTAAATTCCCGCGGGTTGGGCGTGCTCGAAGTAAATCCTGATTTCCTCGAAACCCGAATTCCAATATGCAACAGTCTCTGCACACGGAGTGCTGGCGAAAAGCGATGCCGTCAGCTCGAACGAAGTCGGCGAGAGCATCCTGATGGAATACTCTTCCCCGGTCGCGTTAATTTCTATTTGCGAGAGGTTAAGCGGGTTTTTCGCTTTCTCTGGAAAGCCTGGGGCGGGTGAAGTTGCGGGGCATTGCGTGAATTCGCATGAAGGGGGCACGCGCCCTACGTAAGAGCCGTCGGGACAGAGTTTTGCGTCGGCAGTGCAAACCACGGCAGTAGGCGAGGCGGTCGGAAAAACAGTGGGCGAAGCAGTAGGATAAACCGTCGGAGTGGGGGAAACGTTGGGAGGCGTTGCTACGCAACCGGCCAAAAGCAAGCCTGCAGAAAGCAGCACTGCAAAAACAAAGATTACGTTTTTCACGACCACACCACCTTTTTATTTCAGCTTTTGAAAACAGTCCATTCCACCAGGTACAACAGCGCCAGTACTAAAAACGATGCTGTGAAATACTTTAGTGCGACCCTTCCCGCCATTCCGTCCATTTCAATCAGCCTTTGAAAAACCCTATAAACTCTGACGCCGCTAATTGTATAAATAAGCCGGGTTTTATTCAAGAAAAAAGTTGATGGCATGAAATTGTTTCTCATTCCCACCGGCAAGAAAAAACCGTTCAGCGACAGCCTCCTCAGGGACTTGAGCACGAAAACCGGCGCCAAGATTTCGAGGAACGCGGAAGGCGACTTGCAGCTTGAAGGCGAAGGCGGAAGCGAGTGGTTTGCCGAACAAGTGTTGACTGCGCTGGTGTTGGGCTTCGAGTACAAATGGGGCAAAAAAAACCGCATTGAGCAAATGAAGGGAAGGATTATCGGGACCGAAGGAAAGGCGAAAGCCACCTTGGAGTATTTGAGCGACTGCTGGATGAGCATAAGCGACGACAAGGTGGCATTGCTCGGGCGTTACGAAGACTTGAAAACAGTCAAGGCCGGCGTGCTGAAGCTGCTGGAAGGCAAGAGCCACGGCACGGTCTACGCGTTCCTGGAAAAGAAAAAGGCAGACAAATAGGGTGGACGGATGAAAATCGCCATTTGTTCAAGCATGGTTTTTGCAGAGCAAATGCTTGCAGCGAAAGAAAAGCTGGAAAGCTTCGGGCACGCTGTGGCCGTTTCGCGGTTTGCGCCCGAGTACGTAGGCAAGAGCGTCGAGGAAAAGGAAAAGCTCACGCTTTTCCACAAGAACGAGAAAGACGCGATAAAGGACTTTTGGAAGCAGATAAAAGCCAGCGACGCGATCCTCGTGCTGAACTACGAACGCAGGGGAGTGAAAAACTACATTGGCGGGAACACGCTCATGGAAATAGGCTTTGCCCACGTCCTAGGCAAGAAAATTTTCCTGCTCAACCCCATTCCCGAAATAGAGCATTACAAAACGGAAATCGAAGCGGTCAAGCCCGTGATTTTGAACGGCAACCTTGCCAAAATCGTGTGAAAAAAACCATTCGGCAGGAGCCGCCCAAAAAGGTATTTAAGGGCATGTGGAGTATATTATTATAACGAGTTCAAGGGGCATTTTCCCTCGTAAAAACGAGTTTTTGGCGTTCTGAAAACCACCGGTTATGCCGCAAAGCTTAGCCGAAAATCGTCCGCAAAAAAGGGTGTTCTGTTTGGCTGAAGAAACTGCTGTAAAGCAAATCGAATCGCAATTCAAAGAGTATTCCGTAGCCGAATTCTTCAAGAAAAACAGGCAAATGCTCGGCTACGCGGGCGAAGTCCGCTCTCTTACTACTATAGTGCACGAGTACGTCACCAACAGCCTTGACTCGTGCGAGGAAGCCAAGATACTGCCCGAAATCCTCGTGCAAATCGACTCGCTGGCGGCAGCAGAAAGGCATACCGACATAGGCGTGGGCGACGGGTCGCAGCAGACTTTCGAAGTCGACGAGGAAATCGCTCGCGCGGCTTCGCTGCAAATCACGGTAAACGGAATCCCGAAAGAACGCGGGCTCGATTATGTCATCAAGTACGAAAAGAAAGGCAAGAGCAGCGTCCGCGTACTGCAATTCAAAAGCGAAACCCCGTCCCCGGCAGCGAAAATCTCGGCCAAGTGGGCTGCAGGGCACTTGCGCGTTATCGTCGAAGACAACGGGACGGGAATCCCTAAAACAAAAATAGGACTTGCACTTGCAAAGCTCCTGGCTGGAACTAAATTCATGACTAGAGCACAAAAAAGAGGACAGCAGGGGATAGGATCTAGTTACGCGACATTATTCTCTCAAATTACCACAGGCAAATCAGTTCACGTTAAGACCGGTTTAGGTGAAGGCAAGGTTTACGAGTGCGACCTGCGCATTGACATTCAAAAAAACGAACCCATTACTTCAAATTTCGAGGAAAAGTTCGGAAAATTCCGTGGAGTAAGGGTGGAGGCCGAGTTTGCGGAAGTGGCTTTCGACAAGAGCGAGTACGGCGTTTACGAATACCTGCGGCGCACTGCAATAGCGAATCCTCACTCGCAAGTCACGCTCATCGACCCGGACAAGCAAATCACAGTGTTCCCGCGTTCCGGCACGCAAATCCCTCCAAAGCCCAAGGAAGCCAAGCCTCACGCGCTGGGATTGAGCACGAGCGACGTCGTCGACATGGCCAAAGCCACTGGCGCACGCAAGATATCGTCGTTCCTGCAAGGCGATTTCGAAAAAATCTCGGGAGACAAGGTAGCCGAAATCAAGGCCCTATGCCCCGGAGTTGATTTCGAGAAACACCCGTCGAAAATGCAGTGGCAAGAGGCGGAAATGATTGTCAACGCATTCCGCAAAATCAAGTTTTTCAACCCCGACATGGACACACTCATCCCCATCGGCGAAGAGCAAATCAAGAAAAGCTTGAAGAATTTGCTCCAGCCGGAAGTGCTCGCAGTATGCGAACGCAAGCCGCGCGTGTTCCGCGGAGGCATTCCGTTTCTCGTGGAAGCGGCGATAGCCTTCGGCGGAAAGTCGGGGCAGCACGGCTCGAACGGAACAGCCAAAGGCGAGGCAATGCGCTTCGCCAACCGCGTGCCCTTGCTGTTCGACGCGGGAAGCTGCGCCACCACGGAAGCGGTGAAAAGCATCGAATGGAACCGTTACGAACTCAAGAACTGGGAGGAAATGCCTGTTTCCATATTCATCAACTTCGTCAGCGTTTACGTGCCGTATACAGGCGCAGGCAAACTGGCCATTTCTGCTGAAGAGGAAATAATCTCTGAAATACGCTTTGCGCTGATGGAGTGCGGAAGGCAAGTCGCGATTTACCTGCACGGCCTGCAAAAGGCTGAAGATGCCGAAGCG
>JAGVWL010000014.1 GCA_018304285.1 Microcaldota archaeon
AAAAACTCGTCCGCGCCGCTGGCGCTGCACTTGAATTCCTCGGCGCAAAACCTTTCCATCATCGAAGGCCAGAGCGTCAACGCAAGCGGATTCAAAGGCTGGAGTGAAGGGGTGCTGGATTTGCTTCGCAACGCAACGCTCTTGGCATCCGGGCAGGACGTTTCGTTTTCAGACGAGCCCGCAGCCGGGTATTGGAATTACACGCTTTCTTACAACGAAACTCAAAACTATTCCGCGCGCGGCGAAAGCCTGTTCGTTTTAGTGTCCCCGCCTTCGTCGGGCGGCGGCTCTTCCGGTGGTGGTGGCTCTAACTCGGGAAATCCCGACTTTTTCCCGCCGGCGCCGACTCCGATTTCAACTCCCGCGCCTTCGGCCCAGCCCACTTCGTCGCCTTCGGTTGAAGCCCCGTCGCCAACGCCGTTGCCCGGCACGAACTTGGGCGAAAGCACGACTCCCGAAGTTTTCTATTCGATTGAAAACGCGCCCGGCGGGCTGAGAGTATTGCGTTCGGTGCGCGTGCTGCCTTTAGCGGACGGCGGAAAGTATTCGGTTGTAACGATCACCGTGTTCAACGGCGGCGGCGCGTCGCTGCAGAACGTGGTCGTTTCCGGCCCGGTTCCGCAGGGGGAATTGAATTTTGCCGGCGCGCCCCCGCAAGTGGAAGGGTCGCAGGCGAAATGGATTTTGCCTGAATTGCGTTCGGGCGAAAGCAAGACTTTCACTTTTTCGCTCGACCGGCCGATGGCGAAAACCGAGTTCGACGAGCTCACGATTACCGCCTTTGCCACTGTTTCATCACAGGACATTGCTCCTGCGCTGGGTTTGCTTATCCTGGTGTTCACCGCTTCCGGAATGACCGTGTGGTTCGTGCGCAAAAACCGCCAGCTTACTCCTGAACAACAGCTTGAACAGCTTGCGCAAGAGTTCGAGGCCGAAAGAAAGCAGGCTGAAAAATCAGATTAGGAAAGACATTGCTTTCGCGGCCTTGACCGGGTCTGGATAGTTTGGAATAGAGTGCTCGTGCAAAATGCGGATGCTGTCGCGCGTGTAAAGCCCGCCCATGAACGCGCAGAGAACGGGCTTTCCGAATTTCCTTGCAGCCTTGGCGACCACGAGCGCGTCTTCACCCGGCTTGGTCATGGTCTGCAGCGTTTGGATTACTATTGCCCCGCCCACGCTTTCCTGCGAAAGGACCGCATCCAACGCTTTTGCATAACGTTCCGGCAGAGCGTCGCCAACCAAATCAACCGGATTGCAGCGTGACCATCCTTTGTGCATGAACGGCTCGAGCTTGGCCAGAGTTTTCCCGCTCAGCTCGGCAAGCTTCACGCCCTGCTTTTCGCACGCGTCGGCGCACAACACTCCGGCGCCCCCGCCGTTGGTTATTATTGCAATCGAGTTTTTCTTCGCGCGCGGCTGCATGCTCAGCGCCTTGGAAACTTCGAACAATTCTTCAAGGGAAAACACGCGCTTGGCGCCGCCCTGCTTTAACGCGCCTGTGAAAACCGCGTCGTCGCCGGCAAGGCTTGCAGTGTGAGTGGCAACAGCCTTGCTTCCCTTAGCCCCAACTCCGCCTTTGAGCACAATCACGCTTTTTCCCTTCGCCTCCGCAAAACGCAGGGCGTCCAAAAACCTTTGCCCGTCCTTCACGCCTTCGAGATAAAGCGCGATTACCTTGGTTTTCGCGTCGCTGGCAAAATGCCTTATGAAAATGCTTTCGTCCAAAACCGCCTCGTTGCCCAACCCCACTATCGCCCGGAATGGAAACAATTCCTCGAGCGCCCAGTCTATCACGCTGTCAGCCAGCGCGCCGCTTTGCGACACGAACGCGACGTTTCCCGGCTTCGGCACGCTCAAGGCGAAGGAAGCGTTGAACGCGCCTGGAACCATTACTCCGATCGTATTGGGGCCGAGCAATGCAATGCCGTTCTGCAGCGCGATTTGTTTTACTTCCGATTCGAGCGCCTTGTTTCCCGTTTCCCCGAACCCTGCTGAAATGACGACTGCCGCCGGGATTTTTTTCGCCGCGCACTCGCGCAAAACTTTTGGCACGACCGGCGCGGGAACTGCAATAACCGCCAAATCGATTTTTTCTTTAACCTGCAAAACGCTGGGAAAACATTTCAATCCCATGATTTTCTTGTGGTGCGGGTTGATTGCGAAAACCCTTCCGCTGAAGGGCTTGGCGTATTTCGAGGGAAAAACGCTTCCCTTCAAAAGCGAAGCTAGAATGCCGTGCCCGACGCTGTCCTTCTCGTCCGAAGCTCCTGCGACCGCGATGCTTTCCGGCTCAAGCAAAAAGCGCAAGTTCATTTTTTTCCACCGTTTTCCCTTTTCCACTGTCAGCATACTGCGTTCAGCTTCTTTCCTTCAGCGAACGCGAGGATGTTTTCCTTCGTCGTCTCGCGAATCCTGTGCAGAGCCTCGCGAGAGTTGAACGCATTGTGCGGCGTGATGAGCACGTTGTTCCACCGCAGGAGAATGTGGTTTTCCAGCATGGTCTTCAGCATTCCCTGGTGGTTGCCTTGAATCGCCTTGAGCACTTCGTCCTCGTCGCGCAGCACTCCCTCTTCCTCCAAAACGTCGAGCGCCACTCCAGCCAGGATTCCCCTGCTCAGCCCTTCCAGCAGTGCCTTGGTTTCCACGATTGCCCCGCGCGCAGTATTCACGATAATCGCGCCTTTCTTTACCATTCCGATGTTTTTCGTGCTTATCAAGTGGCGCGTCTGGTTCGTCAGCGGCACGTGCAGGGTTATGAAGTCCGAGTTTTTCAGCAGCGTCGGCAAGGGAACGTATTTCACGCCGTATTTCTTTTCCACCTCGCGGTTTTTCCGCGAGTCGAACGCGAGTATTTTCATTTGAAAGCCGTTGGCGATGCGCGCGACGTTCGCGCCGATCCTGCCTGTTCCTACGATGCCTATCGTTTTTCCGGCCAAGTCGAAGCCCGTAAGCCCTTCCACGCTGAAATCGCCCTTGCGCACGCGCTCGTTCGCTTCGATTATCTTGCGCGAAAACGAAAGAATAAGGGCGAAAGCATGCTCCGCAACAGTGTTGTCGCCGTAAGAAGGCACGTTCGCAACTCTGATGCCGCGCCTTGCGCACTCTTGCAGGTCGATGTGGTCGAAGCCTGTAGAGCGCGTTGCTATGAATTTCACGCGCGGCAGCCTTGCCAGCGCTTTGGCGTCAAGCCTCGTTTTCGCTAGTGCAAAGCAAGAGACGATTTCGCACTGCGCTGCCTTAGCCAGGTTCTCCTCGCTCAGCTCCCCGCAGAAAACAAGCTTGAATCGCTTGAGGCTTTGCCTGAAATACTCCTCGTCCTCGCGCGTCGCGTCGAAAAAGGCGATTGCCGTTTTTTTCATTTTCCTTCCACCGTTATCTTCGCGTCGACGACGCGCGTGTTTTGCGCGTCGGCAATCACGGGATTGAAGTCGAGGCTTTCTACCCCGCTTTCCTTTTCGAGCAGCCGCGAGGTTTGCAAAAGCAATTCAACGATTTTCGCCTTGTCCGCCTTCCTTCCCCGGAAGCCTTCGCTCGTAAAGTAGGCAGATGCCTTGGTTTCGGCAATCATTTCCAGAGCGTCTTTCCTTGCGAGGGGGCATATGCGGATGGAAACGTCTTTGAACAATTCGACCGTAACCCCGCCGCTTCCGAACAAAACCGTTTTTCCGAAGACAGCGTCCGTTTTCCCCCCGACTATGAATTCCGTTCCCTTGAGCTCGCTTTGCAGCACGAACCCCCACTTCTTGTTTTTCAGCCCCGCTTCCAGCGCGTTTTTCTCCAGCCTCCGCGCGGCTTTGTAAAGCTGCTCGAATTCGTGCAGGTCGAGCGCGATGAGCTTTTTCTCGGTTTTGTGGAACACGCCTTCGCCCGCGACTTTCAGCACCCACGGTTTCGGCAGAAGAGCGCTTTTTTGCATGACTTCGTCTGGCGTTCTGCAGTAATGGCTTTTTGCGCTTGCAATCCCGTGCTTGCGCAACAGCCTCTCAGTCTCCTCGAAACCCAAGAGCATGCTTAACATAACCCGAAGGCGATTAAAAAACCCTATTCGGGCTTCAAATTAAAGAAAGGGTTTAAACCTTTGCCGGAGTCATGAATGGGATTTCAACCCTTGGTAGAGGAATTGATTTTTTGGAACTGCGTTTCTTGGGCGCCGCCCGCGAAGTCGGGAAAAGCTGTGTAGCCGTCGACACGGGCGAATTGCGCGTTGCATTGGACTGCGGCATGAAAGTGCACGACCACAACGAGGCACCGGCGTTAGACAAGCTGCGTTTCGACGCTTGCATTCTCTCCCACGCGCACTTGGACCACTCCGGCGGCCTTCCGGTCCTGTACAAGCACGAAAACCCGCCTACGTTCTGCACTTTCCCGACCATTCCCATGACCACCCTCTTGCTGGAGGATTCGGAAAAACTGGCGCAAATCAACGGCCACGAGCTTCCGTACAGGAGGACGGACACTATGAAGCTCTACCGCAAATTCACCCCCCTGCCCTACAACACTCCTTACGAGTTTTTCGAAGGCTCTTCCTTCGAGTTTTACGACGCCGGCCACATTCCCGGCAGCGCAGGAATCCTTTTCGAGTCGAAAGCACAGGGAAAGAAAAAAAGCGTTTTCTATACCGGCGACTTCAATTCGGGCGAAACGCGCCTGCTTCCGAAAGCCAAATTCCCGCGCGACGGCGTGAATGCGGTCGTGGTGGAAAGCACTTACGCCTTCCGCGAGCATACCGAACGCGCCGCGCTCGAGAGAAAATTCATCAACAGCGTTGAAGACTGCCTGGCCGACGGCTATACCGCGCTGGTTTCCTCGTTTGCAGTGGGCAGGAGCCAGGAAGTAATGCTCGTATTGAAGTCGCTGCTGCACTCGAAGACGAAAACGTATTTGGACGGCATGTCGCAGAAAGTCTGCACCATACTCGCCGACTACCCTTCGTACGTAAAGAATTACAAGGCGTTTGCCGACGCGGTGAAAAGCCTTTCTTTCGTCAACGGCGGGGCGATGCGCAAGCGCATTGCGCAAAAGCCGTGCGTCATACTCACGACAAGCGGAATGCTGGAAGGCGGGCCGATATTGAATTACTTGAAAACGCTGAACAAGAGCGGCAAGGGAAAAATCTTTTTGACGGGCTTTCAGGTCGAGGGGACTAACGGGCGAAAGCTTTTGGACGGCGAGCCGCTTTCGGTTGACGGAGGCGAGATGGACGTGCAAATGCCGTTCGAGCACTTCGACTTTTCGGCGCACGCCAGCGCCAAGCAGCTGAGGGACGCAATACGCAGGATGAATCCGGAAAAAGTTTTTTGCGTGCACGGCGACTCGTGCGGGGCTTTTGCGGAAGACTTGCGCGAGAACGGCGGTTTTGACGCCTTCGCGCCCGCGTTAGGCGAAAAGCACGCAATTTAAGCCAAGTTTTCGCCTAACTTTTTTCGTTCAATAAAAAACCGTTTCAGGGGAAAAAGGAAAAGGCGATTTGCTGTGCGCTTGCTTATGCTCAACCCGTTTTACTATCCCTATTCCGGCGGCACGGAAAAACACTTGTTCGAAGCATGCCGGCGTTTGGCTAAAAAACACGACGTCACCGTGCTCACGTCCATGCTCCCGCACACCAAGCGCGAAGAGGAAATCGAGGGGGTGCGCATATTGCGCACGCCCGCCGCAGTTCTCACGTGGCTTCCCCATCCCCTGCCACCGCCAGTCCCCTTATACCCGCTGCCCTGGCCCGATTTTGTCAGGGAAGTGAATGACGCTGACGTAGTTCACATTCACAACCGCTTCGTCTACAGCCTGTTCGAGCTTTTTGCAATCAAAAAAATCCTGAAGAAAAAGCTGGCGCTCACCCTTCACAACGCCAAGCCGCAAGGCATCGACTTGCCCACCGATTTCGTGGGAGGATTGTACGAAGACGTTTACGGCCGCAAGATAATGGCGAATTGCGACGCCATCGCCGGCGTGAGCAAAAACACGCTCGACATCACCGTGCCCCCTGATTTGCTCATGCCGAAGCAGGTCGTTTACAACGGGGTGGACGTGGATTGGTTCAACCCGAAAAATTCGGGCGGAACGGTTTTGCGCGATTTGGTAGGCGTCGAAGGGAAAAAAATCGTTTTGACCGTGTGCAGGCTCGTGGAACAAAAAGGGCTGGACTATTTGTTGGAGTCGATTCCGCTTGTGGACAAGCAAATGAATGGAAAGGCGCACTTCGTGCTCGTGGGAAGGGGGCCGTTGCTGTCGCACTTGCAGAAGAAAGCCAGGTCATTGGGCGTGGAAGGAAAAATTTCTTTCCTGGCCGAACGGTTTTCCGAGAAAGACTTGGCCGCGTTGTACGCGGCTTGCGACTGCTTCGTGCTGCCGTCGTTGTGGGAGCCGTTCGGAATAGTGGTGGTGGAGGCCATGGCTACCGGAAAGCCGGTCGTTGGAACCGACATCGGCGGCATTCCCGAAATAATCGCGCACGGCAAGAACGGTTTCCTGGTCCAGCCGCGAGACGCGAGGGCTTTGGCCGAACGCATCGCGTTCGTGCTCGAAAACCCGAAGGCCGCGAAGAAAATGGGTGCCGAGGGAAGGAAAATAGCCGTGAAAAATTTCACTTGGGACGAGACCGCGAAAAGCTACGAACAGTTTTACGCAAAATTCTGACTTGAAACTATTATGCCGCCGTCCCTAAAACCGGATTTTTCACTCCAGCCTGATTTCCATCGTTCCGTAGTAATCGCCTTGCGGCGTGCCGGGCGGCACGATGGCGTAAACGCTCACGTTCTCGGTTTTTCCCGCCGCGATCGGAAAAGAATTTCTTGACAGCGAAATCCATTCCGCCATTTGGCCGTAAGCCCTGAGCTCGGCTTTTTTCGTCGTTTCGAGCGTGTTGGTGATGAAAACGGTTTTCCTTCCGCCACCTCCAGTTGGAATCGAGCCGAATTCCAGTGCGTTGGACACGTTAAAGCCCAAAACGCCTCCGCTCACGCGCAAGTGCATGTGCAACTCCGTTTTAAACTCGTTCTGCTGCGCTTTTGCGCCCATGCCTGCAGCGAGAATGAAGAATGCGGCTGCAAGGCAGACTGCAGCATAGAACAGCGTCTTGTCTTCCTTTGCCCGCGTGGCCGTTGCCATTTTTCCTAGCCGCCTGCTTTCTTTGCATGAAAAAAAGTTTTTGTATCCTTCGCGTTTTGTCCTTATTTCTGTTCTGCAGGCGCGATTTTAATTTTGTCCTTGAAAAACCACAATCCGGCTATCGCGAGGATTACCGCGACTGCCAGCCAAATATACTCTGCCGGCGTTTGCTGGTATATCGTGTCTTTGATTTCCAGGCTGCCTTTTCCTTCCGTCGTCTTGTCGGCATAACGCACTTTCACGAGCAAATCGTAAGAGCCGGTGGGCACGCTTGCGGTTTCCCAAAACCCTTCAAACGTTTGTTTTGCGAACGGCGGCATGTCCGCCGACTGGGTTTTTGCAGTTCCAACCTGCTTTCCAGCCTTGTCAACTACTTCGATGTCTGCGAAAACGCCCTTAATCGTGTCTCCCCATTTGCTTGAGGCGCTTATCACGATTTTTGCGATTCCGCCTTTGGCTACTGGCTGGGCGTCAATTCCCGTGATGGCTACTTCCAAGCCTCCTATCCTGAACTCTTGCTCGTGCGTGACCGCCTGCCCGTCGAAAGAAAACCTCATCAAAAGCTTGTAAGTGCCGGGGTCTACCTGCTTAGTGTCCCAAAGCGCGTTGTACTCCGCGCTCTCTCCCGACGCGATGTCTTTCGGGTCGAACGAAAGCCTGTCCTTGCGCACTCCCAGCGGGTCCATGATGTCTGCAGTGAGCACTGCATTCTTGACCTCTTCGGTCCCTTCGCTCGTGACCGTCATTTTTATTTTCGCTTTCTTGCCCCACTCTACGTCGGGCACGTCGGCCGCAAGCAAAAACCTTTTGCCTTGGTACGGGACTTTAAACCACAATTGCGCTTCCACTGCCGCTATGCCGCCCACGACCGTCTCTCCCGGCTTGAACGTCAAGGGCAAATCCACGGTTCCCACGCGCGTTTCCACGATTCCCGGCTGAAAGCCGGTAACCGCAGGCATCGTTATCTTGGCGCGAAGGCCTTTCTCCTCGTGCGGGTTCAGGAAAATTCCCGCCTGGTCGAGCGTAATGTCGCCGTCCTCAAGCTGGTTGATGACTTTCCTTTGGGCTGCAGTGCAGTCCAAATCAGAGAAAATCGTGGATGACACGTCGGTTATCTGGATTTTGTCGTAAAAAGTGCCGCAAACGTAAATCGCAAAACGCGCTCCGACCGACGCGCGGTTGATTACAGTATACTCGAGGCTCAATTCCCTTCCTTCCTGGAACGGGTATACCAAGCGCGCGGGCCTAATGCCTACGGCGAAAACGGTTGCAGTCAAGGTGAGAAGCAAGAGTATGGAAAGCAAGATGCTGAAGTGTGGTTTCACGGCGTAAAACCCCTCTGCGTTGGCGTAGGTTATACTAACACAACTCAACCTTCTTTTAAAAACACTGTTGTTCTGCGAGCCGAAAGGGAAACCTGCGGTTTTCCTGTGAAGGGGCTTGCCACCCTTCAACCCGAAGAGACTGCCGACCCTTTCTCTTCCGCAGCCAAGAAAAGTCGTTTTGGCAAACCTTTTTCTTCCCGCCTTGCGTTCTAGCTTCGTTTTGAAAATGGCTAGCGAAAACTTCGGAAACGTTTCCGTCGTAATACCCACTTTAAACGAAGAAAAAAACATAGGCAATACCCTCCGGTCTCTCCGCAAAATGCTTCCGCACGCGCAGGTGATAGTCGCCGACGGCGGGAGCAGCGACAAGACCGTTTCAATCGCGCAAAAGCTTGCGGACAAAGTGTGCCTGGAAAACGGGCATAAGAAAGTGCGGCCTTCCATCGGCGCGGGGCGCAACGCCGGCGCGCGGCACGCCAAGCGCGAGTGGATTGTTTTTTGCGACGCGGACAACACCCCGCCAAAGCTTTTCTTCACGAGAATGGCTTCCGCTTTCAGGGACCCGGGCGTAGTGGGCTTCGGCGGGAAAGTCATGCCTAAAGACTCGACGTTTTTGCAAAACTGGTTTTTCGAAATCCTGAACTTGATAGTGCAGCTCGCCACATTGTTCGGACGGCCGGTTATCGCAGGCAACGCGGCTGCGTACAAGAAAAAGGATTTCGACGCGGTGCACGGCTTCGACGAGGAGATGGAAGCGAGCGAAGACCAGGACTTGTGCGTGCGCATTGCAACGCGGGGCAAGGTTATTTACGACCCTGCTGTCGTAACGTTCACTTCAAACCGCAGGCTCAAAAAATTCGGGTTGTTCGGGCTGACGTGGGACTGGGGCAAGACCACGCTCAACTTCATGCTCGGAATAAAAACCAAGCGCTACGCGATAATACGGGAAATTTAAAACCCCGCTTGTCCAATACCTTTTATTGCAAGCCCTAGTTTTGAGTTTAAAGTGATAAAGAAAATGCTCGAAGGATTGCGAAACAGCTTCTGGTTTTCCGCGCTGCTAGTGGTGGGTTTGTTCGCCGCGTTTTTCTACGCCCTCTTCGCAGTAGTGCCGTATCTCGCGATTTTCCTCGCAGCCAACTTTCTATTCGTCTACGTTGCGGTCGTTTACCTGCTGAAGTTCTGGGAAAAGGGCGAGCAAAAGCTTTCCAACAAATTCCCGTCGGCCAGCGTAATCATCCCGTGCTACAACAGCGCGAAAACCATCGACCGTTGCGTGGAAAGCGTTTTCGCGCTTGAATACCCGCGCAAGCTGCAAGTCATCGTAGTGGACGACGCGAGCACCGACGCGACCAAGCAAAAGCTTTTGCAGCTCAAAAAACGATTTCCTTCGCTCGAGATAATGCGCCATCCGCGCAACCAGGGCAAAGCCCGATCGCTGAATCTCGCGTTGACGAAGGCGAAGGGCGAAATAGTCGCGTGCATCGATTCCGATACGTATCCGGCGCGGGATGCACTCAAGAGAATGGTGCGGCTGTTCAACAATGAGAGCGTGGGCGCCGTCACGGCGTTGGTTTGCGTCGAGGAGCCGCGCAATTTCGTGCAGAAAATACAGGAAATCGAGTATTACGTGGCGTTCGGGTTCTGGCATACGGCGCTCGCCGAGCTGGACGGGCTGATTGTAACGCCGGGACCCATGTCCATTTATTCTGCCGCCGCATTGGAAAAAATCGGGGGTTTCGACGAGGACAACATTACCGAAGACATGGAAATAGCGCTGCATTTGCAGTCTGCAGGCTACAAGATTCGCCTGACGACCGACGCGGTCGTCCGCACGGACGTTCCCGACTCTTGGGCGAAGCTCTTCAAACAGCGCTTGCGGTGGCTGCGAGGCAAGATATTCAACGGGCGGAAATACCGCCACATGCTTTTCAACTCGAAGTACGGCGATTTCGGGCGTTTCGTTTACCCCGTTTCCTTTGCAGTCGAGCTGTTGGGCGTTGTGGTGGTGTCCCGCATTCTTTTCCTGCACGGCGGGAATTTCATCAACGACCTGCTTGGCGCGGTGGGCGTGGCGCAAGTGGACGCTTCGCTCGTCACGAATTTGGGCATTTACTCGGGCGCGATAGTCAATTCCTCGGTGTTTTTCTTCCTCTTCACCATAATGGTGTGGCTTTACATAGTGTGGTTAAGCTTCGGGATCGCGAAGCAGAAAATCAACGTGTGGCACGTGCCGCCGATGGTGGTGTTCATGACGCTCTACTCGATGTTCATTTCCTTCGTGTATTTCTCGGGAATGGTGCACGAAATAGTGGGGACTGAGCGAAGATGGGAAAACAAGGAGAAGGTGAAAGCATAGCATGGTAAGCGTTTACGTCAAGGCTTTGGTCATTACGCTCGTGCTTTTCGCGGGCAACTACTTTTTCGTGAAATACCTGGACGACTCGCGCGCGCAAGACCTTCAAACCCGGGTTTCGGATTTGGAAGAGGAAATGCAGTCCGCCCGCACGCTTTTGCTTTACACACAGACGTACAACCGGTCTACCGAAATTTGCCCTGCGCTCGAGGAAACCACGCGCGCGCAAATCAACAAGCTTTACGACTTGTTCAGCCAGCTTCAGCAGACCGAATCTTCCGCCGTGCTTGCTGATACGGCGCGCACCAAGCGCAGGTTCATCCTGGCGAACTCGGAATTGTGGCTTTACTTGCGGCAGCTTGAAAGCGTGTGCGGCTCTTCGGGCATAACGCCCATCCTTTACTTCTATCCGGACCAGCGGGATTGCGTCGAGTGCCGCGCCCAGGCGCAGATATTGAACAGCGTGAGGGACGCGTGCAGTAACGTGCGCGTTTTCGCTTTCCCGACCGACTTGGACTTGGGCGTTGTGAACGCCATCAAAAGCCGTTATTCCATAACCACCACGCCGTCGATTGTAATCAATGAAAAAACATTGGCAGGAATAACTTCCAGAGATGCGATACTATCTGAAGTCGCTTGCATCAAAAACTAGGCGTTTATTCCTCATCGATTTGAGTTTGCCCGAGTATTTTGAGGACTCGGACGTAGGGCACGCCTGTCATTTCCGAAGCTTTTCTTATGGAGTAGCCTTTGGTTCTGGCTTCAACAACCGCCTTTTCCTCCAGTTTTTCCATCAAATACTGCCTTGCTATTCCTGCTCTGGAAGTATAATTTTCCTCGGCTTGCCTGTCCAAATATTCTACCGCCTTTTTCGGCAGAGACACGTTCACGCTGCCCATTCCAGCCATTTTCACCAACTCCTGATTCTTTTTTCAACGGATTCCAACATTTTTTTGCGCAAATAAACCGGTTTGAGCCTTGCAAGTATTTCAAGAGCCTCGCTTTTTTCAAGCCCAGGCTGCGAGGAGCGCGCCCATGGCGAGCATTGAAACCAGAAGCTCTCCCACGTTTATCGCGTAGAACTTGAGCGACTTCCCCTCCCACAACACCATTCCCGACGTTACGGGCACGACGAATCCCAGCCACGCCCAAAACGCGGCGAGCAGCCCGTCGCCTAGAGTAGGATAGCCTTCGGTAGCGTAAGCGATGAAGTGCGCGAGGACGTAAGCCATCGCCAATCCCCCTAAGAACGCGATGCCGAATTTCTGCGCCATTCCCTTCTTGTGCTTGCGCATTTCCTTTTCAGTCAAGCCCGCTTCCTTCATCCACGTTTTGCCAAAAAGCGAAGGCGAATACCAAAGCATTCCGATTACGAAACTCGCTGCCGCAGCCAAGACTACTGCAACCAGATTCACGCTTGCGACCGGCATTGCCATTCCCACCGCCCTCCCCCCTAGATTTTATGCTGATTTCTTAATACCCGGCCGCGTCTTTTTAAATCAGCGGTGCAACAGCTCTGCATAGACGTCAAGCATTTTTGAAGTGCTTTTCGGGATGGAGAATTGCTCGGCGGTTTTGCGCGCGTTTACGGCCATTCTCGCGTAAGCCCCTTTTTTCATGCTCAAGACGCGCGTTATTTTCTCGGCGCATTCTCCTTCGTCGCCGGGCGCAAATAAAAACCCGTTTTTTCCCTCGCGAATGGCTTCGGGAATGGCCATCGCATCCGCCCCCACGACCGGCTTTCCGCAAGCCATTGCCTCCAACAGGGCAAGGCCTTGCGTTTCGAAAGTGGATGCGGTGGCGAAGCAATCGCACGCAGCATAGTAAGAAGGCAGGTATTCTGGCTTTACGAACCCGGTGAAAACGAAGTTTTTCTGCAGCCCCTCGCTTTTAACCAACTCTTCGACGCGTTTCCTGTCCGGCCCGTCGCCCGTGACCACGAACTTGACGTTCTGCCCCGCGGTTTCCTTAAGCACCCGTGAAGCGCTTTTCACTATCACGCCGATGTTCTTTTCCTGGCTCACCCTTCCTGCTACCAGGACTATCTTGTTCGCCCCGACCAGGTTTTTCACCACTCCCGGTTTGAGCGAAGGGTTGAAGCGGGCGGTATCGATGGCATTAGGGACGATCATGCTTTCAACGCCCTTGGCGCGCAGGATTTCCTGGATGGTTTTCGTGGGGCAGGTTACGAGGTCGAACCTGTCGTAAAAAACCTTTACGGTTTTCCACAGGATTTTTTCGGCAGTGCGCCCCAGCATTTTTTTCGCGGCAAGCGGCACCATCGTATGGAAAGTTCCAAGCAAAGGCAAATGCAAATCGCGCGATGTTTTAATCGCGGCCAATCCCATCGACGCGAGCGCATGGCAGTGCACCAGCTCGATTTCCCTTTCCCGCGCTATCCGCACCGAGTCGAACGGAAACAAGGCGATCTTGTACTGCGGGTAAGGCGGAAATTTGAAAGAGCGGAACACGAAAACGCGCTTGTCCTTGTTCTCCTCGCGCGTTTTCTTGTCGCCCGAAGTGAACACGAAAACGCTGTCCCCGCGCTTTTGCATTTCGTTCCTGTAATTCATCAGCGTTGTAACTACGCCGTCGACGTTCGGATAAAACGTATCTGTGAAAAACCCCGTGCGCATCCAAACAACCTTTTTCTTCCTTTTTTTGATTCCAATTTTTCAGGATGACAATAGCAACGCCAGCACGAGCAAAACCGAAATGGCGAATATGGCCGGCGCGAGAACGCGCGCTATCGCGACCACGGAGTTTATTGTTGAAGTGAGTTCGCTTTGCTTTCTCCCTCCAAGCACGCTCAAGCCCACCGTATCGTAAAAGAACGCGGCCTTGCATTCCTCCAAGTCGCCCGACGCTTCTTTCACGCTTTGCTTGATTTCGGCAATGAGCTTTTCGTGGTCGAGGTTGCGCCCCACTGGATTGTGCACTCCACCGATCTTGTTTCCCGCATGCGTATCTGTGGAAAAAACGTCCGCCCACTCGAAGCCGTAATTCCTCAGCGCCAAGAGCGCGTTGGCGCGGAACGAAGGCAGAATGTTGTTGCCGTCTATGACCACGATGCAATACTTCCTTCCGCCGATTTCAAAAACAGCGGCCTTGATGCCCGCCTTGCCTATGCCGTTGTCCAGCGTGAATGATTCCAGCGTTTTTTCCGCAACCCCCATTTTGAACCGGGATTGTGCGGATGGAGCGATTTTCGACACCGCCTTGTGGAATTCTCCGAATTCCCTGCTTCCGACGCGGAAGATGCTTCCGTCAGTCAGGGAATTGTGCCTGTCCACCACGACTGCATTGTCGAATTTCTTGAGCGTGGCGTTTTTCAGCGCCAGGCCCAGCGAAAGCTCGATGTCTTCGGTGCTTTCCGGCGCACGCGAGAGCGTTAGCAATGCGTTTCCGCCGAAAGCAAAGCCTGCTACGCTTGCGCTTCCCTCGCGCGTTTGCATGAAGCAGGCGCTTGAAGCAAAGTTTTTGGCGCCTGCGATTTGCTGGACCGCTTTCTTTGCTATGAGCGCGTGGCTTGAAGAGTGGACTGGGTTGAAGTCGTGGTTGACTGTGGAATGGAAAACGAAGCAAGGGGCTTTCGCGTCAGCGGAAACCTTTTGCGAAAGCAAGAACGGGAATTCGCTTCCGCCGACGTTCCCGAACGGCCCGAAGTGCACTTGCGGCGAAAGGAATACCGCCTTGTTCCTGCCGCGCGCGTTTTTGAAGACAACGCCTTCAATAGCCGTTTCGACGGGCTCTCCCATTTCCGCCAGGATTTCCTCGAATTCTTTCTTGCCCGTAGTCCACTGGGCGAAAAACAATGCGACGGCCTGCACCGTTGAAATGCCGAAATTGCGTTTGCCCGGGGCGTTAAGCAAATAAAACAGCGTCCACAAGCCCAGCAGCAATATGCCTGACGAAACGAGGATTTTGACTGCGGCGATGGGAAGCGAGCCTATTGCGAGCGTGGGTTCTATGAATCCGAAGCGCTGCCAAAACCACAAGAACGAAGCGTTGAAAAAAGCCTGCAGAAACGCCAGGGGAATGGACTTGCGTTTTTGGTTCAAGCCCACGAACGAAGAACCGAACCACACGAGCACTGCAAGCGCGTTCGCTATTACGATGCCGATGAGAACCTGGCCCGTCGCGAACCCCATGAAGTAAACCAAGCCGACGAGCACTGCGGCGAAAGCGCCGATGAAAATGTTGTACTTAAACGGCTCTTTCGAGTAGAGAGAAGCGAGCGTGCCCGCAAGCAGCGCCGGCAACCCCAGCAGAAGCACTCCCTCGGCCCCGCCGTAAACCAGCGCGTTTGCAATTCCGCCCGTGGCGTAAAGCCTGAACAGGAAGCCCAGCACGAACGTGGACAAAAGCAGGAAGAGGAGCGTGCGGCGCGAGGGCGGGACTCGGAAGAAGAGCTTGCTTGCGCTCAACGCTTTTTCCCTCTGGTCCACAACCAACCCAGCCACACCTTTTTTGCTTCGCTTGGAAGAATGAAACTATAGCAAACCAAGAACGTTTTCCGGTTTCGCCATAGTTTAAAACACTCGCGCGATTAAAAAATATGCTTGTCGTTCTATATAGGTAACACGGGCCAACGCGCTAAAAAAGGTGTTTCTACTGAAAATCTGTCCTTCCTGCGGAAAAAGCGGTTTGCCTTTCGTCGGCGCTTTCTGCATGGATTGTTTCTCAAAGCAAAACCTGGTCGAAGTGCAGGACAAAAGCATGGAAATCACGCTGTGCAGCCGCTGCCTTCGCATTAAAAGCGGAAGCGCGTGGGTGGACTTCGCTCCTGCACTGGTGGAAGCGCTGGTGTTGCGCAAGAGCAAGTCGCCTTACCCTCTTTCGGCGAGAATGTCGTTCACGCGCGGAAAGCATTTCATCGACGTAAAGGCAGAATTCCATTTGAAGGCTGAAGGCAACGACGTCGTGCAGGAAAAGCGCTTTCAAATCCCCTTCGCCAAAACCCTTTGCCTCGACTGCTCGAGGGAAGCCGGCGGGTACAAGGAAGCGATAGTGCAAATCCGCGGGGACGACGAGCGCAGGGTCGAACGGGTTTTGCATTTGCTTGAAACGGCGCTGGAAGGGAAAACGTTCTGGAAGACGGAATTCAAGAAAACTGGCGGCGTGGATTTGACTGCCGGCAACAAACACGCGGTTTTGAGCGCCGTGCGCTCGCTGAAAAAGCCGTTCAGCACGTCGCACAAGCTCATGGGCGTGCGCAACGGCAAAAAAGTTTTTTTGGTTACGGTCTTAATGGAAATCTGATTCTCGCGAACTCGTGCAGTGCGGATATGGCTTAATGCCGTGAAAGGGGTTTTTTCGTGGACGCGCAGCAGGACGACTTGGAAAAAAAGCTGGAAAAATCCAAGGACTATTCCATCAAAGACGGGTCTTTCTATTCCGTGATGGTGGGGTTCGGCGTCAACTACCTGACTCCCTTCGCCCTGCGCTTGGGCGCAAGCGTGGCGGACGTGGGGCTGCTGCAGACGCTGCCCCAGCTTTTGGGAAGCGCCGCGCAATTGCTTTACTCGCGCGTGTCGCGCGTGGTGAAAAGCAGGCAAAAGCTCGTGCTTTCGCTCGTTTCCATACAATGCCTGGCGTGGCTGGGCTTGTTTGCCCTGACTCTCTTGAGCGGCGACAGCATAGTTTCGTGGCTTATCCTCTTCTACAGCATTTCCGTCCTCGCCGAATCTTTCGCCAACCCGGCATGGACGAGCTGGATGGGAGACATCGTAAAAGAAAAAGACCGCCCGCAGTATTTCGGAAAGCGCAACGAGATTACGGGTTTTGCGGCGTTCGTTTCAAGCATCGCCGCAGGCTGGGCGTTGGGCTTGTTTCAAGAATGGAGCCGTGCAGCCCTCGGCTTCACCGTGATTTTCGCCATTGCATTCCTCGGCCGCCTCGTCTCGCTTTATTACCTGAGCCGCAAGTTCGAGCCCAAGCTGGAAGAGCGGACGCAGGAAATAACATTCCGCTCTTTCCTCAAAAGCTTGAGGCAAACGAACTTCGGGGCGCTCGTCCTGTACAATTCCGTCCTGTCGTTCGGCGTTTTCATCGCCGCGCCGTACTTTTCCGTCTATGCCCTTAGCGTCTTGAAATTCGATTACTTTACCTACGCCGTGGTGTTCGCCGTCGCGCAAATCTCGCTTTTCCTGACCATGGTGTACTGGGGCGACGTGGTGAACAAGCTAGGCAGCAAATCCGTCTTGTATGCAAGCGGCCTGGTGGTCGCAATCATTCCGCTGTACTGGGCGCTGTTTAAAAACCCGTTTCTCCTGTTTTTCTTCGAATTGTTTTCCGGCTTGGGCTGGGCTGGACAGCGCATTGCGACGTTCAATTTGATTCTCAAGACGACTCCCGAGAAGGACAAGTCGAAGTTTGTTGCGTATTACAACGTGCTGCAGGGAATCGCGATTTTTGCGGGCGGCATGGTCGGCGCTTTGCTGGCGTGGTTTTTCGAAGCCAACAGCATTTCGTTGCTGGGCGCGCTGCCTGCCGTTTTCGTGGTCTCGTCGGCCTTGCGTTTCGCGGCAGTCCTTCTTTTCGCAAGGCGGATTGAAGAGCAGGAGAGCAAGGGCTTCGAAAGCAAGACGTTCTTGTTCAAGACCATTACGCTTTACCCGGCGAAGAGCGCGATGTATGAAGTGCAGTCCGGCCTGCGGCGCGGGCTGTCGAAGGCGTTCGAGCTGGAGAAAGATTTCCATACGCTCAAGAAAAAGTCGGACGAAATGCTCAACAAAATGAAAATCAAGAAAATCGAGTTCTAAAAAATCACTTGTACCGCAGGAAAACCCCGAGGCCGCCGAACGTGCCCCTGAATTGCTGGCCTTCAGGCGTTTCCTCGGAAACGAATATGACTTCGATGCTTTGCTCCTCAGCCTGGCTGATCAAGTGAGACACCACGTTTTTTCCTTCCTCGAGAATTTCCAGCCCTTCCGTGACAAGAAGCTTGCCCGCCTTGCGAGATGCGACCATTTGCCTCACGTTCTCCAAACCCCACGACACCAGCCCGCCTTTCGCCGCTTCAGTCAGGAACTCGTTCAACAATTTTTTTTCGACAATCGCCTCTTGCTCCGAAATCAAGCCGCTCGCTTTTTCAAGCAATTCGCGCAGCCCGTACTCGTCCGTATACCCCGTATCCACGACCCCGAGAACTTTGATTTGATAGTTGAAAGGCGACATTTTCATGAAATTCTCTTTCGCGGGCCCCGGGCCTCCCACGATCGCTCCTTTGAAATTCTTTTGCCCGACGAACGCGCTCATTGCCTCGCCAACGCGCTTGTAGTAATACTCGATTCCCTCTTCAGCCAAACGCTGGAAACGCTG
>JAGVWL010000053.1 GCA_018304285.1 Microcaldota archaeon
GCTTTTGGCCGAAAAGGCAGAGGACATCATCAAGGAAAAGAACGTGAAGCTAATCGTAGTCGATTCGGTAACAGGGCATTTCCGCGGGGATTACATCGGAAGAGGAACTCTCGCCAACCGCCAGCAACTGCTCAACAAGCATTTGCACCACTTGCTGCGAATGGCCGAGAAATACAACATCGCAGTCTACATCACCAACCAGGTGATGGCAAATCCAGGCATAATGTTCGGAGATCCGACCACGCCCATCGGAGGGCACGTGCTCGCACACATTTCCACGTACAGGATTTACTTGCGCAGGAGCAAGGAAGACAAGCGCATTGCACGCATGGTGGATTCGCCCAATCTTGCGGATTCCGAATGCGTGTTTCGCGTTACGGAAGAAGGCTTGTGCGACTGAAATTTTGAACAGAACCCCTAAAAACGCAAGAAGGTGAAACAGATGACTGAAGAACAACAGCCTTCGGACAGCGAAGGCAAGGGGCTAACTGTAAGCAAAAACCCGGAAGACGCGATTTGGGTGAACGCCTCGAAAAGCGGCAAAGGCGCGACCATAGCGTTGAACGGAGAGCTTTACGTCACGCCCATCCAGTCGCTCGTACGGCTGGCTAAAGGCGAAACAAGGGGAGCGAAGTTCACGAAAATCCTGCGGTAAAACAAAAAACCGAAGCTGCGGGAGCCAGGCGTGGCAAAAGAAAAACGGCTAAAGCAGAAGCTGACAAAACCGGAATGCTTCCAACGCCTCCCTTCACTTTTTTCTAAGGTTCCCCACGCCTTTTTTCAGTCGCACGACGGGCATTCTTCAAGCCAATAGTCGTGGTTCTGAAGGCATGCAGGACACTTCCACCTGCTCATTACGGGCTTTGCCTCCAACCCCGCATTACTAACTCGCTCGCGCTATAAAAGCATAAAAAACGAGGGTTGAAAAACCGAGAGAGAGTGGATTTTGCTTATGAAACGCGCTCCGCCAACTAGCAACCGCGGGTGGCTGTTGCCTTCGCCAACAACCGTAATCGGCAGGCTCAAAAAAGCATTTAGAAAAGAAACCGCGTTCAGCGGCCGCGAGATGAGCGCGTTCCAATGCCTCGTCGGAACGGTCTTGAGCGCAAGAACGCGGGACGCGAACACTGCAAAAGCGTCGGAACAATTGTTTTCTTTTTATCCGACTGCGGAAAAGCTCGCCAAAGCTCCTTTGAAGCGGATAAAAAAGCTAGTCAAGCCGGCAGGCTTTTACAAAACCAAAGCACGCTACGTCAAGCGCCTGTCGCAAATGCTCTTGCACGATTACGGCGGCAGAGTGCCTGACACCATGGAAGAATTGTTGAAGTTTCCGGGCGTGGGGCGCAAGGTTGCAGGATGCGTGCTGGTCTACGCGTTCCGCAAGCCCGCGATTCCAGTCGACGTCCATGTTTTTCGCGGGAGTCACAGGCTAGGCTGGTCTAACGCCAAAACCCCGGAAGAAACAGAACAAGAATTGATGCGGCTGATTCCAAAGCGCGATTGGATTGACGTCAACAATTTGCTTGTGCTGCACGGGCAGAACACGTGCTTGCCGCGCAACCCCAAATGCGGGGAGTGCGTTTTGAACGACATTTGCCCAAGCGCGTTCAAAAAAAGGTAAATAAATCCAGATTCAGCATTATTTTCCTATGAACTTAACTCGGGTCGAAGAAGGCCTGAAAAAAGCCATCAAAAACCCCGAAGCGCCGTTGTATTTGGGCTTGGACCACAACAGGTCAATGGACTCTGAAGAGTTGCGGCTGCTGGTAAAAAAAATATTGGATGTGCACGGCAATCCGCAAAACGCAGTCTATATCGAATCTAACCCCATTCCCGAATATGAGCGGAACAGGATAATGAGCGACGATTTTGAGGAACCAAAGAGCTTGCTGAGCCAGTCTGTCTTCGGCGGAACTCTTGCAACTGCAAAGAATAAACGAAGAATCGTACTTCTCGACAGGCCGAGTTTCGAAAGACTGTTGTTCGAAACCGGGAATGAAAGCAGAACTTACGGGAAGGGGAAAAGTCCCGAAACCCGAAGACTGGCCGGAATGCTAGAGTCTTACATCACGTACGGCATGAGGGAAAAGTATTGGAAAAGAATATTGAAACAGGCTAAAGCTGGCGACCTCATTATCATGCACCCCAACCACGTGCAGAGAATAACGCAAGAAATTCCGAAAGAATCGAGAAACGTGTTTTTTCTGCACAAGCCGACCAACGTGGATAGTGCCGGACGTCATGTTCTACCGCCATTGACTGCGGAAGAAATCGAAACCCTTGAAAAGGAAAGGGAAAAGGCTAGAAAAAAACGCGCGAGAAGCGGCCATCAATAAATCTTAATCCCGAAGAAATACAACAGCAGGATCAAACCCGCTCCCGCCAGCCCGAGTATTCCGCAAACCACGACCGTAAGCAAATTGAGGGGAATGTTCACGCCGGATGCCGCGCCGAAATAGTTTATGACGAGCAAAGCCGCGATTCCCAAAACGCTGTTCGCCAGAAAGTTTTTCAGGATAAACACTACAGCGACGGCAAGAACGACCAGCGCTATTCCTCCTGCAAGGAAAATCCAGCTCGGAGTTGCGAGCACAGCAGCTTCAGCAGCCATTCCATATCACCCTCCCAATTTTTTCAGCGCAAGCGGGATTTCCCCCACCAAATCATCCGCGTCGTAATAAACGCCCTTCCTTTTCTTCAGCCTGTCGCCTGCAAAGCCGTTCGCGAAAGCAGCCGCTTGCGCCGAGAGAAGCAAGGGATTCTTGCACGCAAACGCCGCGGCAACGCCCGCAAGAACGTCGCCCGTGCCGCCCTTCGTCATTCCCTCGTTCCCGTTCTTGTTTTGCGCAAGCGTTTTTCCATCCGTAACAAAGCAAAAAACTTGCTTCAGCAGGATAGTGCAACCGTATTTTTTCGCCTGCGCCTTCGCCTGCGCGGGTGAAGCTTCAACGCCGAACAACGCCTTGAACTCCAAAGGATGGGGAGTCACGAGAACGCCAGGGCGCAAAAACTTTTTTTCGGCCAGGTGCAGCGCGCCGGCGTCGAGAACGAATTTTTTCGAGGGAAACATTTTCAAAAGCAGGTTGACCAAAAGCTTGTTTTCTCCGTTCACTTCCAGCCCGTTGCCCACCAGCATGCAGTCGCTTTTTTCCGCGACCGCGAAAACCTCTTCCGCCGGAATCGTGATGAAGCAGTCGCCCTCGCCCTTGATTTTCGCGAGGATTTCGTGGTTCAACTGCGCGGGCGAGTGGAAGTAAACCAAATCCACGATTTTCGAGGCTGCTTTGGCGGCAAGCAAAGGAGCGCCGTGGTATTTCTCGCTCCCGCCAACTACAAACAAAACGCCGTTCTGGCCCTTGCGACTGCGCTTTGCCGGCGTATACAGCGTTCGGAAAACGCTTTTGCCCACGATCTGCATGACAGTCTAACAAAATCAGGGCGTTTTGGCGAACCGCGTGCGCGTTCCGCCCGTGCTCGGGCTTTTGCTCATAGGCGCGATAGTTGGGCCGAATTTTCTCGCGCTCGTTTCGCAAAGCGACACCGTCGAATTGTTTTCCGAAATAGGCGCGACGCTGCTGCTCTTCGCAATCGGCGTAGAGTTCAGCATGTCCAAACTAGCCAAGCTCGGCATACGCGTGCTGGGCATTGCGGTTGCAAAACTAGCGGTAATATTCTTCCTTTCGTTCCAGCTTGCTTCGCTGCTCGGGTTTTCCAGCATCGGCGCGCTGTACGTGGGCGCCATTCTCGCAATCACTTCCACCGCGCTGATGATCAAAATCGTCGAGCAGAAGGCTTTGCTCTCGCGCGAGGAAGTGCCCCTGCTCATCGCCACGCTCATAATCGAGGATTTGTTCGCCGTATTCGCTATGGCCGTGTTTTCCGGGCTCGGCGACGGCGGCGCAAGCACGCGCGGGCTGGCGTATTCCATCACGTTTTCCATTCTCGCGCTCATCGTAGCATATGCGGTACTGATGAAAGTCCTCGGCTGGGTGTTGGATTACTTCATCAAATACCAAGCTGCCGAAACGACCACGCTCTTGGCGTTGGGGGTAGGAGTAGGGTTCAGTTACTTTGCCCAGATTATAGGCCTCGCGCCGTCCATAGGCGCTTTCCTTGCGGGAAGCATGATAGCCTCGCTTCCCAAAGGCACGCTGCTCGAGAAAAGCATCCACCCGTTCGTACTCGCCTTCTCCAGCATCTTCTTCCTTTCCATAGGAATGCTCATCAACTTTTCATCCATACAGCAAAACCTGCTCGTGATTGCAGTGCTCGTAATCGCCAACCTCTTGTTCAAGTTCATGGGCACTTACTCCAGCACTTACTTGTTCGGCTTTTCCTCGAAACAATCGTTTTTTGCTGGCTTGGCCATGCTTCCGGTCGGAGAGTTTTCGCTGCTCATAGCAAAGCAGGGCACGCCCGTCGTGGGATTCGACTTGATAGGATTCACTTCCGCGACGGTCTTCTTTTCCACTCTTGCGAGCGCCTTGCTCATCGGCAAGTTTGAATCCCTCAACAACCTCTTCGTCAGGTTCGTGCCCAAGCCAGTGCGCAATACTGCCGTGGAAGCGTCCTACTCTTTCTCGGAAGCAATATCGTCCATCGACTCGGCAGGCAAAACTAGCTTTGGTGCGGTAAGGCAAAACCTGCGCTTCTGGGTTGCAGGCGTAATCGCGCTGGTTTTCGGCGCTCTTGCGAAATTCATCCCTGCACTCGCCCAGGCAAGGATGTTAGGCTTCACCATCACACAGTTAGCCATGCTTGCTGCAGCGCTTTCGTTCGCGTTCGGAATCCACAAGAGCGTAGTGTGGATGGCGCGCTCGCAAACCAAGAGCGTCGAACGCTTTTCAAAAATAGTTTCCCTCCTGGCGTTCATGCTCGTGCTCCCGTTCATCGCCTCGTCGTTCGAAAGCGGGGCAGGCAGGCAAACGGAAACCGTGCTTTTAATGTTCGCAGGCATAATCACGCTGTACGCCCTCTACTCCGTAACCCAGAAAAACAAGGGTTCGGCCGCCGGCAGGGAAAGGGGAGTCTTGTTCTTCAAGAAATAATAGCGAAAAGCGGGAATGAAACTTTTTACAGCTTTTCGCTAGTCGCAGAAGGCATGGAAAAAAAAACCAGCATTTGCCTTCAGCTATATGACTTGCGAAACCCCGTCCTTCTTTTCGACTTTGAAAACCTTGTCCGCAAACGCCTCGAGCTCTCGCTCGTGCGAGACGAGCAAAACCTGCTTGCAGTTCAATTCGTCCAGAACGCTTCGCATTCTCCCCAACTGCTCTTTGCTGAACCCGTCGGTCGGCTCGTCGAGAATCAAAAGGTTTTCCTGCATCGACGCGCTCACGCTCTTCACCAACGCGTTCAACGCAAGGCGGTAGGCAAGCGCCAACGCGCTTTTCTCGCCTCCAGAAAGAGTCTGGTACGAATGCTCGTACCCGTTTATTTCCACCAGCGGCTCGAACTGCGCTCCTGCCTCGACGGCCAAATCCTGGCTTTCGACAAGCAAAGAAAACCATTTCTTGAAAAGCAAACCGAACTCCCTGTTGAGGCCTGCGAGAACGTGCGTTTCGATTGCCGAAAGAGCGGGAATAAAGTGCTCTTCAACCCACGTTTTGCGTTCCTTGAGCTTCGCGAGCTTTTCCAACGCAGACTGCTTTTCCGCAATCCGCTTTTCCAGCTCCCAGAGCCTCTGACGAGTTTCTGCCAACTGCGTTTCCAACCGAGTTTTTTCAGCCAAAACCTTCCTGAACGCAGCGTCCGCGAGTGAAACTTTTTCCTCCAGCTCCCGCGCCTTCGCCTCGACGCCTTCGAGCGACGACAACGCGGATTTTTTTTCCGCAATCGTTTTCTCCAGGGAAGGAATTTCCCCTTCCGCCGCAGAAATTTTCAGCTCCAGCGCCTTCGCGTCCGCCTCGTTTTTCGCCAAACGCTTTTCCAAATCTTTTTTCCGTTCGAGCAAGGCGTTCTGCTGCACCGCCTGCTCCAAAACCGAAGCCAAATCGTCTTCCTCGTCCTTGAGCTTTTCCAAAGCGCCTTGCTTTTCAATCACTTGCGCGGCGATTTCCGAAACGTGCTTTTCGAAATCGCCGGAAATTTTCTGCTTGCACGTCGGGCAAACGCCCTTTTCCTTCAGCACCGCATAATCCTTCTGCTTTCCCTGCAAAGCGCCGATTTCGTTCGCCAACGAAGAGTTTTGCAACCGCACTCGCTTGTATTCCACCTGGGTTTTGGAATAGTCTATGCCGGTTGTCTTGATTTGCGAAGCTTGCTGCTGCAAGTCTTCCCGCTCGCCCTGCAAAAACTCTTTTTGTTCCGCCGCTTCCTTCAAAGCCGACGCCTTGTCCCCGAGCCTCCGTTCGAGCAAAGGCAATTCCGCTTTTAGCGAACGCAAGGAAGACACTTGCGACTGGATTTCCGAAAAAACGCTTTTAGCCTGCGCCAGCGCGCTTTCCGCGCTTGCCGCATTGCGCGCCGCGCCCTCGCTTTCCGACGCGAGAGCCGAAAGTTTTGAATCCAACTGCCCTTTTTCTTCGGCAAGCTTGGGCAAATCGGCACTCTGCCCTTCCAAAAACCTCGCGTCCTCGCGCAAGCTTTTCAATACTATTCCGGCATTGTCCCTTGCAATGCGGTAGTCTTCTACGCCGAACGCCTTGCGCAGCGTCTGCAAGCGATCTTCCGGCCTTTCCTCCAGGATTTTCTTCATTTCCTCTTGGGGCGTGAACACTGCGTAACGGTAGATTATGGACTGCGAGCGGGGATTGGGAGGCTCTTTGAACCCGAGTATTTGCAGTATCGCCGGCTTCATTTCCGTCGGCGTATAAGCCGTTTTCACTCCCGCAGTGATTACGTAACACTCGCCCTGCTGGACCGTCTTTTTCTTTTCAAGCGAACGGTAGGCTTCGTAATCCTTGCCTTTCACTGAAAAAACGAGTTTCACGAACCCCGACTGCGCCGAGTTGCGAAGCAGAAAAGCGGCGTTCAAGTCGCCCAGCCCGAACAACGCGAATTCAATCGCGTAAAGAATGCTGCTTTTCCCCCCTCCGACGTCACCCTCGAAAAGCATTACCCCCTCGCTAAACTCGACCGAAGCGTGCGAGTAGCTGCGGATGTTCTGCACTTCCAGCCGCTTCAAAAGCATTTTTCCTACGCCCCGCCGTCCAAAACCTGTTTTGAATCGTTCAAAACTCGCGTTTCAAAATCCGCGCGCGTTTCGCCCGCGCTTTGCTCAGCCTTCAAAACACGCAGCAAGAGCTTGGATTTCTCCGCGCCCGCGCTTCCCTTGAATTCTTGCGAAACGCCGGAAAGCCCTTGCAAGCTCTTCGCAAAAAGCTCTTCCTCGACTTTCGAAGCGTCCGCCTGGCTTGTCACGAGCTCCTCGCGCTCTTTCGCTTCCAGCGAATTTCGGTTCAAGTAGAAAACAAGCGCGCCTTTCGCGTTCGCCCTTTCCCGCAGAGACGAAAAGTCTATTTCCTTAGGCGA
>JAGVWL010000052.1 GCA_018304285.1 Microcaldota archaeon
TGCGCGGGGACACGGTGAAAAGCGGGCCCGCCGCGATTCGAACGCGGGGCCTTCCCCTTAGGGGGGGGACGCTCTATCCAGGCTGAGCTACGGGCCCACACTGCGAAAGCTTATGCTTGAGCATTCGCAAGCAAGCTAAACCGCTTTTCGCCGTAAGTCTTTTGATTCGGTTGGTTTTTATTTGTTTTTTGGATTCTCTTTTCATGGTCGCTGAAACCGCCGCTATTCCGATTGTCGAAATCGGCGTGATAGTGCTCGCCGCGCTGTTCTTCGGGATAATAGCCTCGCGCTTTCGCCTTCCAACTTCCATAGGCTATATTCTCGCCGGTTTTCTCCTCGGCCCCCAGATTTTCGGCTTTCTCACCCCCAGCGAGGGAATCGCACAGCTGTTCGGCGAAATCGGGCTTTTGCTTTTGCTGTTTTATTTGGGCTTGGAGTTGAGCGTGAAGAGATTCAAGGAAAGCGGATCCCTCGCCACCATGCTTTCGCTCGTGGAAATGGGCATCCCCTTCATCTTTGCTTTTGCTGTAGCCCTGGTTTTCGGCTTCAGCCTGGTGGAATCGCTCGTGATAGGCGCCATGCTTACGGCGACGAGCACGGTCATGGTTTCCAAGTTCATGTTCGACCGGCGCATCGAGAAAGAGCCGGAATCGCGGCTCGGCATTTCCATTCTCGTGGTTGAAGATTTTTTCGCGATTTTGGTTTTGGCGTTTTTGTTCAGCATTTCGAACGCCGTTTCGTTCAAGCAAACGCTGCTAAACGGCATTCTCTTCGTCATAGCAATGTTTTTCTTGGTAAGCCGCGTCACGCGCTTCGTCTCGCGGTTTTTCGAACGCCACGGCCGGACTAGCATAATGACGCTTTTCGCGCTGGGCGTTGGAATAATGGTAGCGTACTTCAGTTCCTACCTGGGCCTCACGATAGCGCTGGGCGCTTACTTCGCGGGCTTTGCCTTGACTGAAACGCCTTTCGGAGAAAGGGTGAAGAAAGAAATAGGCTTCATGCGCGAGTTTTTCATACTGTTTTTCTTCGTGGGGTTCGGCACTACCGTGACCATGCCGGCCGCAAGCTCGCTTTTGCTGGTCGCCGCGCTCGTCGCTTCGTACGTCGTAGCGAAACTCATTGCCTACGGCTTTTTTGCGACTTCCCTCGGCCTTTCCACGAATTCTGCAATACGCCTCGGCATGATGATGATTCCCATCGGCGAGTTCAGCTTGATAATCGCGGCTGCATCGGCGCCATTCGTGCGCAACGGCAGCGAAATAATTTCCATAGCGTTCTTGCTCACCATAGTTTCCACAGTCATTTCGCCAGTGCTTTTCGACAGGTCGAAGCAAATTGCCGGCGCCTTGTCTTCGGTTTACCCCAAGCGCTTGAGGCGCTCGCTCTCCACGCTGGGCAAGGACGTGCATTCTTTCGAGAAAGCGTCGCAAAACCCCGCTTTCCAAAACGAATTCTCTCGTTCGGCGCAAAGCTTTTTGGTGAACTCGATCGTGGCGTTGGCGATAGTATACATGAGCTTTCTAGCATCATTCAACGTGGACTTGAGCTTCATACCCTTCCTTCCCAAGCAAGTTTCCATCAACCTCCTCATCCTCCCGCTGGTGTTTTGGCCCATTTACAAGGCGATTAACGACTTGAAGTTCATCGCCTACTCTTCCGTCTCCCGCTGGTCCGGCGCGCACTTCCCTTACTGGCGGAGGCACCACGATGCGGGCATGGCAGCCGCGGAAATAATCACGTCTTTCGTGCTCACGCTAGTCGGCATTTTCGCTTCCATACTCTTCTACCTTACTTCGCCCGAACTGCTTTTGGTCCCCTTGCTTTTCACTCTCCTCGCGCTGATGTACTTGAGCAAAAGCATTTACTCCTTGTTCGAGCAAGCCGAGGATTTGGAGTCGCTCTCGGGCTCTGGAGGGGCTGCAGACAAGGAAATCCTGTCGCTCAGCAGGGAATTGGCGGTGGGAGCGGGGAAAATCTTGAAAGCGCGTTCGGAACTCCAGCGCTTCAAGAAACGCGAGGGCGAAATAATCCAAAAGCTCGGCGGAATCGAAAAACGCCTTGAACGGCGTGAGGTAGCCGAACTGTCGAAAGAGGAAGTGCAGACCAAGAAAGCGCTGGAGCAGTACTTCCTCAAGCAGGCGCCGCGCATCCTCGAGGAAAAGCGCAAGGCCGCAAAAAAGGCAGAAGGCAAGCGCGGGAATAAACGCTAATAAACTTGCCCGAGCATCATCCTATTCCCTCTTCCTTTTGCAGGTAGTTTACATGCACTATAGGATTTTGGTTGAAGGAAGGGTACAGGACGTGGGCTACAGGAGTTACGTCCGGCGAGTTGCGAAAGAACTGGGCGTAAAAGGCTTCGTCCGAAATTTGCATGACGGGAGCGTGGAAATCACCTGCGAGTGCGAAGACAACGTGCTGAACGGTTTTTTGGAAAAACTCGAACGCAAAAGCGAGGGCTTCGCCGGCATCCACGTTGAAAAAATAACCGTGGAAAAAGCGTTTTCACCCGGCGGTTTTTCCTCTTTCGAAATCCGGTTTTGAGCTAATGCGAACAAATACGTTTTAATACGATGGAAACGCTTTCTCTTTATCCGTTTTTCAGGGGGGGATGTTTTGAGGAAAACCGCGCTCTTCGGCTTTTTGTTCGTGCTCGTTTTCAGCGGTTTGACTTTCGCCATCGCCTCCACCCCGACCCTGAAGCCGGTTTTCGAATCCAACAGCATGATCGACTTCACGTTCAGCAAAGGTTCCGCCTACACTTTGCCGGCCGACAACCTTGACAACAAGCTCTACTTTTTCACCCCCGCGAAAGACGTTTCAATCCACTATTTCGAGGGCGGGAATGAAATGCGGGCGGTCTTGCATAACATAGGGCGGATCGACGTTTGGCCGAAATTCAGTTTCATGCAATTCGATTCGGACAGCCAAGGCCCGACTATGGTATTGAAAGACAAGCGTACGACCGCTCAAGCGCCAGTTCGGTTCAGGGCGGTTTTCTACGAAGGCAAGCAGACTCCTGCCTCGCAGCCGTACGTGGCTCCGCCGATTACCACTCCAATAGAGCCGGCGGTTCCCGGCACTCCGCCAGGGAACGCGTCTTGCGATTTCGTTTATGGCGCCAAGGACAACGCAGGAGAAATCACCGGGTTCAAGCTTAGCGGCAACGGAAGCGCGGGCGAATTCAAGAGCGTCGTTTTCGGCCAGGAAGAGAAAGTGGATTACGCGTATTTGTACTCCTCAACGGCGGGTGCAGTGAAGAAAGTAAACGCCAAGAAAATAGAGCTTTTGACTTCAACGAAAGATTCGGCTTCGAAAACCGTGTCCGGCAATTCCGTCGACTACTCTTTTTCCTCGCCGGTTTTGGTTTTAGTCACTCCTGAGAACGGCAAGCAGTTCGTCGCCGCAGTCCGGAAAATTACTTTCTCCTCGAAAGCGGGAGTGGAGAAAGCGCTGCAGTTCGAGTCTCCCGATTTAGGAAACTTCAACCTAACTGTTGCGTCAGGCTCGCTTGCCATCAAATCCCGCGACAAGCCGTTTTCGATTGACTTGACTCCGCAGCAGAAAGTTTCCTCCTTGTCTTGGGGTTCGTCCGGCGCGTCTTGCTATCCCGCTTACGTGGAAGGGCGGGACAAGCCCGTCTGGATTAGGGATTTTACTTTCGAAACCGTTCCCACTTACGCAGGCTCGCGGTTGGGAAACGTGAAAGGCTGTGAAAGCCAAGCCGGGCACTGCGTTACGGATGCAGGCGTGAACTTCTTCACCTTCAACTTTCCCGCTAAAAGCAACGTAACCCTCGTTTCGTGCAGCGTTTTGGCCGACAATCTGGAAGTTTCGCAAGGAAAACTGGGAGAAGTTACGCTTGAAACGGTCGCGATATTCCGCGAGCAGCCGAAAGTCGTTTTCGACGGAAAGAAAGTCGAATTCCAATATTCCTTGAAGCAGGGCGACGAGAAAGCCTTCGGGATAAACAACGCGCTTTGGAACGTCGTTTACGACCCGTCGTCTTTCGATTACTATTACGAACGCAACGCCCAGGGCGGCGTTCCCTCTTCAGTGCCGAGGCATGACGATGCGGCGTATTCCCCCAAATACCGCTTTTGCTCTGCGCGGGACAAGAATTCCCTCGCGGTCTACAACAGCGGCGATTACATCGCGCGCTTGTGGATTGCGGGAACCGGCAAGAACGTGGTTTTGGAAGAGAAGCTTGTGCGGCTGGTGAATCCGGGCGAGAGTTTCGGGCAGTTTTTGCTTGCGTACCGGTCTTCAAGCGTAGTGCAAAAGAATTTCGAGTTCAAGACGAATTACGCCGACGCGCAGAATTCGCCGAAAGGGATTTTGTTCAACAACGTCTTGTACTCGATTTTCTCGATTGCACCTGCAAGCTCCAGCTTGGCCGCGAGTTTTCTCGCGAGCGCGAGAGAAACTGCCACTGGAAAATTCGTTCTGGATGTAGTGAACCCGCCGGCTTTCGGGGCAGTGGGAAAAATTTCGCTGAAAAACTTTTTCTTCACAGGCTCCAGGATTTCATTCAGCACGAAAGCCGATAAGTTTGAAGGCGTCGCTTTCACCGTGCTGCAGCCCAAGAGCGTGGGCGCGCCCGTAGCCGTATGCGATTCTTCATTATACAACCCTGCGACAAGCGCGAAAAAGTGTTTGGATGCAGCGCCTTTCTGCTGGGGCGCGTACTTAGGCAAATACCGCTGCTATCCCTCGGCGGCGTTGAACGGCTTTGCCGCTGTAGACGCGTACGCGTGCAAGGGAATTGCAATCAAGAGTTCGGACGGCAAGGTTTCGGAGTACGGCACTGCGTATCTGAGTTATGCTCAAGGAAAAGGCTATTGCTCGACCGGCGTGAGGGCGAAACAGCTTCAGGCGCAGGGAGTTTGCAAAGCGACTTCCGAGAAAATTTCTTACGCGATAACGAAAGGCGGAAAGATGGAAAACCACGACGTTTCGGTCTGGGATTGCTCCAAACTCGCTTCGGATTCAAGCGGGGCGGGAACAACCCCCTCTAAAGTAAAAGCAGCCGGAAGCTCTGCGTGCCATGATGACGATGAAGAGTGCAAGCAGCGCGAGGCTGCGGCTAAAACAACCGGAGCGCGCGCTAACACAACTTCGTCCACTGGCGTTAACCCGCCTTCAGGCGCACAAGCCGCCTCGTTTTCCAAAATGATTTTCTACCAACGCACTAACCTTGACGATTCGATGCTTGAAAAATTCAAAAAACTCGGTTTTGACACCGTAATACTTCCAGTTTTCCTCCAACAAAACCCAAATTCTCCTCCCAATCGGCCTTGGAGTGGAAACAAAGACACCAGTCCCTCAGTCGTAGCAGCGAGAGTAGAGAAGATAAATTCAAAAGGCTTGAATGTAGTGTTGTGGATAAACACCGTCGAATCGAACTATAAGCTCGTTCAAGACGCAAGGAATGCCGGAATTCCGCTCTACAAAACCGCATCTTCGGAATTTGAAAAGGTTTGTGTGATAGATTCCGGGGCAAGCGCTTTCTTGTACGACTTCTATTCGCGCGAGCTTGAATCTTTGAGAAAATGGCTGGATGCGCGCGACGTCAAAGTGAATGGCTTCCTTCTCAATTACGAGGGCACTTTGCATGGCGCTTGCAGTACCGACAAGGCGAAATTTGCTGAAGCCAGTGAGGAAGCGCTAAATGCCGTTTCAAAATCCATAAAAGAGCAATTCGGCAGTGGCGTGAATCTTTTCGTGGATGGAAATGCTCTCGATGAAAACTGCCTGACTTTAAACCAGGGGCTAGACTATAAACGCCTTCAAGCCAAGTACTCGCTGACCCCCCTGCTGAAGCTTTTGTTCAAAACCGTGCTCGACGATTTTGTTTCAAGCAAGAAAACATGCGTTCAAGGCCGGCCTTTCTACGTTGGCTTGTCGTTTTTGGAAGTCGAATTGCAGCCGGTCGCAAATTCACTGCAAAAACCCCCGCAAATTTGCGATTACCGGCGCAAGCTTTCCAAGATCAGCGGCTTCCAAGGCGTCGGGATTTTCGAGTGGGTTGGCTTTAACCAAGCGCTATACCGGAGCAATTTCGGGCTGAAAAACGTTTTCGCCTGCAGTTAATCCCAAGCGTGCAATCCGGCCTTGGAAGAAACAAACTCTTAAAAACTTCTTTCGGCAAGAGTGTTTCACGGAGATTGGAATGAAAGGCGGTTTACTTCATCAACGATTC
>JAGVWL010000054.1 GCA_018304285.1 Microcaldota archaeon
TGCATGGAGGGAAAAGCAGGACGTCGAATTCGTTTGAAAAAAAGATAACAGGGCGCCTTGCGGCGCCCCGCCTCGAGGCAGTCTTTCCTTGGGGTTGCTCCGCCTCTCAAACTCCTAGCTAACTGCCATTCCTTTTTTTTCTATAACCTCGGCAAGTACGTTTTGATTTCCCAGTCGGAAACGCTAAGCCTGAAGTCGTTCCACTGCCTTTCCTGCGCTGCCAAGTGCTTTTCAAAAGCGTGTTTTCCGAACGTTTTTTCAATCAGCCCGCTCTTGCGCGTTTCAGCCATCGCTTCTCCCAGCGAGCCGGGAAGCGTTTGCACGTAAAACTCCTTGAGTTTCGCGTCGTCGAAATCGTAAACGCTTTCTTCAACCGCGGCCGGCGGTTCGAGCTTTCCCGCAATTCCGTCCAACCCTGCTGCGAGCATTGCGGAAAAAGCGAGGTAGGGGTTTGTGGAAGGGTCGGGACAGCGCAATTCCACTCGCGTCGCCTTTTTGCCGTGCACTTCGGGAATGCGAATCATCGCGCTTCTGTTGACTCTCCCCCAGCACACGTAAACGGGCGCTTCGTAGCCCGGCACAAGCCTCTTGTAGGAATTCACGGTCGGCGCGATTATGCCTGCGAAAGCGCGTGCGTGCTTTATCTGCCCTGCTATGAATTGCAGCGCGGTGTCGCTCAAGTTGTATTCCCCTTCGCCAGAGTAAAACGCGTTTTCCCCGCCTTTCCACAAGCTCTGGTGAACGTGCATTCCGCTGCCGTTCTTTCCGAACAAAGGCTTGGGCATGAAAGAAGCGTAAAGGCCGTGTTTCTTTGCGATGATTTTCACGACGTTTTTGATGAGCAAAACGCGGTCGGCCATTTCTAAAGCACTATCATACTTGAACCCGATTTCGTGCTGGCCGTGCGCAACCTCGTGGCTCAAGCGCTCCATCGGCACGCCCATCTGCTGGAGCGTAAGCATTGTTTCCCGTTTCACTTCCGACCCTTCGTCCAGCGGGCTCCAGTCGAAATACCCCGCCTTGTCGTGCGGGTCGGGCTGTGCAGTGGCTCCGTTCACGTCCTTGAACAAAAAGAATTCGAGTTCTGGGCCGACGAAATACTCGAAGCCTTTTTCCTTTGCCTGCGCGAGCGCGCGCTTGAGGACGTTCCGCGGGTCTCCTTCGAACGGGGTTTTGTCGCGGTTGAAAACGTTGCAAGGCACGCGCGCAATGCGGTTGTTTGCCCAAGGCAAGAGCGTGAACGGCCCGTCCGGCTTCAAGAACATGTCGCTTTCGAATATGCGCGTGAAACCTTGGATTGAAGACCCGTCGAACCACAATCCACCTGCTTCAGTTACTTCCTCGAAGTGCTGCAGCGTGGTTTCGCAGCTTTTGATGTTGCCGAGAATGTCGACGAACTGCATGGAAACGAATTCCACGCCCGCCTTCTTCAAATCCCCAAGCTCCATTCAATCCCACCTCTAACGGAGAAAAAACAACACGAATCCCACCCCCCAAGCGTTTAAATCCTTTTCCCGGACACGAATCCCACCCCCCAAGCGTTTAAATCCTTTTCCCGGGCTTTCCCAAACGAATGTAGTTAAAACTCTCCTTCAACGAAACAAACGTTTTAAAAACATGTTTTTCCAATCTTGGTTATGGACAAACGCGAGTCTGATTTGGATGGGAAGATTGTTTTCGCGCTTTCGGAAAACTCGCGGCTTTCATTCAGGGAACTGGCGAAAAAGCTGGGCGTTTCCACTTCAACAATCGCCCAGCACGTCAAGCGGCTTGAAGCGCAGAAGGTGCTGCGGCGTTATTCGGTCGATTTGGATTGGGAGAAGCTTGGCTTCGACTTGACCGCGCTGATGGAAATCACGATTCGCGGCCAGCCTTTGCTGAAGGTTCAGGCTCAGATAGCAAAGCTCCCGCAAGTCGTAAGCGTATGGGATATTACTGGCGCTTTCGACAGCATGGCGTTGGTGCGAGTGAAAAACCGCAGGGAGCTTTCAACTACCGTAAAAAAGATTTTGGACATCGAGGGCGTGGAGCACAGCGACACGCACTTGATTTTGAATACCGTAAAGGAGAATTATCTGACGATTTGAATTGACCGTTATCCAAGCCTCCTTATTCCTTTCAATATAACTTCCCTCAGCGCATCATAATCCGGCTCTTCCATGTTTTCTTTGTTGGTTTCGAGGAACACCAACGCCTTTTCAAAATGCGGTTTATGCATTTTTTTCAGTCCTTGGCTTGAAGGATAGGTTATTTTTCCTTTTAGTCCGTCTGGAATTTGTTGTCCTTCCAATTCCCACTCTTCCAGCACCGATTTGCCCATCAACATCTGATGAGCGCGGTCCTGGTGTACCATTTTTCCCGCCAAGTAAAGGTCCGAGAATGCGTGGTCTTTGGCATACACTTCTCCCGAAACACTGCCTCTGGCATTGTCGATAACCATCTGCCTTTTAGCCATTGCTCTGAACGCGTGTTGTGCTGCAATTGCGTTTGCAATATCCGAAAATTCGCTTCCTCTTGCCTTATCCATAATGCTTCCGTATTCTTTTGTCCCTTCAACTAACTCTTCAAATACGCTTCTTGAATGTGGTAAAAGCAGAGTTTCGTGCCATTCTCGAATAGCCATTTTCTCACGGATATGCTCTATTTATCACTCGCGGGAAGGGAACCGCGTCGCGGATGTACTCTATAGTTTCAAAAGTCATTTTGTCAAGCGCCCTTTCCACGAGTCAAAGCCTTAGTCCTCCTCGAATTCCCCCGTTTTCTTGTTCTTTCGGACGTTATCCCACGCGAATTTTTTGCCGTTCATTACGACGTATACCCCGTGCGGCAGCATTTGCGCAAAAGCGAGTGCGCTGCCCAAGTTGAACAGGCCGTCCGAACTTCCAAATGTATACGGCACCATCGCGCCAGTTAAAACCACCGTCTTATTCTTGATTTTCGGCCCCAGGAACCTGGCCGTTTCTGCCATGGTGTCGGTGCCGTGCGTTATTACAATCTTTTCTTCAGGGCACTTTACGCAATTTTCAAGTATCGTCTTCCGATCTTCGTTGGTCATTTCGAGGCTGTCTATCATCATCAGCGTGCGCACTTCCACATCGACGTTGCACCTTCCCAGTTTCAGCATCTCTTTGATGTGCGTGTCTTTGAAAAACAGCTTTCCGTCCAGTTCGTTGTACTCCTTGTCGAACGTTCCGCCCGTGATGAAAATGCCAGTTTTCATTCCAACCACCTCAAGGGTAAGCCCTGTTTATCACTCGCGGGAACGGCACGGCATCGCGGATGTGCTCGAGGTTCAAAAGCCATTTTACGAATCTTTCGATGCCTAAGCCAAAACCACTGTGAGGAACGCTTCCGTACTTGCGCAAGTCCAAATACCAAGCGTAATCCTTGAGATTCAAGTCCTGCTCTTTCATTCTTTGCACCAATTTGTCATACTCCCAAATCCTCTCGCTTCCCCCTATGATTTCGCCGTGGCCTTGCGGCGCGAGAACGTCGGCATTCTTTACGTGCTCGCCGTCGTCGGCAGGTTCCATGTAGAACGGCTTTGCTTTCAAAGGCCAGTCGTGGACGAACAAAGGCTTGTGCAATTCCTTTGTCAGCAGCCCTTCATGCTCTACGCCGAAGTCGTCTCCCCACTCGACGTTGCTTCCCAACTCCTGCAGTTTTTCAATTGCCTTGTCGTAACTCAGGCGGTGGAACGGGGCTTTCACTTCCTTCAGCTCTTCAGCAGTGCGGTTGAAGTTTCGCAGCAAGGGGCTTTTGGCCAAGCGCTGCGCCACGAACTCGATCATTTGCTCTTGCAAAAGCATGTTGTCCTCGTTGTCGAAAAACGCCGCTTCCTCCTCCAAATGCCAGTATTCCGTCAAATGCTTTACTGTCCGCGATTTCTCGGCGCGGAACGAAGGCGCGAGGATGAAGATTTTTTCCAACGCAGTAATGAACGCTTCATTGTACAGCTGCCCGGACTGCGTTAGATATGCCTTCTGCCCGAAGTAATCGAATTCGAAGAGCGTCGAGCCCCCCTCACAGGCGGACGTCGTGATGATGGGCGGGGCGACTTCAATGAACGCACGCTCGTCGAAAAACAAGCGCAAGTCTTTCACGATTTCAGCGCGGGCTTTCATGATGTTCGTCAAATGCAGCGAGCGCAGCCACAAGTGGCGCACGTCCAAGAGGAATTCGGTGCTCTGGTCTTTGCCTATGGGAAAGATTTCGCTGAAGTGGATTACGCCGAAGCTTTTCACCTGCACTTCGAACCCGCCGGGAGCGCGTTCGTCTTTCTTCACTTCGCCTTTAACTGTGATTGTGGATTCAATCAGCGCTTTCTCGGCGTCCTTGAATTCTTTTTCGGAAACGCCGTCTTTCTTTACCGCAAGCTGGATTACCCCTGTGGAATCGCGCAGAGAGAAAAAGATTATGTTGCCTTGCACGCGCTTGCGGTGGATCCACCCGCGCAAATGCACTATTCCTTTTGCCTTTCCTTCGAGGACTTCTGAAATTTTGGAAATCGTTTCCTTCTCTTTCACCGCAAGCACCTTTGTTCTAGCAATTACTGCCGCAATTCGTTTAAAGCGTTTGGCTTGTCAGAGGAGCGAGGGCGTTGCGGGTTTTTTCGCGAACGGGACTACTTGTTCGATTTCCTTCACTCCGCACAAGTATCTCACCAAACGTTCGACTCCGAATCCTGCTCCGACCGTTCGGGAAAGCAGGCCCCGCTCAGCAAGCGCTGTGAACATTCCGAATTCTTTCGGCTTTTGCCCGCGCTCGGCGATTTTCTTCAGGATTTTTTCGTGCTCGTGCTCGCGTTCCGCCCCGCTTGCAACCTCGCCGTAACCCTCGGGCAGAATCAAGTCGTAGTTGTGGTAGTAGCCCCTTGGCTCTTCCCTGTCGTAAAACTCGCGCACGTGGTCCAAAAGCCAGAACATTTGCCCTTCGCCTTCAGACAGCGCCGCCTCGGCTTCCCTGGGAGTCCGCCCGTAGTTCGGAACCGCTTTCTTCATTTCAAAACGCTTGAACGGCCTTTTCGGGATTTCGAGTTCCGAACGCCCGAACCTTTCAAGTTCCTCCCCGCACTCTTTTTTCACGCCGTCGAAAATCCGCACCATCAGGTCTTCCATGAACGGAATGAATTTCTCCTTGTCTCCGTGCTTGAACTCGATGTCTACTTGCGCGAATTCGATCAAGTGCCTGTCGCTTTCCTTCAAGTCTTCGGTTTCCAGCCGCACGTTGGGGGAGACGATGTAAACGGCGTCCAAGTGCGGCGACACCAGCGCGATTTGCTTGTGCAAAATCATGCTTTTGGTCAACTGCAGCTTTTGGCCGTAGTAGCCTATGCTCGCGTCAACGACAGTGTGCGCCAAAGGGTCTGATATTGGTGAAACAACGACGGAGCTTTGCACCGCCAGCGCATCGCGCAGGCTCTGCGACTTGATTTTTTCAATCGTCTTTTCAAGCACTTCCATAAAAACCACCATTCAAGACTGTTCGCGAAAGGCCTTAAAGACTTTTCGTGGTTTTTGGCGACTGAAAGTCGGAAAAAAGAAAGAATTAAATAGAAAAACCGTCATTTTGTTGCTTATGGATGAAAAAGATGAACGTATTTTGGACGTTCTCGAAGGGAATTCGCGGCTTTCCACCGCCGGTATTTCGCGGAAAACGCGGATTCCGCGGGTCACGGTGCACGAGCGGATTCAGAAGCTGAAGCAAAGCGGGGTCATAGAAAAGTTCACGGTGAAGCTCGACCGCGGGAAGATGGGTTTGCCTTCGACGGCGTTCGTGCTCGTTTCTTACTCGCACAACCAAAAGCAGAACCAGCGCAAGCTCGCTAAGCAGATAGCTCTATTGGCGCGCGTGAAGGAAGTGCACATCATCGGAGGGGAGTGGGATTTGCTCGTGAAAATCGTGGGCCCTTCGATTGAAGAGATAGGGCGCGTGGTCGTCGACAAAATCCGCGAGTTTGAAGGCGTGGGCAAGACGATGACCATCTCGTCGTGGGAAAAGGCGAAGGAAGAACTCTAGGTTTCGTTTAAACCGTTTGTTTGGGTTGCCTGCCGACTAACTCGCCAAACTTTTCCTCGACCGTCCCCCTGGACATGGGCGTATATCCGAAATGCTTTCTTACGGTGTTCACGAGCTTTCTGGCGGTGGTGAGCCTGTCGTGATACGGGTTGTAAGCCATGCCGTGGTCGAACAGAGTGGGCTGGTCAGGAGATGCTCTCCTGCGGTACAGCCTGGTCAAGACTTCGGGAATCAATATTCTAGTTATGACTTCAATGCGTTTTTTTTGGCTCATCTTTATTCCGAGAGGGGTAAGCCTGCTTTGAGATACCCCGTCTATCATTTTTTTCCAGGTTTCCTCGTGTCTTCCTTCAATTTCGCCGTTTTCGGTGCACGAAGGGACGGCTTCAACAAACTTTTGGAGGGTTGAATTCAATCCTTCGTACCAAAGCTTGTTGTATCGTTCGGTCCTCCCTATGGCGACTGGCGCCCAGTAGATTCTTTTTTTTGCCTGCGGGTCGAACGTGGGTTCGTGCAGCACATAGCCCAGTTCTTCAAACCACGGGAAGTTTTCCGGGCTTACGGCGACGAAAAACACTTTGGTTTTGTTCGCTTTTCGGGCGATTTCCATTCCCTTCTGCATCAGTGCGCTTCCCACTCCCCGCTTGCGAAATTCGGGGTGCACTATCAAATCTATGAAAAAGTGGTGTTCTGAAAACAACGGCGGTTTTTTCGTGGTCGGCACCGGATTTTCGTAAAGCCTCCGGAATTCCTCGAAGCGCTTGCTGGACGAGAAAAACGCTCCGACTATCCTGCCCGTTTTCTTGTCTACCGCCTTGAACACTTCGCACGTTTTTATTCTCCTTTCGAATTCTTCCCGTTCGCTTCGCAACGCAGGGTCTTCAAAGCAAAGTTTTTCGAGCTCGTGGAGTTCGTCCAGGTTGCGAAGGGTCGCCGGCTTTATTTCGATGCCTGGCGGGGTTGAAATGCGCCGGTAGGGAGGCAGGACCCTCAGCTTGTGTTCTCTCCTTATTTCAAGCTCATCTTCGCCAGAAAGACCGGTGATTCGCAAATGCATTCTAGCCTTCGGGTCTAAAGTTTTCGAAACGGGCCTTAAATGAATGCGTTCCAGCTTCCCGCCTTTTTCTCCTACATGCCGCCTCATTCTAGCGAGCCTTTCGCTGGGAATGCTTTCCCGCACGAAATACTCGACCTGGGGCCTCAAATAACCTGGTTTTGCAGAGGGCATTCAGATCAATCTCTCATTAACTTGCTTTGCAAACGCGCTTAAAACCACTCGTGTTCGGGGTAGGGCGCGCCGTTTTCCTTCAAGCCGTATGCGAAAAACGTTTTGCTTCCCTTCACTCCCGGAATCCTGTATATTTTTTGGACGGTCTGGGCGAACTCCCTCCTGTCCCTCGCCCGGAAGAACACTATGGCGTCAAAATCTCCACTGACTCCGTAAACCGCTTCCGTTTCGGGCATTTTTACCAGCTTTTCCATGACTTCGTAAAACTTCGAGGATTCTATTTCGAGTGTCTGGAACGCGCTGAACTCGAACCCTATCTTAACGAAATCCACCAGCGCTGAGTATCCAGTGACGACTTTGTTTTTTTCCAACTTGCGTGTCCTGTTGATTATGGTTACGGGCGAAACCTTGAGCTTCTTCGCGAGCTCGCGCCAAGTCTTCTTGCAATTCCCCCGCAATTCTTCGAGGATTGCGGAATCCAACTCATCCAGCTTAATTTTGTTAATCTGTGCTTCACGGTTTTCAAGCCCTTGCTTAATTTTATTCATTTTTACCCACCAAAAGTTTAGTTTATTTAATAAAATGGAAGAAATCCTTATTAAGCGTTAAGGAAAGGTATATTCGGCTTTAAGGTGGGAAGAGGTCGTTTTTCTCAAAGCAACCCCAAGGAGGAAAGTCCCTTTTTCCCATAAAGCCAAACTCGCGCTTGGCGCTTATGCAAGTGTTTCCGAGCGGGTTTGAAAGCACCGAATCGGTAGCGCTGATTGCCCTGCTCGCCATAGGATTGTTTGCCGGAAACGTTTTTCTAGTGGGAATTGCCTTGGCGTTTATCGCCTTGCTCCACAAGCCGCACGAGAGAAAGCCCGACCGGGACATTGCTTTTTGACTTGCCGGCCTTTGCTCCTAAAAAAACACGTTTTTAAAGTGGAACGCCCAAAAAACTCCTTTCACAAAATAGAATATGAACGTAATGTTTTTGGGCTTCAAGAACAACCTTTCCTTCCTTCTTTTCGCCCTGCTTTTTTACGCCATGTTGGCGCGAGACGGGGGACTCGCGCTAGCGTCCGCAGTGCTTCTCGGAATGTTCGTGATAACCGCAAAATAGGCTTTCTATTCCACGCGCAGTTCCCTGCCTTTCGCTTTCGCGGTTTTGGGAACGCGCACTTCTAGAACGCCGTTCTTGAACGTGGCTTTGGCTTTTGCCGCATCCACCGGAGTAGCGAAGGGAATGTATTCCTTGTAACCCCTGAACCTGGCCGAGTAAGCCTTGTATTGGAATCCCTTCTCTTTCTTTTCATCTTCCTTGCTGTTTTTTTCTTCCACCTTCAAGCTCAACCCGTTTTCGTCCACTTTGAGTTTCACGTCTTCCTTCTTGATGCCGGGCAGTTCCGCAGTGATGACGATTTCCTCTTCGGTTTCGAAAGAGTCTATGAACGGGCGCGAGAAGTCTTCCCAAAACCTTTCCAGCCTCTTGGGCATGGGCGTATCGAAGTCGAGCCAGAGCCTGAACGGGTCGAGATACCGCTTTCCCTTCGTTTTGCCCATTTTCGTCAACCTCCGAGGAGCAGGAAGCTCGCTGCTGCCGCGGCGACTCCCGCCAAAAGCATTTTGAAGCCGTAAACGAGCGCGTTTTCCTTGCTTATGCTTCCCAGGAAACTTCCGAGCATGAACAGGCATGCGCCTGCGATGAAGGATGCAATCGGATAGGCTTGGGGCGCGGGGTAGAATGAAAACGGGCTTAGCACTACGAGCGTAGCTGCGAATGGCGAAAGCCCGTCAACTGCGGCGAGAAAGTATGCTGCGCTGGAGTGAGCCTTGCGCAACGCCTTTTTTTCCTCGTAGTCCTTGAACCACGTTTCGTTGACTGCCTTCAAATCTATTTTTCGCTCGGCGCTTTCAGTGAGGAATACGCCGAGCCCGCCGCTCATTGCAATCGCAATTCCGGCGGAGATTCCTATGGTTAAAATCAGTGCGGAATCCTTTATTCCCCCGACGTAAGCGCCGCTCAAAAGCCCCACTGTAGTCAAAACCCCGTCGAAGGAGTTCATGACGAAATAGCGCCTTGCGAGCCTCGTCACTCCGGCCTTCTTCAGGTAATCGTA
>JAGVWL010000051.1 GCA_018304285.1 Microcaldota archaeon
ACTCTTTCCCTACACGACGCTCTTCCGATCTAATGGACCGTACTTAAGGGAATAGCATGGAGTGCAGTATTAGTTATCATTCCGTTCTGGCTCTTCATGTTCTTTGCTAATTTGAGTTGGCTACTTTTGCTTCCTCTTGCCATAGTATTTGCGTTCATGTTGTCCTTCCTTTGGAGCGGGTGGCTCATAAAGACTTATGAATACGAAATAACCAACAAGAACGTTTACTTCAGGGGAGGCATTCTACTGAAGAAGCAAAGCATAGTGCCTTTCTTCAAAATCACTAATCTCCCCAACACCCAAGCCGTTTTAGACCAAATTTTAGGAATTACCACCATCGGAGTCCAAACTGCTGGCACGGGGGGAGTAGCTCTTGCTGAAATAACTTTCGAGGGAATTACCAATCCCGACGAAGTTACCGAACTATTGAAAATGCAGATTGAAAAAAGCAGGAAAAGTTCGGTAAGAACCGGAAGTGAGTAAGCCTTTTAAATCCGAAAAATCAGATTATTTCGGTCAGCGGCCATCGGAGAGGTGGCACACCCAGTCCCATTCCGAACCTGGAAGTTAAGACCTCTTACGGCGTTGTTGGTACTGTCGAAAGACGGGAAGGCGCGCTGCTGCTGCCACTCAAACTTTCAATCTAGCTTCAGAAATCTTCGGGAAACCTTTTTAAGCGAAAATTTCGTTCAGAATTGCATATGGACCCGCTCACAGTAAACGCTTCCCTAGGAATAGTGCTCGCTTCGGCCTCCGCAGGCGCATGGTTTTTGAATTCCGAAATCCGGGAAGCGCGCGGGAAATACGCTTCAGCCGAAGCTAGGCTGAACGAAGCGGAAAAAATATTCACACAGCTGAAAGCCGAGGAAAGGAACTGCAGGAAAAAGCAGTCCAGGCAGGCTTCGCTTTCGCATTTGGAAGACAAAATGAAGAAAGCCGAGAAAACACTCTTGGCGGTCAAAGCACGGGCGTGAAATTGCAACATGGCGGAATTAGACGCGTTCACCGTACTCCTCGCGGGACTGGCTCTCGCCGCGAGCGTGCTCTTCGCGCGCACGCTCTACAAAGTGAGGAAAGAGCATAGGCATTTGCACAAGAAAATCCAGGACAAGACTGCGTCGCTGGAATTCCAGGCGCAAAGCCTGAAAAGCGATTTTCGCGAACTGCAGGAAAGCAACAACTCGAAAGTCGACTTGGACTACATGAACAAGCGCATCGACGCACTCATCAACCTATTGCATTCTAAGTAAGCTTGCAAAGCGGTTCAATTCAGCAGTTTGAAATCTATTGCAATAGTGAAAACCCTCGGCGCGTAAGGCAAAACTTTCCTTTTCCCCAGAACCCTGAACTTTCTCTTTTGCGCAACGCACGCGTTCCTTATTTCGCCCAACGCGCTTTTGAATATCCCCTCGTTCTCGCCGCCGGTATCGTAATAATGGATTACGCAGCCTTTGCGCGCTTTTGCCGCAACAACACCAAGAAAATCGTGCGCGAGCGTGGGCGAAGGCATCAAAATCCGGTCCGCCCACCCTCCGAACTTTTTCGCATAAGCTTTCGCGTCGCCGCAATACGCTTGGCTCTTGCCTTCGAGCTTGTTCAAAACGATGTTTTCCTTCGCCAAACGCACTGCGGCAGGATTCAACTCCACGCCCCTCGTCAAAACGCGCTTGCGTTTTGCAATCACGATGTCGAAAGGCGACACTCCCGAAAATAGCACTAAAACCTTTTCCCCGTTTTTAGCCATCGAGGCTATGCGCAGGCGCTCGCTGCTCAACCGCGGCGAGAAATACGCCCTGGCCAAATCAACGCGAAAAACACACCCGCTTTCCTTATGCAGCGCGAGCGTTTTCCTTTCCCCCGCAAGCCACGCGTATTCCTTCAAGCGGAATTTCCCTTTGCGGACGCTTGCTTTCGCAAGCACGGTCTTAATGCGCTTGTTCGAACGCAAAAGCGTTCCCGCTATTTTCTTTCTCTTTGAGTGTTGCGAAGGCGGTATTTCCACTATCGCAATATTGCCCACCAGGTCGTAGGAAGACGCGGCGTAAGGCAAAAGTTTTTTCAGCGGCTTGGGCGTTTCAATGGAAGCAAATTTCCTCTGCACGAAAGAATGCCTTGCGCTTATGCGCACGCGCTTGAGCGCGGGAAAGAAAACGAAGCGCTCGTCGCGCAGGGCGTTGAATCCCCTCGCGAAAGCCCCTTTTTCCAGAAGCTCGCGCTTCGCACTTTCCGCAAAACGTTTTTCCACCCTTAAAGCAAGCATACTAAAAACCTGAAAGCGCAATTAGAAAACATGGTTGACTTCATTCAAGAGTATTTCGTAAACCCGATTATATACCAGGACAAATACCCTCCTTACAACGTTTACAACACGCTGGTTTATGCCGCAATCGCCATCGCAGCGGTTTATTTGGTTTACAGGCTGTTGAAAAGCAGGGGATTCATTTTCGACGAAGCCTTTTTCAAGAGCATAATCCCGTTCGTAGTGTTCGGAACCCTCATGCGCGTGGGCGAGGACGGCGGCATCCTCCCGCGCGTGGTGGAAATCGCAGGAATGCAGGTTTTCCCCTTCGTAACCCCCGGCATTTACATAATCACGTTCCTGCTTTTGCTTTGGACTTGGCTTCTGGCCAAAAAAACTTCCGCAAGCCACCAAGAGTTTTGCGAGAAAACGCTTTACGCGGGCCTTGCGCTTACTGCACTGGCGGCGTTCATTTCCCTCGGCGTGCTATTGCGAATGCAAAATTACGCCGCGTTCGCACTGATTGCGTTCGGCGCTTTCGCGGTTTGGTCCGCATTCAAAACCTTTTGGAAGGCGCGCGGGCTCAAGGCAAGCTTTGCCGAGCAAGCTGCTGTATTCTCCCAGGCGCTGGACGGAAGCGCGACTTTCGTGGGAGTCCAGCTTTTGGGGTACAGCGAACAGCACATAGTCGGAAACGCGATTTTCGACTTGTTCGGAGGACCGTGGGCTTTCCTCCTCGTGAAAATAATCTTCGCTTTCGGGGTCGTGGAACTGCTGCACAGGGAAAAGGCCAACGAAGAGGAGAAGAACTTCGTCCTGCTTTTGATTGCAATCCTCGGCCTGGCGCCGGGGCTGCGCGATGCGTTCAGGATTCTCGCGGGAGTTTGAAATGACAGAACCGCCTTTTTCGAAAGAAGAGTTGAACAAAGCGTGGGTCAAACTCGGCCTGCAAATCAAGCCGATGTTCGCAAGCTTCAAGCTCGGAAACAAAACGATTCACGTCATAGGCTACAGGCACGGAGAAGAAGGGCGGGTCGTGCCTACCCCTGAAGAAGTGGAACAAATGAAAAAATACATTGCGAAGATTAGTGGAAAGAAAACAATCCTCGTTGAAGGAGTAGCTTATCACGACAAACCTATTCCGGCGGAAGTTCAAGTGGAATACTGGCGCGAGGAACTAAAGAAAACACTGCCTAATGCGAACGAAATACACGAAAACGCGGTTCCGCTCGAGCCGGGAATTACGAATTGGATTGCAAAAGCCAGAAAAGGCGAAAAAGCGGGTACAAAGGAAACTGACGGGGTTTTGGAAGCGCTTTTGGAAATGAATTTGACTAAAGAAGACAGGGAACGCTTTAAAAAAACCGAGGAATACGCACGCCAGGGGCTAAACATTTCGGCGAAAAACGCATCTACGCCGGAAGAATTCGTTAAAGTGATATTGAGAAACCACCCGAAAAAGCTTTTTGCCAATCTTCTCCGGGAATTGGCTTTCGCGCAAACAGTTTCCACGCACGCGAACAAAACCGACTCGCAGCACATCGTGGCGATGGTAGGCATCGACCACTTCCACACGCTCCAAGCGCTGCTGCAGAGGCCTAAATTGGCGGGAAAACTAATTGTGCAAACGCCGGGAATAGCCCGAAAGGCGTTAAGGGAAAACGGCCGGTTGAACAGGCGGATAATCTCCCACTTAAAGCTCTAGGCTCACTTTTCTTCGGGCGGAGCCTGCTGGCCGACAGGAATTTCAACAAAACGGATGTTTTTTCCATCAGTCGTGTAGATAACGCGGATGACGCCGGAAACAAGCTGTTTCTCGTCGAGCTTCGCAACCCATTCCAGAACGGTATCCTCCTTGACGCCTACCGCGCCCTCGAAAACCGCGTCGACCGGATTAAAGCCCGCTTTCTTCAAAGCATCAATAACGCTCAAAACCTCTTCCTTGACGTTCATGGCAGCATCACCAAAAGCCTTAATCCCCCAACGTTTTTTAAACGATGGGAAAAACAAGTGCCAAAAGAGGGCGAATAGGGGAAAGAAAAGGTTTTTAATTTAAAAAGAGCTCTAGCCTTTAATACAATTTATACTCGTCATGCTAATAGGGAGAGGGTGAAACACACATGGTCAAGTACGCTATTGCAAAACAACTCGCAGGAAAGCGCGTTATTACAACCGACGGCGAAGAGCTCGGAAGAGTAATCGATTTGGACGTCAACGAATTGAGCGGAAAGCTCGAAAGCGTATTGCTCGAACCCAACCCCGAATCCAGCATGTCCGCACGAGCACGCGCTTCAGGCGGAGTCATCTCCATCCCCTACTCGTCGGTCTTGGACGTCAAGGATGTTATGGTAGTGGACAGGCGCAATTTGAACACGGAGCAAGGCGAACAGTTCTAAACGCAGTCTTCGCTTTCCCCCCCTATTCTTTTTCTAATTCCAGAAATTGTTTTTCAGCCCTAGCCTTCACGCCCAGCTGTTTTGCGCATGCCGCCAGCCGGTCGCCGGTTTTTTCCCTCGCAGCTTCCAGCAGTTCGGCAACAGCCGGTTCGTTTTCGAAAACCCATTTTCCAGCTTTTTGAAGCTCTGCAGCCTTCGCCTCAAACTCGCTGATGGCTTTTTCCTGCGACTGAAGCTGAAATTCCAGATCTCCCGATCTCGCTTCGGGCTTCGCGCGCTCGAGCGAAGCGTAGTAAGAAGCAACTGCCTGCGAAACGGAAGGGGCAGCAACGCACTCGCCGCCCGCCGACCCCCCGCCGAGCTTTTTCAAGCTTATGCTCGAGAAAGCGAACGGCTTTCCTTCTTTCAGGAAAATGCAGGGCGAAGGGCGTTCGAACAAGGATGCAATAGACGAAAGCAAGCCGCTTTTTTCCGATGCAATCAAAGAAGAAACGTCCTTGTCCAAAGCAATTCCGGCGCGCGCACACGCCTCTTCGAGGTAGAAAGGCGCGAGGGAAGTTTGCTTCGAAAGGAACGAAACTATCCGCCCCTTGCCCTCAAAATCGCTTTGCTTCAGCTCGAGCGGATGTTTTTTTTCCGACGGAGGCATCACGTATGCCACGCCGTCGGCAAGCGAACGCGCTGCGTACGACACTTTCGCGAAAGGCTTTACGATTCGCCTTTCCGAATCAAGCAAAAGCAGGTTCCCCCGCTTTCCGAACAATTCCACGACAAGGCTGTGCCGGCCGTACTGCTTGGACGTGAAAGAGAATTCGAAAATCCGGTCGAAACCCGACTGCACCACGCTCTCGAGCTTTGCCGACTCGAACCTCTTGCGCAATAGCATGGCGAACGAGGAAGGCTGGCGCGGGGGTTCGGGAAACGAAGCATCGGCAACGAACGCGAAACCCTGCAAATCAAAGAGCACGCTTTGCTTTCCGAAGCGCAGGCGGAACACGCCTTCGCCGTAATCGTAAAAATTCTCGAAAAAGCCGCCGGCTAGCGAAGCGTCCATTTCTTTCGCGAGAAAAAAGCAATCGAGGTTGGCCAAATGCTGCATTTTAAATTCCCTGCGCAATAAGTATCATGCTAGGCGGAATTAAAAGAACTTGAGCCTGGGCTTGGTTTTCGCATGGAAAAACGGTCAACCGCGAGTTCAATAATAGAATTGCAGAACGTGACGAAAATCTATTCGCTGGGCAGCGTGAATGTTCCGGCATTGCGCGGCATCACGCTCAAGATAAAGCACGGCGAGTTTGTTGCAATAACTGGACCGAGCGGAAGCGGGAAAACCACGTTGATGAACATGGTGGGAAGCCTCGACTTGCCGACCTCGGGCAAAATCTATCTCGACGGCAACGACATCACGACAATGGGCGAAAGCGACTTGGCGCAATTGCGCGGGCGCAAAATCGGGTTCGTGTTCCAGCAGTTCAACCTGATTCCCTCGCTCACCGCGCAGGAAAACGTCGCTTTGCCGCTCGTTTTCCAAGGCGTGGAAAACGAGGAGAGGAACGCCAGGGCGAAAGTCATCCTCGACGCAGTGGGATTGCAGGATAAGCTGGGCAGCAAGCCGACGCAATTGTCCGGAGGGCAACAGCAGCGCGTTGCAATCGCGCGGGCACTGGTCGTCGAACCGGAAGTGGTTTTGGCGGACGAGCCCACGGGCAACCTCGACTCGAAAACGGGAATGGAAATATTGTCCATGCTCAAAAAGCTCAACGCGCAGGGAAAAACGGTCATAATCGTCACTCACGACAGGGAAGTGGCAAGGCAAGCCCACAGGATCGTGAAAATCAAGGACGGCTTGCTGGAAAAAAACTGAAAAAGGTGGTTTGAAATGAATTTGGCAAAAATCGTCGTCGCAATCGCATTTCTGGCAATCGCAATGCCCTACGCGCATGCGGCCAACGTTTCGCTCGGCGGAAGCCTTTCGGTAAGCGGGCTGCAATACCTTCCAAGCCCCGCAGTCCCGGGGCAGTACATAGACGTTTACATAAACGTGCAGAACAACAAAGCCCAAATCGACAGCGCGCAGTGCGAACTCCGCCCCGAATACCCGTTCTCGCTCGACTCGAACGAAAAGGCCGATAGGCAGATAGGCACGATCGGGTCGGGCCAGAATTTCGTTTTGAAGTACAAAGTGCGTGTTGACGCAAGCGCGGTTTTGGGAGACAACAACCTCAAGCTGGCGTGCAAAACCCGCGATACGGACTGGATCGAAGCGAAGATAGCCATTTCAGTGCAGTCGCAAGCGAGAAGCCTCGTCATAGAAAGAATAATCCTTGACCCGGCTGAAATCGAGCCCGGTTCGCAGGGAACGCTGACCCTGCACGTCAGCAACATCGCCACAACGCCGGTGCGCGACGTCAGCATAAAACTCGACTTGACGAGCGAAACCCTCCCCTTCGCGCCCATCGAAAGCGCGACCGAAAAAAACATTCCGTTCATCGGCGGAAGCCAGGAGTACGACGTTTCATTCAGGCTAGTCTCGTTCGCAGATGCCCAGCCCAAGGCGTACAAGATTCCCGTGAAAATCTCGTTCAAAGACTATCTCGGCAATTCGTATACGCTCAACGACACGGTGGGCGTGATACTCAACTCCAAGCCCGTGCTCGAAGCGTTCGTTGACGACAGCAAAATCATCCGCGAAAACACCGGCGGAACCGTGCTGGTGAAGATAATCAACCGCGGCTTGAGCGACGCGAAATTCCTCAACACAATCGCCAAAGACACGGCCAGCGTGCGCGTGGTCGAACCCAAGGAATTCTACGTCGGAAACCTCGGCGCGGACGACTTCGACACCATCGAATACAAGCTGTTCGTCTCGAAAGGCGAGAACGGCACCGCATCGTTCCCGCTGGAATTGACTTACCGCGACGCCAACAACAACCAATACGCGCAGGAAGCGGTCGTGAAAATCCAGCTTTATTCGGAAGATGAAATCTCGAAGCTCGAGCTGGAAGCCAAGCAAGGAGTGAACTGGTTCGTAATCCTCGTCATCGCCGCAATAGCCTTCGGCGCCTACTGGTTTTTCATCAGGAAGAAAATGAAATTCGGTTGAAAGAGAGAAAACGCACTGAATGCAATATTGAGGAAAAAAACGGTTGGTAGCGGATGGTTGCAGTAATAGAATTGTTCAAGCTGGCAATGAACAACCTGCGCGAAAGAAGGTTGCGCAGCCTACTCACCATAATCGGCATTTTCATAGGCATTACGGCAGTGGTCGCGCTCATGTCCCTCGGCGACGGGCTGCAGAACGTGGTGGTAGGCCAGTTTTCCAGCATCGGAGCCGACAAGATAACCATAATGGGCTCGAACGGCTTCGCCGCCTCGCCATTCGTAAGCGCCTCGCTGCCCAACCCCCTCACTACCGACGATGTGCGAGTAGTGCGAAGAACGCGCGGAGTGCAGGAAGCGGGGGGAATGCTCTTTTCCAGCGTCAAGGCGGAGTACAAGAAAGAAGAGAAAAACACTTTCCTCCTCGGCCTGCCCGAAGACGAAACCCGCGCGCTCGTTGAAGAAGGGCAGAACATCGAAGTTTCCGAAGGAAGGACGCTAAAAACTGACGACAAGGGAGTCATCGTGATAGGAAGCTATACTTCCGACGGCCTGTTCAAACGCAAGATTTACGTTGGCGAAACTCTGAAAATCGAAGGCAAAGACTTCAAAGTCGTCGGAATACTCAAAACCCGCGGAAGCAGGTTTGACGACGACGCCATTTACATGAACGGCGAAGAGGCGCGCACGCTGACGAACAAGCCCAAGCTCGAATCCATAATCATGGCGCGCGTCAAGAAAGGCGAGTCTCCCGAAAAAGTCGCCGCAGCAGTGTCGGAAAACCTGCGCAAGCACCGCAACGTAGAAAAAGGAAGCGAAGATTTCGTGGCGCAAACGTCGGAGCAACTGGCGCAAAGCTTTGCCACGATCTTGGGCGTGGTGCAAGGCGTCATTGTGGGAATCGCGGCCATATCCCTCCTCGTCGGAGGCATAGGAATAATGAACACCATGTATACGAGCGTAGTCGAACGCACGAAAGAAATCGGGTTGATGAAAGCGGTCGGAGCGCGCAATTCCGACATCACGCTTTTGTTCTTGTTCGAATCGGGCTTGCTCGGCCTGCTGGGCGGAATAGTGGGCGTGCTGATAGGCGCGGGGCTGAGCAAAATTGCCGAAGCCGCGGTCCAGCAGGCGCTTTCCGCAAATACGTTCGTCGCAGCAATAAGCCCCGGACTGGTAGTCGGGGCGCTGCTGTTCGGATTCATTATAGGAACGGCGTCGGGAGTCTTGCCCGCCCGCAGGGCCGCTTCGCTCAAGCCGGCAGTTGCACTGCGTTACGAATAGATTAATAGATTAATTGTGCGCGCGCACTACGAACAGCGGAATCACGCCCTTCTCAAGCTCTTGCTGCGCAAGCTTGACGGGGCTGATCGTGTCGAGGGTTTTCACCAAAGGCGGCGCGCCCATGGCCAACTGCAACGCCCGCGCTCCGACAATGCGCGCACGCTCGTATTTAGTCAAATCCTGCGGTTTCAACAAAAATCACCCTGAAAAGCAACAACATCTCTCGGCTTTTAGCTGGCACTCGAAAAAAAGCATTATCTATCTGTGCGGGCTGGTTTAAAAACGGGGGGGTTAGCTCGACTCGGTAAAACGCACTTTCAAGCCACTGCGCTTTAATTCCGAATGCAATTCGTTAACTGCAAGCCCATCACCCTTAGGCTTCTCAACATGAGCCTCTTTCAAGCCAAATCCTCCTGCGTCTGAACGTTTCTCTACGTGCAAGCCCTTCGATTCAATCAGTTTCTTGGCTAGCACGAGAGACGAGAGCGTTAATACCGTCCTTTCCGCGTGGCTTAAAAATAATTATATTAGTCACTTGCCGGTATTGAGGGCGGGAGACTTCGCCCGCGGAAATCATCGGTTCATGCACGTGCGTTTGCAATTTTATTTCCAAGCCTTTAATAAGCTGCAAGTGCGTCGCGAGTTCTCTCAAACCACATCACCAAGAAACGTTGAGATTAAGCAAATAAAAGGCTGACGATGGCTTTCGCGCAAACGCATAAAAACCGTTTTCGCGTAATGCATGCATGAAAAAACGCACTGCACGCAAAAGCGTGGGAAAGAAAAGCGCCATCACCATCAGAATCCGGCTTCCGAACGAAAAGCGCCTGCACAATTTCATGGACGCGTGGAAGCGCCACATTCACGAGGAAATCCGCATCCACAAGCAGCTGCTTGAAGGAAAGCACGGTTTCGACAGGCACTTGGACGAAACCATAGCAATACACGCGAAGTTCCTCAAGGAACTCCAAAAAATCTGAAAGGGCCTTTTTCCCTCTAGACAAAACGCCGCAAAAGCCCTATTCCTCGAAATCCGCGTAATCGGCGTTGTTGAATTCGTACAAGCTCTTCACAATCCTTTTCCCCTCGAGCGCGTGCTTCTGCAAAACCTCTTCCTCGCTTGCGCTCTCTTCAAGCTCGTCCGAGCACGAAGGGTCGAGCAAAACGCTTTTTCCGCTCAGCGTGCACAGCACGACGGCGTGCTTCGCATTCCCCTCGAGCTCCAAAATCCGCACTTTCGCGTTTCCTCCTGCGCTCTCCAACAGCGAACAAAGGAAGATGGCCTTGTCGAACGGGTCCGCCGCGCCCAACTCCTCTATCTCGCTGGGCGTAAGCCAGTAAGAAACGCTCAAATCCGCGTTCACGGGCTTGAGGGAATTGCAGTACTTCAAAGCGGCTTTCATGAAAAGCGGAAAATGCGTTTCGAACGAGTACTCCCACGCCGCGTTCTCTCCCTTAAGCTCGTCGAAAATCCTCTGTTTCACGCGAGCTACCGCTTCATCTTCAGGATTCACCAGCGCCTTGAGCTCGGGAATGGTCTTGTCTTCCATCAAGCCGATAGTATCTGCATAGCGTTCTATAATGCGCTTGTAAACCTCGGCACGAAGCCGGTCGGAAGCCTCCTGCGCCTGCACTTCCGGCTTCACGGCGCGGCGGGATTCCTTCTTGTAAGTTTTCTTTTGCGAAACTTCGCTCAAGCGCTTCGCACGCAACTGTTCAATCAAATCGTTCAAAGCCATAATCGCACGAATCCGGTTTCTTTGACAGCTTCCCCTTCTCGAAATTGCATACGAATAAAAATAGGTTTAGGCAACATAAAAGTATAATCAAGGTTTAAAAAGCGGCTTTTGGGGCGCGGTTAAAACCCTTTCCCGGGAATTTTCCGAACCCCAAAGCCGTCTTCTAGAATCTTAAAAAGCAAAAGCCGCAGGCATAGCGCCTGCGCTGCAAAGAGGGTTTTAAAAAATGGAAGTAAGTTTTTTGGGCGCCGCCAAGGAAGTCGGCAGGAGCGCAATAATGCTCAACGGAAGGAGGAACTACCTCCTCGACTGCGGGCTGAAAATAAGCGGCGTAAGCGAGGAATACCCACTCATCGAACCGCAAGACGTGAGGAGGCTCGACGGAGTCATCATTTCCCACGCGCACTTGGACCACTCGGGCTACGCGCCCGCGCTCACGGCAAAAGGATACCGCGGGAAGTACTGGATGACCAAGCCCACCCGCGATTTGGTGCAATTATTGCTCTCGGATTACTTGAGCATCGAAAAGGCAACTCACGCGTATACAACGCGCGATTTGAATTACTTCCTGAAAAACATCCAGGTTTTGGAGTACGAAAGGCGCAAGGAAGAAGTCACGTTCTTCGACTCAGGGCACATTCTCGGAAGCGCGATGACGCTCGTCGAAGATTCCGGGCACAAGATACTCTACACCGCGGATTTGAACACGCGCGAAACAAGGCTTTTGGACGGCGCGAAAAAAGGATTGCAGGCGGACACGCTCATCATCGAAAGCACTTACGGCTCTACGGCCGACCAGCACCTTTCAAGCAAGGAAATTTACGCTTCCCTAGTGAAGGAAGTGAAGGAAACCCTGGATAAAAACGGGAAAGTAATCATCCCTTCCTTCGCAATCGGCCGCGGGCAGGAAATTCTCTTCACCCTCGAAAATTACTTGAAGTCAAAAATGCTTCCGCCCACGCCCATTTACTTGGACGGAATGGTGAAAAAGGCGTTGCGCATTTACAGGCATAACGCGATTTACTTGAAAGACGAAGTCAAGCGGCGCATCCTGACGAGCGACGACGACCCGTTCAAGTGCGAGTACTACACCGCTCCCGAACGCAAAGACCGCAGCGACGTGCTAGAACAGGAAAAGTGCGTCATCGTGACCACGAGCGGGATGCTCAACGGCGGGCCGGTGCTGTTCTATTTGAAAAAGCTTGCAGGCGACCCGAAAAACAAGCTCATCCTCGTCGGATACCAGGCTCAAGGCACGCGCGGAAGGCAGTTGCTCGAAGGGGCGAACGAAATCGAAATCGACGGCGAGAAAATAGAAATCAAGCTCACCGTCACCCAAGCGAAATTTTCTGCCCACTCCGACCACAAGGAGCTCGTAGAGTTCACGAAAAGCATTCGCGGCTTGAAGCGCGTCTTCGTCCAGCACGGCGAAGCGTCAAAGTGCGAGGAGTTCGCGCAAGAACTGGGGCGCAAACTCAAGGGAGTAGAAGTGACCGCTCCGGCATTGGGAGAAACTTTTCAACTCCGCTGAGGCTTAAACGAGCTTGCCGTACTTTTCCTTCATCGCCTTGGTCAAAAGCCAATCAACGCGATTCTCCCTCGCCCGCGATTGCGCGTACCCCTTTTTTTCGAGAAACGCGAGGACTTTGCCGGTGAACTCGTTGTCCCTAGCCAACTCTTGCGCCACCTGCGTGGTGGAGAGGGCGATAGGGAAAGAGTCGTAAAGCACGCGCAAGGCGTTTTCTGCAATACGCTCGAAATTCTTCTGCGAAATTCTAGACATGGTTATCTGCGAAAGAAACAAAAACGTTGGGGGAAATAAACCTTATCCGCACGGGCGCGGAATGGTGGAAAGTTGGAAAAAGAAAGGGACGAACACGGGTTTTTCGAGCGCGCGCGGGCAGCCGCAGACAAAATCCTTTCAATGAAAAACCCGCTGGTCATCCACCACTACGACGCCGACGGCATTTCCTCCGGCTCGATAATCGCCTTTGCGCTCAAGCAGAAGGGCATTCCATTCGAAATGCAGGTCGTAAAGCGCTTCGACGAAAAAACGCTCGAGCTGTTCCAAGGGCGCAAGGAAATCGTCTTTTCCGACATCGGAAGCGGGCAAATGCAGCTCATCAACACGCTCGACGCCGAATGCGTGGTGATAGACCACCACCCTCCGCCCGAGCCTCCAAAGGAAAACGTTTTGATGTGCAACCCCCACGACTTCGGAATCGACGGGACGTCCGAACTATGCTCTGCCTCAACCGCGTACTTCTGCTTCAAACACTTGGAAGAACGAACGATAACGCAATTGGGAATCGTGGGCGCGTGCGGCGACCTGCAGGACTACGCCCAAAGCGGGTTCATTGGATTGAACCGCCGCATGGTCGAGGAAGGCGCGGAGAAAGAACACGTTTTCATCAATAAAGATTTGCGCATTTTCGGGAGGGTTTCAAAACCCCTCGTCTGGTTTCTCACTTATTCAACAGAACCGTTCATGCCTGGCTTGAGCGGGAATGAAAAAGCGTGCGCGCACTTCCTGCAAGAACGCAATGTCCCCATAAAAAAGGACGGCGAGTGGCTTTGCTACTACGATTTGAGCGCCGCGCAAAGGAAAAAACTCGCTTCGGAATTAATCGCCTACGGCAAGGAAAACGGGCTCGACGAAGAAATTCTCGAAACAATGGTCGGAGACGTTTACTTGTTTTTGCACGAGCCGGAGAAAAGCGAGTTGAGGGATGCTTTGGAATTCTCTACGCTGCTGAACGCCTGCGGAAGGCACGAAAAAGCGGCGTTGGGCGTGCGGGTGTGCTTGCACGAGCAGGGAGCGTACGAGGAAGCGAAAACCATTCTCGCCGAACACCGCAGGCAAATCAAGGCGGGATTGGAGTACGCAAAAAAACAGACTATGGATTTGGGAGTATTCTATTTTCTCGACGCGCGGGAAATTATCGCGGACAGCGTCATCGGAATAGTCGCCGGCGGGTTTTTCAACTCTGGAATGATAGAAAGGAACAAGCCGATTATCGCGTTCAGCTTTGACGAAGAGGGAAAAACGAAAATCTCGGGGCGAGCCAACCGCATTCTGGTAGAGCGAGGGCTGGATTTGGGGGAAGTCATGCGCAAGGGCGGGGAAGCGGCCGGAGGGCTGGGCGGCGGGCATACGATTGCGGCAGGCTGCACCATTCCGACAACCCGCGATGCCGAAACCGCATTTTTGAAGAAGGCGAAGGAAGTAATCAAAGTGCAGTTGGAAATAAAGGCGGGGCAATGAACGAAACTGCAGCGTTAATCGAAAGGCGCTTTACGCCAGGGCAAATTTCTTTCTTGAAGAAACTGCCGCTCGAAGGCTGGCAAGCGCTTTTTGCCGAAGCGGCTAGAAAATCGGGAGGAAAAATGTCTTTCACTCCAGACGAATGGGTGAAAATCAACAAAACACCCGATGGCATTTCAAAAGAGGTTGGAAGGAACTTAGCGGGGTATTGCGGGGCAGCCTGCTGGCTTTACGCGGCAGTCAAAAACCTCGGTGCAAAAGAAGAACACGCCCTGCGATATTACGAGGATGCAGAGCACATTACAGTAATAACCCCTTCAGGAAGCGAAATTGACGTCACCGCACCCCAGCATGCGTTCACGGGCAGCGGAAATTTCAAGAAAGCAAAAAATATAAGGCGGCTGGGCTTTACGGAAATAGAGGAAAACGCGAAAACCATGCGGAGGTTCGGGCAATTCGCCGAAGACTTCGCAGGAATAATGCAGGACGTTCGATAAAAGACTCGACCGCGCTCTTTCAACTTACTAAAGAGGGGAAGTTTTAGAGCGCGGCCGCAACCCAAGCCACCCAAAATTCGATTCAACCCACCGGTGCCTGGATCAGCATGAAACTGTTTTACGCGTGTTTTTCACAACACCTCGAAGCCAAAACAACGTCTTTCTTCACTATATTTTTGCGTCCGGCATGGCGAGCCAAAAGCTTGGCCTGCCGCAGGATTTCCCTAGCGTCATCCTCCAGGATTTCCGCCAGCTTCCTGCTTGCACTCTCTTCCACCCGCTGCGCGCCCACCGCGCGCAACAGCGAATCCATTTCGAACAACGAAAAGCTCTTGCTCACTAGTACCCACCCTTTTCACGCAAAGCGCACGCTCGTTAAAAGCACGCGCTTCCTAAACCCACACTTAAATCCCGAAAAGCACTTTCAGGCCAATCCCACAAAAGGCCCAACGCGCTTCGGACTAATCAAAACCCGATATTGGTTTAAAAAACTAGCGCTTCCACTATTGAATCCGCACTTCCGGTAATCAAAAAAGAACGGATTTAAAGAAAGAGCGCTAGGATTCTTTTTACTCGCTTTACGGAAGCGGCATAATGGTTTTTCGAAAGGTTGACGGGAAAAGAAAAATGACTGAACAATGGTATAACAACCCGGACCCGGTTGCGCATTCGCACAGAAACGCATTAAGAGACTTCGTAAAGGGGATTTTGGACCGCGAGGAATTCAAAGGGTTTACTGCAAGGCGCGTCTTGGAAAACGACCGGCTTGCAGTGGCAGAATTGGATCCAAAACCGCTATTCACTATTCCGTTAACCGGAACTAAAATCATTCTGAAAAAACCCGGTCACGAACACGAAATCGGCATAATCCACACGCGGGACATCATAATGGAATGGTATGCTGGGGGCGTAATCCCGCAGCATGAAACCAATCCCAGAACAGGCACGATAAAACTCACCGTCCGACCCGCCAAATACATGCATGAATAGCCGTTCCGCCACCGTACCATTTTAATGCACGAAACACACAAATGCTTAAGGGCGGTTTTAGTGAAAATCAGCGGAGCGCAAACCTACTACCAACACATCAAAAACATCAGCGTGCGCTTTGCCGCCAAGCCGCTGGGAAACGTCGTGTTCGGCCCATCCCCGCCCAACGTTTTCGTGGGGAGGGAAGGCTACCCGAACGTTTTCGTGGGCCCGCTTGTAAGCGTGGACGAAACCGTCGACCCCAGCCTCTCCGACTCACCGGCCAAATGGACTTCAATGGGTTATGAACAGATAATTTCCCTGCGCGCGAGCATGGCGCGCGGAATGAAAAAGCACGCCGTACGCAAAACGTCTTCAAAACCCGAGTTCCACATTTCATTTTCTTCATACACCGCGCCCATGGGGCCGGCAGGGGCAATGGAAAAAATGCGGCTTACGGAAAATCCGGTGATTCCCAAGAAAGTCGACGAGCTGGCCGAAGAGAAGGTCAAAGTGCGCGATGCTGTGCCGGAGCTCGTGAAAGCAGGGTTCGATTATTACTACATGCAAAAGCTCTTGAGCGCGGGCGTATTGGGGGAAAAAAAGAAGCTTGTCCCAACCCGTTGGAGCATTACGGGGACGGATAAAATCCTTGCAGACCACTACCTGGAAAAAGTGAAGGAAAGCCCACAAATCGACAGCCCCACGCTTTATTCCCATGAGCATTTCGACAACCACTATGAAATACTGCTTTTGCCCGGCGGCTGGGAGTTCGAGCAATTCGAAGCGTGGTCGCCTGGAAGCGCCTGGAAAACGAACGCGACAGTCGCGCACGAGTACGAACCGTTCTCGGGAAGGAGTGATTACGCGGAGAGCGAGGGCGGAGGGTACTA
>JAGVWL010000025.1 GCA_018304285.1 Microcaldota archaeon
GTGTACACCATTTTGCATGGAAAGACGGCCATGGATTCAGCCCACCTTCCTTACAAAACCGTTGGTGGCGTCCACTTCAATCAAGTCGCCGTCGTTCAAAGCGCGAGTGGCGATTTTCGTGCCCACAACGCACGGTATTCCCAATTCCCTTGAAACGATCGCGGCATGGCTCAGCAACCCTCCTTCGTTGGTTACTATTGCCGCGGCTTTCTCCATTGCGGGAACGAAGGCGGGCATTGTTGCCGTCGCGACGAGAATCTCGCCCTTCCGCATGTCCGCAATCTGGTGGAGGCTCAGTATTTTCCTCACCCGCCCGACCGCCTTTCCGGGCGAAGCGGGCTGTCCCTTGAATTCAGTCAAATGGGTCAGTTCTTCAACGTGCTTCTTTTCCTTTGCATAGTATTCGGCAAGCTCTTTGCCGACGAGCAGCCGCACGGACCCGTTGGCGAAAACGATTGCATTGTCTTTCTTGCGCTCTTCCAGCTCTTTCTTGAATTCTTCGCTAGCTTTCGCATTCCGCTCGAGCAGCGAGCGCACTTCAGCAGGGAACATTTCGATGAGCTGGAGGTAAGAAACGCCCAATTGCGATGCAATCGCATTGAACAAACTGCGGTGCTTGAAAACAAGGTAGGTATAGCTTTCGTCGAAACCGTTGGCCGCGAAGCCTATTTCCTTGACAGTCGCAATTTTCAGCTGCGTAGCTTGCGAAAGGTTCAACTCGCGGATTATCTCCTGGGTTTTTCCATCGACTTCCTTCAAGGCTTGAATCTCGCGTTTCTCCTTGGCCAAGTCTTTCTCCGCAAGCTGCCTCGCCCGTTCGAGTACGGCTTTCGCATCAAACGGCTCTTTCCGGTAGAAGTACATTCCCAGGAAAGCGTAGGCACGCACGTGTTCGGAAACCAGGCCCTCGACTTCATGCGACTCGAAACCGTGCTTGAGGCCGGCTTCGGCGATTCCGGCAAGCGATTCTTTTTCCTTCGCCACGAAAGACGGTTTTTCCAAGGCGAAAAGGGTTTTCACGACCTCGTTCTGCTTTTCCACTCCAGGGATTATTCCCGCAATTTCGGCGGTCAGCAGGTCGGGGTAGAATTTGTTGAGCATGAGGTAATGGTATACGCGGGCTGCCAAAGGCTGGGTCACGCGGGAAAAATCGTTGAACGCTTCGAGCAATGCGCCTGCAGGCGCTGCGGAATAATCGCGCGCGCTCGCCTCGTCGCCAAGTTTTCTCGCGCGCTCCAAGTCGTTTTCGTAGTCCAGCATGATTTCGAGAATAGAGCCCGGCTTTTCCTCCTCGAGCTGTTGCAGGGCTGAAATCCAGTGTTCGATGTCGAAACGCGAAAACCAGCGGCCGCCGTCGAACTGGCGGTAGTATTTAGGCACGTACTCGCACTTGAACTCACGGGGATTGCGGCTGAAAGCTTCGAAGGCTTCGGTAACGCTTCCAAGCAGCAACACTTCGAAGTTTCCAAGCCTGCGTGCGACTTCCTCCCACTCTACGCTTTCTTCCACCAAACCCACTCCTAATGCTATAGCTTTACACTATTGGCGGCGGGAGGTTGAAAAAAGCAATGGTTTTTTGGCCCGGCCTAGCTTTTGGGTTGTTCCATTTCGGTTTTCATCAGGAAGCCGTCAAACAAGCCCAGTTTGGGCATCGGGATGGAAAGCTTGCTTCTCGTCGAAAACCACGCTACCGTAAGCAAAACCGCCAGCGTAATCACGTCTTGGCTGGCGAGAAACGCCAGCAAGCCGTTGCGCAGCTCGTCCACTGCAAGAAACGCGCCTATGACGATCAAATCCAACTTGTGCATTTTCCAAACGCCTCCCTAGTCATTCTCCCACGTGCTCAGCTCAATCTCCTTTCGGCGCAGCCGGGGCAGGGCCGTCTACCTTGAAGGTAGGCTCCTTGCCCGTAAGCCAGTGCGGGTTGATGCTCGGTTCGCGCAAGTCTTCGATGGGCACCATTATGGGGCGCATTTCGAACTCCTGATAGTTGGAATACGCAGCAGCGGAATGCCACCATTTGTACATTGCCCACGCTACCGCGGCCATCGCGACCATCAAGTAAGTCTCGCTTCCCGTTTCCAGGACAACGAAAAACGCGTAGCCTGCGACTACAGCCGCGGCTACCGCGAGGAAAATGCGCTGGTAAACCTTTTGCATGACGAGCGAATGTTCCTCTATGATTTCATCCTTGGTCTTAGTCATGCCGAACTTTCCGCTGCGCAGCTTGTCCAAGTCGCAAGTGTCGCGGAGCTTGCGGGGAGCGCCTAGCCTGCTGAATCCGGGCGCGCTCCTGCGCAAGAACAACGTGAACGAGTACGGGTCATACATATTACATCAGCCCCCATCCTTTGTTCAGCACGTACGAGTTGTGCGTGACCATTTGCACCGGGTCGTGCTCGTAATCGCTCCATCCGCCCGCGTATCCGCCCCACGCTTTAGTGTAATGGCGGGACATCAAGCCGATGAAAATCAAAGCCAAAGCCGCAAACGTAATGTCGCGAGATTGGGTAAACAGCGAAAAGGAATACAAAGCGATGAGCAAGGAAACGGCTGCGATACTCAGGTTCTTGTAAGTGTTGCGGGTAACGCTCTTGAAGTGTTCTACGAGCTCACGGCGGGTGCTGACGCGCCACATGACGTCCGGACTCATTCTCGCTCCAAGGCCGCGCGCCTGGTTGCGCTTGCTATAGTCCAGATCTTGGGGAACGGGCATATGCTGCCAGGTTCCCAATCCCGCCTTTCTCAAGACATCTTCAATAAAATTTACCATGTTCCTCCCCTTTGTCTAAACTTTACTGTAGTAACAACTCAGTCAGGACATATAAGGATTTGTTGTAAGAGAACATACGACAATAGCAAAATACTTATATAGGTTCGTAGTAAGCTTAACTACAACAAAAAAAGCAACTGTGTTTGCTTTGGGAATGGAAAATGGGCGTTGAAGGGGAGTTGCTGCAAAGCGTCGGCTTGACCAAGAACGAGTCTGCCGCTTACTTGGGGCTGGCTTTGCTCGGGCAGGCTAGTGCAAGCGCCATTGCCGAAAAAAGCGGGCTCCAGCGGACGCTGGTGTACGATACGCTCAAGAAGCTGGTGGAAGGGGGTTTTGCCAGCCAAGTTGAGGTTGACGGTAAAAAACTGTTCCAGGCAGCAGGCCCTGCGAAGCTCAGGGCGGTGGTGGAAGAGCGGCAAAACAAGGTTTTGGAAGGCATTTCGCAGCTGGTCCCGCTCTTGGAAAAAACCCGTGCAGCGGGCGTGCGCCCGGCCGTCTGGGCGTATATGGGGGTTGAAGGGCTGAAGACCGTTTTCACGCAGGAAATCGAGGATTTGCCTGAAGACGGGGTTTTGAAGGCGTTCAGCGTCCAGGCGGACGTTGCGAAAACAGCCCCGGTTTTCATGAACTGGTGGCACAAAAAGAGGATTGCGAAGAGAATCACGCTAAAAGGAATAATAACAGAGTCGGGTCAACCCACCTTGGACCGCGGCAAGGAGCTGGAGAGCAGGGAGTATACGGAAGTAAGGTTTTTGAAAAAAACTCCTTTCTCTCCGGTCACCTACCACGTTTTCGGGAGCAAGGCGGCGATAATGTCCGTTTCGGAAAACGAGGGTTTCGGAATGCTGATAGAAAGCAAGGCCGTCGCGAAGTCGCTGGAAGAAAACTTCGACTACTTTTGGAACGAGCTTGAACCAAGTGCGAAGAGAAAATGACAAAAGCTTAGAATTCCCTTGAAGCAAAAATGCGCCCGACGAGCACGAGCCCGAAGAGCACGGCAACGCTCAATCCCACCAAGCCCAACGCCGAGTAGCCCCAAAGCAGGGGAGGGATTTGCGCTGCAACCAACAGCGAGCTTGCGACTATGAGCGCGGCAACGATTAGTGAAAGGGAAACTTTGTTGATCGTCCTATCCAGTTCCGAAATGGGCTCGTGAAGGCCGTAGTGCTGGATGTTCAGGCTGAGGTTGCCTTCCTCGGCCCTGCTCAGCACTCCCGAAAACTGGATGGGGATTTTTGACGCGGCTTCGGCAATCCCTTCCAAGTTAGACCATGACTTCCGCAATACGGTCAGGGGCTTTTTGCGCTCTTGCACCAAATCCTTCACTATGGGCTTCGCCACTTCAATCGTGTTGAATTGCGGGTAGAGCTTTCTGCCTATGCCTTCCAGCGTAACAAGCATGCGCATCAAAAGCATGCTCTTGGGGTGCATTCGCACTTTGTACTCGCGAATGATTTCGGTCAAATCGCGTATTACCTCGTCCAAGTGCATTTGCGAAATGGGAATGTTGTAATACTGTTCTATGACTTCGCCCAAATCCTCGCGGAACGCAGGAAGGTTGACGTCTTTCGGCAGTACGCCCACGCCCAGGAAATAATCGACGAGCTTTTCCGTGTCTTTCTCGATCAGCGCAACGAAAAAGTCGGTCGTCGTTTCCCTCGTTTGCGCGTCGATGTACCCCATCATCCCGAAATCCACGATTCCGATCTTGTCGTTTTTCATGACGATTATGTTGCCGTAGTGCGGGTCCGCCTGGAAAAACCCGTGCACCAAAACCTGCTTTACTAGCGAACGAGCGCCTTCCTCGATGATTTTCTTGCGCCTTTGCAGGGAGAAAGGCTGGATTTGCAAAAGCCTTATGCCTTCCACGTATTCCTCCACCAAAACCCTGCGCGTGCAGTATTCCGGATAGACTTCCGGCACGAAAACGTCTTCATCTCCCTCGAAGTTCTTGCGGAATTTGATGGCGTTGCGCGATTCGTGCAGGAAATCTAATTCCCGTCTCAGGTTCTTGGCGAAATCCTGCATTATTGCAGTGGGGTTGTAAAAACGCGATTCGGGAAAATTGCTTTCCAGGAATCCGGCCGAATCTAGGAGAATCTGCAGGTCGGCGTCTATTTTCTGGGAAATGTCGGGGCGCTGGACTTTGACTATCACGCGCTTGCCGTTATGCAGCGTAGCACGGTGGACTTGCGCGATGCTCGCCGACGCCAGCGGCTTTTCCTCTATGTGCTTGAAAATCCGCGCGTAATCGCCGTACTCCTCGCGCAAGACGCCTTTCACTGTTTCGAAAGAAACCGGCCTTACCTCATCGACAAGCTTTTCCAACTCACGGACCACGTCCGCGGGAAGAAAATCGCTGCGAGTTGCCAAAAGCTGGCCGAGCTTTACGAACGTCGGGCCCAAGTCTTCAAACGCCCTCCGCAGGCGTATGCCCACGGGGGTTTTTTGCTTTGCAGGGAAAAAGCGCAATGCTAATTCCCTTAACGGCCCTTTTTGCTGCGCCGATGCGATAAACTCTTCAAAGCCGTGCGACGCGAAAACGCCGGCGATTTCGCGCACTCGTTGGATGTTCTTGTAGCCTCTTGAAAACGGCAGTTCGACCATACGAACGAAAAAGGAAAAACGGATTATTAAGGCTGGGGCTTTCACTGGTTGGAATAGTTTTCAACTTCGTCGTGAAGCACGTCGAGCTTCACGCCCGCCTTCGAGAAATACTCGCGCGTGAGCGCCGCCGCATGGTACCTGCGTTCGGCGACAACGCGCTTTATTCCCGCGTTGATTATCATTTTCGCGCAGTCTAGGCAAGGCTCCATCTTGCAGTATATCGTAGCCCCTTCTATGGAAACGCCGTGGCGGGCCGCCTGCACGATTGCGTTTTGCTCTGCGTGCGTGGTGCGCACGCAATGCTGTTTTGCATGCCCGTCCTCGTCGGAAACGGTTTTCATCAAATGCCCAGCCTCGTCGCAGTGCTCTAGGCCCATGGGAGCGCCCACGTATCCGGTGGAGAGTATGAACTTGTTTTTGACCAAAACCGCGCCGGACTTTCCCCTGTCGCAAGTCGCCCTCGCTGCGACTGCGTGCGTTATTCCGATGAAGTATTCGTCCCAGGACGGCCTCACTTGATGTTCAGCTTCAGGCATAGTCTTTCCACCTCTTTGGTTTCCTCTTCAATAGAACCAGACGCGTCGATCGTATAATCGGCCAAGCGCATGGTTTCGGCAATGCTCTGCTGCGCGCCCCCGCGGTTTTCCTGGTTTTCCAATCGCAAGAACTCTTCGAACGTCTGCGGGTCTTTCTCCCCGCGGTCCCTCGCGCGCATTCTCTCGTAACGCACTTGCGCCGGCGCTTCCAGCGCCACGAGCGCAAAATTTTTCTTTTGCATCAAAGCTTGCGCTTCGCCGGGATTGCGTATGGAAACCACGACGTAATTCGCGCCCGGCTTGAAGCGCTCGAGCGCTTTTTCCGCCAAATGCCCCGCGCCCTTGGTTTCGCGCAGTTCGTTGCCCAGGTTTACAAGGGTTTCCCGCGTCACGGGCTTTCCTTGCTTTTCCAGCTCTTCACGCAGATAATCGGACAGGGAATAGCGTTGGAATCCTTTTGAAACGAAGTATGCCGCGGCAGTGTCCTTGCCCGCACAGTTCTGCCCGACCAGCCCAACAATCATGCTAACACCTAAAGAGCTTGAAAAACGCTAAAACCCACCTTAAGAATTATAGGCGCAAGGAGGTTTAAAGGCTTTTTCAGAGTGAAAGCATGACAACGCTTGCGATGAGCAAGGCGATTCCGGCATACTGGAGCTTGGAAAGCTTTTCCTTAAGCACGAGAAAGGCGATTATGGCGGTCAGCCCTGGGGCCGCGGCAGTAATCATCGAGCTCAGTGAAACTCCCGCGTACAGCAGGGAGAGGTTCATGGAAACCACTCCGATGGAAAACAAAACTACGTACGACAAGAGCATGGCAGGAATGTTTTCCGCCTTGGAAAGCGTTATTTTCTTTTTCTGCAGGAGGAAAAACAGTGCTATGCCCAAAAGCACTCCGCCCTCCATCCACACCGATGCATTGAAGGCGTTCATCGAAAGCGAAACCACTTTCGCCGCGGTAAAGAAAGCACCCCAGCCGATGCTCGAAATCAAAGCAAGCACTATTGCCGGGTCAAACAAATTTTTGATTCCTCCTTTCTTGTAAGCCAGCATTGCCAAGGCAATGATTATCGCTGGAAGAGCCAGGTAGTAAAGCGGATAGAACGGCTCTTTCAAGAACAAGACCGAAAACAATGCGGAAAAAAACGGGAAGGAACTTGCGACAGCAAAAATCAGGCTTACGCTTGAAGACTGGATTGCACGGAAGTAAGCAATTATTGAAACCGCTCCGACTAGTGAAGAAAAGACGATGAGCCACAGCATGTTGCCTGAAGGAAATGCAAAAGTGGAAAAAATTGCCAGCGCCCCTATGAGAAAGGGCATTGCAAGGACGTACTCGGTTAATAAGAGGGAGTAAACGTCGTTCGTCTCGAGTATTTTCTTGTTTATGACGTCTTTGATGCCGAAAACGAATAGCGTCAAAAAGGCGAATGACAAGTCGGGCATTTGAAGATTACGCCGCGGCGGGTTTTAATTTAATTGCCCAAGTTGAGCTCGATGTTGACAGAAGGAGGAACTCTGATGCGCATTACTTCCCTCAGCACACGGTCGTCGGCCTGGATTTCGATCAAGCGCTTGTGAATGCGCAATTCCCAAGTTTCGTAAGTGTCGGAACCGTCCCCGCAAGGAGTCTTGCGAGTGGAGATTTTCAGTTTCTTCGTGGGCAAAGGAATAGGGCCTCGCAGTTCAACGCCAGCCTTCTGCGCAATATCCCTGATTTGCGTGCAAACCGCGTCCAAATCCTTGAAGACCTGGCTTTCGAGTTTGATTCTGGCTTTATTCATGCGAAACCAACTTTTTTTTAAACGCAAACGGAAGAAAAAACGGGAAGGGTTTCGAAACGCAACTCCGAAACCCGCGTTATTTTTCCATTAATTTTTTTTTAATTTTTTACTTAAGCTTTCCTGGGGACGAGGTCGAGAATGATGCCCGCTGCGACGGTCTGTCCCATGTCGCGGATTGCGAATCTTCCGAGCGCCGGGAATTCCGAATACTTCTCTGCGCAAACGGGGCGCGTTGGCTTGATCTTTACGATCGCCACGTCTCCGGTCTTGATGAAATCGGGATTCTTCTGCGCGGTCAAGCCCGTCTTCGGGTCTTTCTTCTCCACTATTTCGGTTATCGTGCACGCCAATTGTGCCGTATGCAAATGAAACACAGGAGTGTAGTTCTTGCCGATTGCAGTAGGATGGTTGAGAACCACTATCTGCGCGGTGAATTCTTCCACGACGGTTGGCGGGTTGTTAGTCGGTCCGACGACGCTTCCCCTCTTGATTGCCTTCCGGTCAATACCTTTTATCGTAAATCCGACGTTGTCGCCTGGAATGGCTTGGGGAATCGACTGGTGGTGCATTTCAATGCTCTTGATTTCGCCAGTAATGTTCTCGGGCATGATGATTACAACACCTGGCTTGAGAATTCCTGATTCGACCCTTCCGACTGGAACAGTTCCCTGCCCAGTGATGGTGAAAACTTCCTGGATGGGCAGGCGCAACGGCTTTTCGGTCGGCTTCTTGGGTTCGACCAACTGGTCCAAAGCCTCAAGAAGCGTGGGTCCAGAATACCAAGGCGTCTTGTCGCTCTTGACCTTGATGTTGTCTCCGTTGTAGGCTGAGTAGGGAATGAACGGGATTTTGTCGACCGGATAGCCCATGGGCTTGAGTTTCGCCATCAAAGCCTGCCTGGTCTCTTCGTACTTGACGCGGTCGTAGTTAACGGCATCCATCTTGTTGATGCCGATGATAAATTGCTGCACTCCGAGCACTTTCAGCAAGAAAGCGTGTTCGATAGTCTGCGCTTGAATTCCTTCCTTCGCCGAGCAGACGAGAACTGCCGCGTCCGCCTGCGAAGCGCCGGTAATCATGTTTTTCACAAAGTCCTTGTGCCCGGGCGCGTCGATAATCGTGAAGTAGTATTTCTGAGTGTGGAAGTCCTTGTGCGCGATGTCGATGGTAACTCCTCTCTCGCGCTCTTCCTTAAGCTGGTCCATTACGAAAGCGAATTCGAAAGTCGGCTTGCCTGCCTTCGCGGCTTCTTCCTTGAGCTTGCGCAAGTCGTTTTCGCTGACTGCGCCGGTCTCGTAAAGCAAGCGCCCTACGGTAGTGGATTTTCCGTGATCGACGTGACCGGTAAAAATCAAGTTCAAATGCGGTTTGTCTGCCATTTCTACATCCCTCCAAATAACGAAACCTTTGAATGCAAGTTTGTCCTGAACCCACTCGTATTCCAGACTGAAATAAAGGCGTTTGAGCGCCTTAAACGCGATTACTAAAATTAGCCATGTTGAGCCTATCAGCCAATGAAGAATTAATGCCGAGAGTGTTTAAAAAACCTTTCGGAAAGTTGGGGGGAGGAAAGCTACTCGATCGTGTCAAGGAATTCGTTGACGAAAGCTTCCACGTCCGAATCGCTTTTGATTCCAGTCCACGGGTCTTCGGTTGAAACTATGTTCACAACGACGATGTTCGCTCCGTTGAAAATAGCGCTGCGCGCCTCGCGCAAATCCACGCCCCCCGCAGCCGAAATCAAAACGGCGAACTTGCTTTTTATTTTCGCCACCTGCTTGTACGCAATGGTTTTTCCGCGCGTCGCTTCCTCGTCGCGCCCCTTGTGGAGTATCACCACCGAAGGCGGTTTTTTAAATCGCATCATCACTTTCAAAGGCTCTTGCACGCCGAGCATGTCCACCATCGGCGTCAAGCCCGCGTTTCCGCAATCGCGGATGAACAAGTCGATGGTTTCAGTTGGAGCGCTTCCCAAAACAGTGGCTGCCTTTGCGCCAGCTTCGGCAGCCAGGATTACTTCCCTCTCCGCCCCGTCGGTCGTCTTCAAGTCCGCAACGACCACGCCTTCCCACGCTTGCGAAAGCCTGCGCACGCCGGCGAGGCCTTCCCTTTTGATGAAAGGTGTTCCCGCCTCTATCAAAACCCGCTCGTCCGGCGGAATAAACTGCAAAACGCGGAGGGCTTGGCTCAAGTCGTTGTTGAAAGCCAGCTGCAAATACCGTTTCTTGTGGTCCAGCATACGGAAAAAAACCTCGCCCTTGTTTTTCGCGCCTTTACTTCAGAAGCGTTTTCAGCAATCCCGTGCCTTCCGAAGGCATGAAAATCACGATTTTTTCCGAAGGGTCTGCGGCAATGTCGCGAATGGTCTGGAGAGTGCGCAATTGCATTGCGCCCTTGCTCTTGGCCAGGTTTTCTGCGGCCTTGCGCAGGTTTTCCGAAGCGGTGAATTCACCTTGAGCGGCGATGATGACCGCCCTTCGCTCCCGCTCCGCCTCAGCCTGCTTTGCCATCGCCCTCTTCATTTCAGCCGGAAGCTCTATCTCCTGGATTTTGATCGATTCGATGTCAACGCCCCACTCGCTCGTCTCCGCGTCAACGATTTCCTTTATTTGCGAAGCGATTTTCTCCCTCTCGGTCAAAACGAAATCCAGCTCTGCATTCCCGACGACGTCCCTCAACGCCGCTTGCGTATACTGCCTGACTGCGAACATGTAATCTTCAATTTTAATTACCGCATCCGCTGGCCGTTCAACCTTGAAATACACTACGGTATTCGCCAGGAGGGGAATGTTGTCCTTGGTGATGACTTCCTGCCTCGGCACGTCGGCAGTCTTGATTCTCATGTCCACCTTGCGCATCGACTGAATCAAAGGTATGATTAAAGTCAAACCCGGGTCCCGCACGCCGGAAAACTTGCCGAGAGTGAAAACCACTCCCCGCTCGTACTGGTAAAGCATTTTTATGCCCGAAATCGCGAGGATTACCGCTATGAAACCCAAAATCCACGCCCACACCATCGCAAACCACCTTCCAATCCATTAAGCGCGCCATATATAAAAAGCAAAAAAAAGAACGTTTGTAGCAGAAAAAATTCAGCGGTGGTTTTTTTGAAACAGCTTCTCTATTCCCTCGACCCCGAGAATTTCGGCGGCCTGCAGGAGAAATACACGGACTATGCGAAAAGCAAAATCGTGGTCGTGCCCATTCCCTTCGATTCAACGGCCTGTTCTTCGCCCGGCCAGCGCTTCGGGCCCGAAGCGCTGATAAGCGCAAGCGCGGGACTGGAATTGTACGACGAGGAAATCGACTTCGAAGTGCATAAGGAAGGCATTTGCACCACAGAGCATATGGAGTGCGTGCGCGCCAACGTGGAAGAAAACAACTTGCGCATCAAAAAAATCCTGCAGGAGTTTCTCGACGACGGAAAATTTGTCGTAACGCTTGGAGGAGACCACAGCATCACTTACGGTATTCTCAGCGCTTTCGCAGGGCAAAGCAAACTCAAGCCTTTCTCGATACTGCAGTTGGACGCGCATGCCGACGTTGCCACCGACGCGGAAGGCTCGAAATACACGCACGCCTGCGTAATGCGCCGCGCGCGCGAAGACTTTACAGACAGCATAGTGCAAGTGGGATTGCGCAGCGTGTCGAAGGAAGAGATAGAATACAACAAGGAAAACATTTTTCTCGCAATCGACTTGCGCAAGAACTTCGAAGCGAAAATACCGGAAATCATCGCACGGCTGAAGCACGAGAATGTTTACATCACTTTCGACGTCGATGCGTTGGACCCGAGCGAAATGCCTGCCACCGGAACGCCGGAGCCCGGGGGGCTGCATTATTACGACGTTCTCGCGCTCCTCAAGGCCGTATGCAAGGAGAAGAACGTCATCGGGTTCGACTGCGTCGAGCTCATGCCGTTGCCGGGCAACGACGCGCCGAACACCGTCGCGGCGAAGATAATCTACAAGCTTTTGGGCTACAAGTTCAAATTCCTAAAGTGATTTTCTAGCTGCCGTTGAAAGCTAGCTGAACATGCCGCCTGAAGAAGGGGCAAGCTTAAAAACTCCTTTTTGCGTTCTGAATAGAAAGAGTTGTGGGGAGTATTCGAGCGTGCGGCTTTCCAGGAATTTTCTCGTAGGCAGGAAAGCGCCGGACTTTTGCCTTCCGGACCAGAACGGAAGAAAACACTGTTTGAAAGACCACTTGAAGAAAGGCGGATGCACGATTGAAGCGCAGCAGTTCACGTCCCTGCTTTCATTTTATGAAAAGCAAAACGTTTCAATCCTGGGCGTTAGCCCGGACACTGCCGAGTCGCACAAGAAATTCGAGAAGAAATACGGTTTGAAAATAGCCGTTTTAAGCGACCCGGACAAAACAGTGATTAAAAAGTACGGCGCGTGGGGGAAAAAGCTCTTTATGGGAAAAGCGTTCGAGGGGGTGTTGCGCACTACGTTCGTCATCAGCCCGAGCGGAGTCATCCAGTTCGTTTTCGAGAGCGTCAAGCCCGAGGGGCATGCGGCGGAAGTTTTGGGGAAAGTCGGCGAATGCAAGTTGAAAGAACTTGCCGAGCCGGTCCGCCCGCTTGCGAGAAAAACGGAAGCGAAAGTAGAGCGAACGCCCGCGGGATCTTAAGCCACAGCGCTAGGCGTTCTTTTGCACCGCGTGCAGAAGGCGTGTGTTAATCCATGAAGTCTTTCGCGGTGGGCGCGACTTCCGGCTCGCCCTTGCGCTTGCGTATGCTTGCAATAGTCGAAGCTTGCAATCCCGAAGGCACAGGCTCGTAGCCCGCGTACTCGTAATACCAAGAGGCGCGGCCTTGCGAAGCGCCGCGTATTTCGTTCGCGAATCCGAACATCGACGAAACGGGGACTTTCGCGTCTATGGTCACGAGCTCTCCCTCCTGCTTGATTTCCAACACCTGCCCTCTGCGCGATTGGATTTGCGAAATGATTCCGCTCATGTAATCGGAAGGCGAAGAGACGAACAGCTTTTGCTTCGGCTCAAGCAATACGGCTTTGGCGTAAAGCATTCCCGCGTAAATCGGCCTCTTGACTGCAGGAATGATTTGCGACGGGCCCCTGTGCGCAGGGTCGACGTGGATCGCGGCATCGGTAAGCAATACTTTGACTGCAGTGCACTTTTCCTTGGCCAAAGGCCCTTGCTTCATGGCTTCCTCGAAAGCGTCGAGGAGGAGTTCCTTGATGTCCTGCAAGTACTGCACTCCCTTCGTAATGTCGATGAACATGTTGTCTTCGTGCAAGGCCATCACGTTCTTGGCTTCGTCGCGCGGAAGACCGGCCTTGATCAAACGTTCTATCAAATCCTTGCCTTTCATCTTGTCGTTAATCTCGCCGTCGTGCATCGCTTTCACGACGCTTTCCTCCAAAGGCTCGACGTAAAGCTTGAACTTATTGTGCTTGTTCGGGCTCTTTCCTTCGAGCTCGGGGCCTTCGCCTTGAATCGTTTCGTGATAAACGACAATGGGCGGGGAAGTCTGGATTTCAACCTTGCGCTCGTTCTGAATCTTGTATTCCACGATTTCCAAATGCAACTCGCCCATTCCAGAAATCAAATGCTCGCCCGTCTCCTGGTTGATTTCCACTCTCAAGGTAGGGTCTTCCTTTCCTATCCTGCGCAGCGCTTCAATAAGCCGCACCAAATCGCGCGGGTTCTTGGCTTCAACGCTCTTCGTGACGACGGGCTCGGAGTGGTGCTTGATTTGCTCGAACGCAACCATCTCGCCTTCGCTCAGCGTTTCCCCAGCGTACATTTCCTTCAAGCCGATTAAAGCAACGATGTTTCCCGGCGTGGCTTCGTTCACCAAAACCCTGTCCGGGCCCATGTAAACGGCCACGCTCTGGACTTTTTCCTTCCGGTATTGCGAAGCTGAATAGAGCTCGGTGCCTTTCTTGACCGTTCCAGAGTAAAGCCTTCCGACTGCAATGTCGCCGGCATGCTCGTCAACCGCGATTGCGGTCACCATGAATGCAACTCTCCCGGTCGGGTCGCAGTTTCTCATTGACTTGCCGTGAGCGCTTTCCAAATCCCCCTTCCAAATGACGGGAATGCGGTAGGCCTGCGCTTTCTGGGGGGAAGGCAATTGGTTAACAGCCATTTCGAGGATGACTTCGTCGAGAGGCGCCTTCTGCTGCAGCCACGTGTGGTCTTCTTTCGCGCAGTACTCGTAAATCTGCTGGAAGTTTATCCCGAAGTTTTTCATGGTAGTGTAAGAAATCGCCCACTTGTTGAACCCGGTTCCGAAAGCAACGTTTCCTTTATCCACAGCAATAGTCCATTCTTTCTTGAATTCCTCGGGGCCGTACATGTCAATGAGCTTGTTGACGCCCGCGATGATTTTCACGAACCGCTCCTGCATCTGCTGGGCGTTCATCTTCAGTTCGTTGATGAGGCGGTCGATTTTGTTGATGAAAAGAACGGGCCTGACTTTTTCTTTCAACGCCTGGCGGAGCACGGTTTCGGTCTGCGGCATCACGCCTTCGACGCTGTCCACGACGAGCACCACTCCATCGACGGCGCGCATTGCCCTAGTGACGTGCCCTCCGAAGTCCACGTGACCAGGGGTATCGATGAGGTTAATCAAATATTCCTCTCCCTTGTAAGTGAAGCCTAGGGAAATGTTGGCCGCCTTGATGGTAATCCCGCGCGCCTGCTCCTGCGGGTCGTAGTCGAGCACACGCTGTTCTCCCGCCAGTTCCCTGGAAATCAGCCCGGCGCGGGCTACGAGCGAGTCGCTGAGCGTGGTTTTTCCGTGGTCCACGTGCGCGACTATGCCCATGTTGCGGATGTGGTCCGGGCTTTTCATCAGCCGCACGACTTCCTCCACAACAACTTCCTTTCTTGCCATGAGTAATCAAGTCCGTTCAAATTTTTCCAGGGGAAGATTACCTCGCGCTTCTCGCAACCCGCTCCATTTCGTTCTTCCTCTTTACCGAGTAGGAGTTGGCGTCGTTCTGGGAAGCGAGAATCAATTCGTTGGCGAGAGCGTCGGCCATGTTGACTCTTGCGTTGAATGCGCTCATTATCGTCGCCAAAGCAAGGTTGCGCAAAGCCAGGTCCAGCCTTCTTTGCGGGGAAACATCCACTGCAATCTGGTATGAAACTCCTCCGAAGCGCACGCGGGTTACTTCCTCGCGGGGTGCGGAGTGTTCTACCGCGTCCACCAGCGCCTGGATGGGATTCTTTTTCGAGCGGGTTTCGACCGAGGCGAAAGCCTTTTCCACGAATTTCAATACGATGGTTTTCTTGCCCTGCAGCTTGCCGTGCGTGCGTATGATGCGCCCGCCGAGCTTTTCGCCCGTTCCTCCTCGCATCAGCTTGTTGACCAGGCGTTCGACCAAATTCACTTTGGCTTTCATGAACTGCTTGTTGGCGTGGCGCGCGAAAGAATGCGGCATCGACATGGGCCTGAGGGAAATGTATTTCGCCAATCCCGGGTCGTGCACGACGACGCCTTCGTAATCATATTTCTCAAAAAGCTTTTGTTGCATTTTGCATCACACACCCGTTTATCTCTTCGGCTTTTCCTTCCTGCCCGTGCGCAGTTCGCTGAGCGAGACGCCGTTGACCATGACAACGCGATAGCGCACGCCAGGAATGGAACCCATCTGCCCGCGCTGCGAGCCTCCCAGGCCTTCGATCGTAACCTCGTCGTGCTCGTCAATGAAAGTAATCGCCTTGTCGCGTGGAGCGTGGGCGGAAACTTTCTTGCCGTTTTTGGTAAGCTGCACTTTAACGCATTTTATGATTCCCGAGTGGGGCTGCTTTTGCTCCTTGCCTTCCTTCTTCAAAACGATTCCCGTAGCCTGGGGCGCCCCTTCGAGCGGGTCGTACTTCGACTTGAGCCCGAGCGCTTTTCTCTTCCAGGTTTTCTTCAGCCAGCGGTGCTGTTTTCTCTTTCTTTCAAGAATCCTTCCCGCAAATTCTCCTCTCGCCATAAGCAACATCCTCCACGAACGCAAAATCACATTACTTTCAATTCCAAAACTCCGAAATGCCTTTTCGCCAATTCCCTCGCGCGGTTTATCCTGATTCCTCCCCGTCCTATCGCCAGCCCCTTGTTTTGCGCTTCCACGCGCAGCACGACTTGCTGGCCGGAGTTGGCGATTTGCACTTGCTCGAGCTTGACTGGCTTGAACAAGTTTTTCAAAAACCCTTCGAGGCTGTCGGCAAACTCCACTAGTTCCACCCTCCTTCCGAACGCCCGTTCAAGGTGCGCGAGGGTCGAACCGTTTTTTCCTATCGCCTTTCCCAAATCACCCGATTTTACCACGAAAACGGCGGAATCTTCGTTGAGCAGGACGTCGAACGCCTGCACGCCCGAAAGCCGTTCGAACAGCGAGAGCAGCTGAATCTGGTCGCTCGATATTTTCAATGCCTTGAAAACCCCGCTCGCTCATTTCTTGCTCGGGCCCAGCTTGAGAATGTCGGAATTGCCTACGTCCACCACGCTCAATGCGCTTATGGAAAAAGGCTTTCCGCAAGCCGCGCCCAGCTCCACGCCGTTGCCGTCAAAATCCACGATCGGGATTTTCGACGCCAGCGCGTATTGCTTGATTTCTTCCGCCGCAGGGCAGTTTCTGGCGATTACGATCGCCTTGGCTCCCCCTATGAGCGACAAGTGCAAAGCTTTCTTCAATCCGACTTCCACCTTTCCCGAGTCTACGGCAAGGCGGACCGACTGTGAAACGTCCATTTTTCAAAACCCTTTTTTCGATTAAACGCTATAAGCCTTAACCTAGGCTGGCAACCTTACGCTGTCCAAGCGGTTCTCAATCCTTGCCCGCGCAAAGATTACTCCCCGTGCAAAAACGAGTTTGCGGTAAAGTAAACGCCGCTCGCGCAGGGGAAAAAATCATAAAGTCCATTAAATTAGGGTAATACTATGAAGACAATCCTAGTTGATGCGGTAGATGCTTTCGTCATCCAAAATGAAGGCGGTTTTAAAATTTTCAAGGAAATGCAAGACCTGCTTGAAACTTTTCTCAACAGAAAGATTATTCTAACTGGAGCAAACGATGAGCAATTTAAGAAATTCGGCTTGGATGATATGCCCTATGAAGTTTTTACACTAAAGCATAATCCAGAGAAGACTGACCCCAAATATTACGAAACAATGCTCCAGCATTTTGGTTTGAGTGAAGATGATGTAGTCTATTTTGAGCACAATCCAGAGGCAGTAAAAAGTGCCCAGTCTGTCGGCATAAAGTCGTATTATTATGATCCGGAAAAAAAAGACTTGGAAGCTCTGAAAAAATTCTTGGTCGAAAATCTTTAAGCAAGATTACATTCTCACTATCGTCTTCAATTGCGGGTACAAGTCGAACAACTGCTGCTTCGCCAAATCCTCGTAGAAGCGATAGAGAATGCCCACGGTAAGCAAAATTCCCGTTCCCGTGCCCAACGCGCCGGTAATGTCCGCAAACCACGCGAGAATCCCGACGAACAAACTTCCCAGTACGGTAATAATCGGAATGTAACGCTCTAGAATTTTTTCGGTAATGCGGGGGTCTTGCCTATACCCGGGTATTTGCAGTCCCGCGCGCTGCAGCTGGGCAGCTACGTTGGACGGGCCCATTCCCGTGCTTTCAATCCAAAACCACCCGAACACTACGCACAACAGCACTAGTGCAATGCCGTACGCGAGAATGTGCATCATTTCCCGCGGTTGGGCGAGAAACTGCAAGTACGCGGGATAGCCTCCAGGAAACAACAGCGGCGAAGGCAAGGCGGTAATGAAATAGGCAAAACCATCGACGGGCTGGTTGTTTTGGAACGTTCCGAAAATACCGGCTTTAAGGTCCGGCGAGTCCGCAATCGGCACCGCGGTAAAAGCACCGATAAGCTGGAAATTAAGCAAAATCGCGCTCGCGAGAATCACGGGAATGTTCGAGACGTACATGAACTTGATCGGGTATTTGGCGCCCAAGCCGCGGGCTCTGCCGTACGCCAATGGAAGCTCGATTTTCATTCCCTCGACGTAAACCACGACCACGAAAACGAGTGCCGTGAAAATTATCGGCATCAGGGCCCAGAAGGAACTCAAAACCTCGCCTTTGAACAAATAGTAGATTGCCTGCGGAATCAATCCTCCGGGAATTCCCGTCGCATCGGCAGTAAAGTTGAATGCGCCGAGAAACACCGCCTGCGAAACTCCTGCTGCGATGAAGAGCGAAATGCCCGAGCCTATTCCGAACTTTTGCACTACCTCATCCAAATACAGTAGTATTATCGAGCCTAGCGCAATCTGGAGCACCACTATGAGCTGCGTCAGGAACAGGCTTCCCAGCAATGCGGGGAATTGGGATGCGGGAGAACCGACGGGAGTGATGTAATTCGACATTACGTAAATGCCCGCTTCGAAAAACGACAGGGCGATTGCCAAAAGCTTTTGCACGCCCTGGAATTTTTTCTTTCCCTCGATTGAGTTCAAGTCGAAAGAAACTAGTTTCGAGCCCACGGCCAGCTGCAGGAAGATGGATGCGAGGACTATTGGCCCGATTCCGGTGGTGATGAGCGAACCGGTCCTGCTTCCGAGCAGGATGTCGAGGCGTTCGAACTGCTGGATGCGCGTGGGGTCTACGCCGATGGGATAGATCGTGCCCATTACGTAGAATATTACGAGAACAACGCCAGTCCACACGAGTTTTTGCTTGAGCGATTGGGGGACTGCCGGCGCCTTGACTTCCGGAAGAATCGAAATGACCGAATCCAAGACCCCCATTTTGCAAAACCCAGGCTAGAAATTTTTCTTTACTCGATTGTTCTTTTTCAGAAAAAGAAAAATCAGCGCGAGAATATTAACCTTTTTTCTGGCGCGCGTTTATTGCAGGACTACGGCCTTGCCGCCTGCAGCCTCGATTTTTTCCTTGGCTTTGGCGGAAAACGCCCTTGCCTTGACTTCGGCCTTGAATGCAAACGCACCGTTGGAAAGCACTTTCGAGGTCGGAAGGCCTACTGCGTAAAGCCCGTCAGCCTGCTTGAATTCGCCTTTTGCAATCCTGCGTGAAATTTGTTCGAGCGTAATCTCGTGAAGCACGCGCCTAGGGTGGAAAAATCCGGACAAGCCGCGGTCGCGCTTGTTCGTTTCGCCCAGCTTTATGGTGCGGAGCCAGTTGTGCTTGTGGAATCCTGCGCGCCCTACTCCGCCTCGGTTTCCTTTCCCGCGGCGGTTTTTGGCGTTGCCGCCGCCGAAACTGCGGTTTCCTGCGTACTTCCTTTTTTTGTTGCTTTTCATTCGCTTAGCCATAGGTCAATCACTTAAATCAGTGCAACATTTTTTTAATCAAATCGTTAATTTTTTCTCCCCTATAACCCAAATCGCCTTTCGGGAAATGGTTCTTCGTGTCTTTCCAGCCGCCTATCGGGTTGTTCAATCGGTATACGGGCCCTTTCGCGTCCCTTTTTTTCAGCGCTGCCAGGGTTTCGCTTGAAACTTCGCCCCAAGTCACGTAATCGCGAATCTGCTGCAAAACGCTGGCGTCGAGCTTTTCAGCCACGACGCAGTGGTTTTTGCGCGTCAAGTGCAGCTGCCGCATTGCGGTTTGTATGGTGTGCATTACGCCGTGCACTCCCCTCACGCGAATTAATGCAATTGCCATGTCAATCAAACACCCTTGGCTTCCGCAACTGAAGCGGAGCCTTTCTTTAGCTTGTTGAGCGAGTTCAAACCGCGGACGGTCGCGAGGACGGCGTTGAGGATGTTGCGCGTCCTTCCCTTCGAGAAAGTCCAGCAGTCTTTGATTCCCGCCATTTCCAAAACCTTTCGCGGCGTTTCGCCCGCGACTAATCCCACGCCCCGCGGCGCGGGTTTTATCGTGATTTCAGTCGAGCCGTTGAACCCGTGCACGGTCAGGGGAATCGAATGTTCCGAGCCGCATCCGCATTCCCAGCTTCCGCATCCCAGCGGGATTTTGATCAGATTCATTTTCGCGTCGCGGATTGCTTTCGCGATGGAATCGCGCGTTTCGGCTCCCTTGCCCACGCCGATTCCGATGAACCCGCGCCTGTTGCCGAGAATCACTACTGCGCGCATCTGCTGCTTTCGCCCGTATGCAGTCATCCGCTGCGTGCTGTTGATCTGCATGACTTCGTCGGCCAAGTCTGGAACGAGAATGTCGATTATTTCGGGCTCGAGAATCTTGAGGTTTTGCTCGGCAATCTGGTCGAACGAAGTTATTTCGCCAGCGAGAACTTTCTTCCCAAGCGTTGTTTTCGGAATCCATTCAGCCATTACAACCACAACCCCTTAACTTTTCCCCGCGAGAATTTTTTGCTTTGCAAGCGCGAACTTCTGCTCCATTTCAGCGCCCAAGTGCTTTCCGGACATGCGCGCGTCGGAAGGCATTTTCTCTTCCCCGAAACTCGCCTTGAGCCCTGCATCCACGGCTCCTTTCAGCACTGCGAAAACGACCGAGCCTTTCGTGGGCGCATGCATCCCTGCGTCGAACACTATTTCGCCAACGCCCTTGGCTTTCGCCTTGGTTCCGCACAGCAATCCCGTGAGATACGCCGAAGGGGTGTTGGCCTTGCCTGCAAAGCCGAACGCTTCCAACGCTTTGGAAGTGGCGCTTGCGAGCGTAGTGTCGCCTTTCTCGCCCCACGCGACGATTTGCGCGATCAGGTAACGGTTGGTTTTCCTCACGACAAGCCTGGGCAGCCTGCTTTTGAGTAGCGCCAGGCGCCTTCCGTAATCGGTCTTTCCTTCGCGCCTTCTCCTGAAGTGAACGCTGTACAACGGTCCTGTAGCTTTAGCCATTTTCAAACACTTTTCCTGCAACAAACATTTACGGTTTTTCTTCACTTGTTTTTTTCTTACTGAATTTTCTTTTTAGAAAAAAGAAAATTCATTTCTTCATGTACTTGTTTTCCCTCGCGTAGGTGAGCATCTGCTTTTTCGTCTTGAACAAATTGCCTTTCACCATCGAGTAGAACTTCCTGTAAGCGCCTTCGACCAGCCGGGATTTCACGCTTTTCAGCAGTTTTCTTTGCGAGCGAACTTTCTCGACCCAGCGGGCTTTCCTGCTTTTGCCTGCAAACGCCGAGCCCTTCTTGCTTCCGACTCCGCGCCTTCTTCCCGCGTGCACGCGCGACTGCTTGAACCGCGCCTTATCCCTTCCCACGCCCTTCTTCTGCTCTACGATAATGACGCCCTGCTTCAACAGCGAGCGCACGTCGTCGCGCGTGAGCGCTTCCTTCGCCTTGACGGCGTCGATAATCTTGATTCGCGATTGGCCTGCCTTGGTAATGCTTGCAGCCAGCCTTCGAATTGTGCCCAAACCCATTTTCCATCACGATTTATTCGTTCAAAATCCTCAACTGCATTTTCTTGGCTTCCGCAACCAGAACCGCCTTTTTCTTGCGCCCGAGGGTTGCCGAAAAGCGCACTGCCACGCCCTTGAGCAAAGCCATGTCGCGCATCGAGCGCACCAAAACTTCCTTCAAGCCGTTCGGATGCAATCCGCGATCGCTCTTGGCAGTCCTGAACCCTATTTTCGGGAGAAAACCGTAACCGCCTTCCTTGATGCGAAGCTTGTTGTCAATGCCCCGCGGCTTGCGCCACGCCGGCTTAATGCGCTTTTTCTGCGCGCGGTTTTGCCTCACGAATTTGGGCAATTTCCGCACGACGTTTTTCTTTTCTTCAACCATTTCAAATCACACAAAACATTTTTTCAAGCGTAATAAATCCCATCCTGGAAAACGCGCTCGTCACGCTTGGTGATGCGCGTGGCCTTGCGAATGTTGGCAGCCGTCTGCCCTACCGACTCGACATCCGCGCCGGATATGGTTATGTCCGGCCCTTTCACTTCCACTTTAGCGTCACCAACCACTTTCGCCTTCCGCGGCGTTTTCTCGCCGAGAAAGTTCTTGATGAAAATATCCTTGCCCTTGACTTCTACGGTCACGGGAAAGTGCGAGTACACCAACTGCATTTTCTTCTCGAATTTCTTGACCGTTCCTTCAAGCATGTTTTTCAAGTGCGCTTCCACCGTTTTCGTGGCCGACTGTTTCTTGCGCGACAGCCTTCCCTTCAGGGTTGCGGAAACCTCGCCGTTTTCCACGCGCAAGTCGACCATCCTGGCGTTGAAAGCCCTTTCGAGAGTGCCGTGGGGCCCTTTGACCGTGAGGACTCCGTTCTTCGCCTCGACCGAAACGCCTTCAGGAATCTTTACACCCATTCAAACCACAACGCCAACGAATTCCATACATGCACGAGTTAAAATCTAGTACACAAAGCACAACAGCCTTCCGCCCATGTTTTTCTCCTGCGCTTGCGAGTGCGACATTATCCCTTGCGGGGTGGAGACTACGAGAATGCCTACGCCCTTGGCGGGCAGGAACCTGGTTTCGAACTTTTCCCAGGTTTTCTTGGAAACTGCGAAACGCGGCTTCACCGCGCCTGCGTCGTTGATTTTTCCCGCGAGCGTGACGATGAATTCCCCGCTCTTGCCGTCGTCGACGAACTTGAATTCGCCAACGTAGCCCTGCGCCTGCAGCAGGAGCAGGACTTCGCGGATGGTTTTCGACGCGGGCCTTATTTTCGCCTGCGTCCTTCCCTTGGTTTCCGCGACTTTCAAGCAGTTCAATGCATTTGCGAGCGTATCCATTTTCCAAAACCCCAAAATCCAAATTTTTTCAAGCGTTTTTTCTCATCCGTATTTCCGGAAGCCGAGTTCCTCTGCGTTTTCCCTGAAGCATTTCCTGCAAATGTACAGGCCGTATTTCTGGATCAAGCCTCGGACGTTGCCGCAAACCTTGCACTTCCGCAGCCCGCGGTGTTTGTACTTCGTGTCGAATTTTTCAGCCATCAAACGCACCTTGCGCCTACGCGGCGCTTGCAACATTCACGCCATAAGTTTTTTCGAGAAACTCCCTTGCCTCTGCGCTTGAAACGCGCTGCTTGCGGGGAAGCTTTTTCTTGGCAATCCGCCTTTGCGAAACGCGCAAGCCTTTTTTCCTGAGCGAAAGGCAGACGTCGAATCCCATCATGCCTATTTTCGGGTCGTACTTCAACCCGGGAAAATCAATGTATTCCTTTATGCCGAACGAAACGTTTCCGTTCTCGTCGAAACTCTTGGAGGGAATGACTTTGTCGACCGACTGCAGCGCGCGCGTCAAAACCTCTTCCGCCTTTTTCCCGCGCAAAGTGATTTTAGCGCCGATGGCGTCGCCCTTGCGGATTTTGAAAGTAGGGTTGCGGTCTTTGGCGACCGTCTGCACTGGATTGAGGCCGGAAACGTTTTTCAAAAGCGTTTTCGCAGCTTCAAGCGCAGCCCCGCTTTCGCCAACGCCGATGTTCAGCGTGACTTTCTCCAAAAAAACCTTGTGGAAAACCATTTCAATTCACTTTAAAACTTGTCGTCTACGACGATCAGGTAATTCTTGAGCGTGATGAAGCTCTCTCCTTCGGATTTCAGGCGCGCTTCTGTGGCCTTGCTTCCCGCCCTTTCCATGAGCGCTTCCAGAACGCCGACGGTTCCGGCGTGCTTTCCTTTGAAAACAAGGCATTTCGCTCCCGGCTCCATCTTCAAAATCCCCTTGATTTCCTGCTTGGGGGTTATGGACGTGAGGACCGTGTCGCCCGTCTTGAACCTGTCCTCTTCCTTTTCAATCACGAAATTGCGCGCGTCGTGCAAGTTCAGCTGCACTTTTCCCTTCTTCTTGGTCGTTTTTCCTATAATGCGGCAGTATTTCAATCCCGCCTGCTCTGCGGTTATTTCCTTGAGCGCGATAGCCCCTTTTGAAACGAACACGCGGTAGTGGAGCGAAAGCTTGGGAATGGAAACGACGTCCATCAGCCCGACGGGCGCCCCCAAAAACTTGGTTTTCACGCCGTCAATCAAAACCTCGCCGTTGTTCAAAAGCTTCTTGGCTTGCCTCGCGTTTTCTGCGAGCGAAAGCCTGTCGCGCAAAAGCAGGACGAGCGAAATCGAGTCTGACTGCGGGTGCTTGCCGGGAATGGGCTTTTTCACCCACTGGTTCTTGCCTTTCCTCGCAAGCTTAGTGGCCAAAGGCAGGTTATGCCTGTTCAAGTGCCGTTTTCTTCCGTGTCCAGCCATTCAAAATCACTTTATCCTTATTGTTTTTTCTTTTCGTTCAGCGTAATCTTCTTTTGGTCCCCCGGCGCAACTGCGCTTTTCCCCTGCTTCTTGCGTTCGGCAAGCTGCAGGGCAACCAAGTGCGAGGGATTCATCCCGAGCGGAAATTCCTTGCCGCGCTGGTTTTTCGTAGTTATTCCGTCCACGAAAATCTTGAGCGAACCCAAATCAACGCGGGAAACCACGCCTTCCTTTTTCTTGTACTTGCCGCGCAACACGAGCACCTTGTCGCCCTTGCGAATCGCAATAGAGCGTTTTTTCATTTGCTTGCGCAGTTCCTTGCCCAAATGCACTGAAACGAGCTTTTGCCTCAAGTGCAACGGCGCTTGGAACCGGGCCTTGCGCTTTTTGCTCGGTTGGGACGTTGCTTTCGAAAACTTCATTTCAATCACATTGCTTAAAAACATCAAAACGGAATTCAGACGACTATCGAGGCCACGCCAACGACTTTGGGAAAACGGTCGGCGATTTCGCGCGCCACGCACCCCTTGATTTCGGTTCCTTTCGGCAGGCCCGTATCGTCAATCAGGACACAAGCGTTATCCTCGAACCGAACGCGCTGCTTTCCCCTTCTGAATTCCTTCTTCTGGCGGATGATGAGCGCCTTTTCCTTCTTTTTTATCATTTCCGGCTTCGAGGCTTTCTTCACTGCGACGGTGACGACCCCGCCTATGCCCGCGCCGGGATAGCGCCTCAAGCGCGTTCCGGCATGCTGCACGCCGATAATCTCGACTATCTTCGCGCCGCTGTTGTCGTCGCAAATCATTTGCGTTCCGATGGTCAAGGCCATTCCGATTTTGGCGGGCAATCCGAGCATTTTCCTTTCAACCCTTCTTTTCTTCCTTTATTTTTCTGGTGAAAACGTGGCTTTTGGTCTTCGAGATTTTCCTGCTTTCGCCGAACTCGATCAAATCCCCTTCCTTGACGCTCTCGCAAGGCGGGATGTGAACGTGGATTTTTCCCCTGCGCTTTTCAAGGCGTTCGTACTTGCCGACCGTCGAAACGGAGGGGATGACTACGACCGCAGTGTATTTCGCCTTGGCGCTGGATATGAAACCGCGTTTTACGCTGCCTCGCACGCGCAAGTTGCCGTGCTTGGGGCAATTCAAATCGTTGCATGAAACCATTTTTGACAAACCTGTTTTTGACGGGCATCAAACAATGCCGTTGGAATAAGACCGTTCAGCGCCTGGCGGAAAGCCGCGCGATTTTTTTCGTCCTGTCTTCCGGACGCGAAACCAAGAGCGAGCCGTCGGCTTTCACGCCGCTGGCTGGGAAAAGGAAAACGCATTCTTTCTTGGGAACGGTTTTTCTTCCCCTTCTCGTTTCGAGGACGAACGTGTTTCTCGTCTCATCCACTATTTTTCCTTCAAGGCCTTGGAAACCTTTGCTGCTGCTTTTCACGACGCTCGTTTTTTCGCCGATGAGCTCTCCTGCGAGAAACTCGAATTCGGATTGCGTCGGGCGCTTTCGGTCCAAGGCGGAAGCGTCATTTTTCATAAACGCGTTTTTGAAGAATATAATCTGCCCCGAGGGCGAATAAAAACCTTTTCACGCACGTTTTGTTCCCGCGAGGGTTTGAAGGCGTCTCTTCGGGTTGAAGAGTGGCAAGCCCCATTCCTCACTCCGTGCGCCTGACTTTGATGACTTCCTTGGGATACCCCATCTGCACAAGGTAATCCACTACTTTCGCAAGGTGTTCTCCCTGCAGTATCACGAACCCTTTTTTCGCGGTTCCGCCGCATGCAAGCTTGTGCTTGAGTTCTTTCGCCACGCGGTCGGTTTCGGTCGCCTTCAGCCCTTCGACGACGGTCACGAGCTTTTTGAAGCGCTGGCGGGTCGTATAAACCTTCAATTCCGCCTTCGTCTGTTTTTCGATTTCCTCGAAAACGCCCAATTCCTTGGGCAGGCCTGTCAAGGGGTCAATTTCGGAAATTTCAGTTCACCAAAATCCATTCTAATATCTTGACGCTAGTCTAAGCTTTTTCGCCCTTCTGGGTTAATAAGGTTAGTATTCTCGACTTCAAGCGCTTGGCTTGCCTCAGGCGGCCCGCGTTGGCCGGCCTTCCCGAGGACTTCATTGCCGACAGTTCGGCAGTAACTTCAAGCTCGGCGTCCTTGAGTTTCCCCCTCAAATCCGCGGGGTTCAAAGCCTTCAAATCTTTTTTCTTCAACACAAACACCTTTCACATGCGGAAAAAAATCCAATACTGCTCAGGCGGGAGTCTCTTCCGCCGTTTCTTCAACCTCAACAACAACCGTTTCTGCCGGCACTGGCTCGGCCGCTTTTTCGGCGGCGGCTTTTTCCGCCAAAGCCTTTTCTTCCGCAGCTTTCGCCTTCGCCGCATCTATCTTTTTCTTGTCGTAAAAAACGGTTCCCGGCCTTACGATGCGGACGCGGATTCCGACCGCGCCTGCGCTCAAATGTGCAGTGTAATGCCCTTCGTCCACGAGCCGCAGTTGGTCGCCGCTTTTCTTCATGATGCCCACGCGTGCCGAGAACGTCTTGGCCTTTCCGCCCTTGCCGACTATCTTGCCCGCAACGCGGATTTCTGCACCCAGCGCGCCGGCGCCCATGATTTCCTGCAAAGCCATTCTCATTATGGGCTTTACGTTGGGCTTGGATTCGATGCGCCTGGCGATTTTCTCTGCCATGAGCCTCGCGTCAACGGAAGGCTTTGCAACTTCAATCACTTCAATCTGCGGGTTTTCGATTGCGAAATCCCTTTCCAAAACGTTGCACAAGTCCTTGATGGACTTGCCGCGTTTTCCTACGACGACGCCCGGCCTCCGCACTTCAACCATGATGCGCGTGGCAATCGGGGTCTTTTGAATCTCGATTTTCGAGACGCTTGCGCGCTCCAACTCCTTGAACAGGAATTTCTTGACTTTGAGGTCGTTCATGGATTTTCTCAAAAACTTTTTCTCGACAGCCAATCAAACACCTTTTTTCATTGAGCATCAAACTTTCGCTGTTTCCGCTTTGGGCTTCGCCGTTTCCTTTGACTCCGTGCTGGCGGCAGCGGCTTTCTTTTCTTCAGGCGCTTTCTCGGCCGGCTTTTTCTTCGGCGCGCTTTGCTGCACGCTTTCTTTCGCTTTTGCCGCGGCCGGCGCTTTCACCTGGATTTTCGCTTCACCCTGTTTTTTCTTTCCTTCAGGAACTTGCTTTTCCCCCAAAACCATTTCGGCCCAGCAGGTTACGTAATTGCTCCAAGTGGACTGCTTTCCGTACCCGAGGGTTCTCGATGAAGCGAAGTACTTGCGATAGCGTTTCAGCACGTTCTGCTTGTAGGATGCCGCATGCATTACGTACAAGGCGCTTTCGTCCATTCCCTTTTGGACTGCGTTCGCAACCGCGTTTTCAAGCAGCGAAAGCGCGATTTTGCATTCCTTTTTGGGGTAGCGCCCTTTCTTTCCGCCCAAATTGCTGCGGTGCCCTATTTTCGTGGCGAATTTGTGGTAGCGGATTGCTTTTTTCATTGCAATAGCGTCGTCCAAAACCTTTCGCGAGCCGGCAACGGTCTTCCCGCGGATTGCCGCGAAAACCTGGCTCAAGTCCTTGTAGCTGCAGCTCATGTCGTGCTGCTGCGCTTTTGCAGTCTTCACGCCTTCTTCTTCAGCCATTGAATACTTGTACAAACCCATTTTTTGAAAACCTTCAAAACATTTTTTTTACTTGAGCTCTACGCTCTTCGAGCCGCGAGTGGCGCCGATTCCGGGGCCGGAATGCCTTACGAGCTTGATTGTAATCGAGTATTCGCCGAGCCTTCTTCCGAGCTTTTCCGGCGTAACCAGCAATTCAACGTATTCCTTGCCGTTGTACACGAGAAACCTCTTGCCGATCATTTCGGGAAGGATGACCATCTGCCTGAAGTGCGTTTTCATCGGCTTTTTCGAGAAATCGTGCTTGCGCAGCTTTTCGATGAACTTCTTGATTTGCGTTCCCATGCGCTTGAGCGTCCTGCGCGAGTTCGAGGGAATCATTTTCAGGAAATCGTCGAAAGTGATTTGCGAGATTTTCTCGATTTCAATGCCTTTGTACAAAAGTTGCCTAGCCATTCGGTTTCACACCTTTCCCTTTAGACCTTCCGGTTCTGCTTGCACCAATGTGTCCAGCCTTTCTTCCAGGAGGAGTGCCGTGCGAAACCGTAGTGGGCTTTCCGCCCGTCTTTCCACCGTACGGGTGGTCGTAAGCGCTCATTGCCCTGCCGCGCACGTGCGGGTAGTACCGGTTGAGGGCATGCATCTTGAATCTCTTCGCGCCAGCCTTCAAGAAAGGCTTTTCCAGCCTTCCGCCGCCCGAGGCTATTCCCACGGTGGCAAGGCACAACGGCGAAAGCGTTCTTACCGTTTTAGAAGAAAATTGGATTGAAATCATTCCCGTGTCTTCGTCTTCGGCGAGCTTGTAGCAAGCCGTGCCTCCCGAACGCGAGATTTTTCCCCCGTCGCCCGGGCGCAATTCGACGTTGAAAACCGCCGTTCCGTCTGGAACGTTTTTCAAGGCGGTGATGCTCCCCAAGCCCATTTGGGCGTCACGGCCTATGTGGATTGAATCGCCAATGGAAAGCCCTTCGGCAGCGAGGTTGTAAAACCTGCGGCCGTCTTCAAGCCGCACTTCGGCAACCAAAACGTCTCTCGCCGGGTCGTGCTTGAATCCGACAACGCTTCCAGTAAGCGTTTTTCCGAGGGGAAAGTCGTAGCGGATGTCTCCCAAAAACCTGTGTCCGGGAGAGCGGTATGCCGGGCCGCCGCGCCCTCTTTTCTGTTGTCTCAAACGGGTACCCATTTTTCATCAAACCATTCCAGCAAAAATCATAAATCAGATTACCTTGAGCTTGGAAGCCAATTCCAGCGCCACGCCGGGCTTTTCAAACGCAACAATGGCTTTCTTGCCGCCTTGCGGCGTGTTCAATACGTTCACGCGCTTCACTTTGTGGCCGTAGTTCTTCTCGACTTCGGCCTTGATTTCGTTTTTCGTCGCGGATTTCTGCACCGCGAGCGTAAGCTTGTTCTCCCGCTCGATGATCGAAACGGCTTTTTCCGACGCCAGTGCATACAAAACAACAGCCATCCAAAACCACTTTTTTTCTCAAAACAATTTTTTACAAATACAAGTTTTCCTTCGCAAGCTTGTCCAAAGCGCCTTGCGTCCAGACGCACAAGCGCCCTGCGCTTCCGCCTGGAGCGAGCAGGGCAGCGTTAAGCTCGTCGACGCTCGCGCAATCGACTCCCGCCAGATTCCTGCCGGCCTTGCTTATTGCAGCTCCTGGAGTGCCGTAAATGATTAGAACGCTTTTCTTCTGCGCGTGCCCGCCCGACCTGCGCCCTGCAACTCCGGACAGCGGAGTGCGGGAAACGCTCGCCTTCTGCAATTCCTTTTCCAAACCCACTGAAACCAGGAATTTCCTGACGTCGGAAGTTTTTCCCGCGTTTTCCAGCGAGCTTTCGGCGACGATCGGCAATTGGGTTTTCGCCCCAAGAACATGACCGTGCGATTCGACGATTTGCGCGTTTGCAGTCGCCGCAATCGCGCTTCTCAAAGCAAGATTTTTTTCTTTCGCGTTTATTTTCTCGACCAAAACCTTCTCGGGCTTTGGGGGGTGTGCCCTGCGGCCCTTGACAGCGTGCGGAACGCGCAAAACCCTTCCGCTTCTTCCGCCGGAAACTTTTTCGCGCGGCAAGCGCGAGCGGCCGGTGTTGATGGTCTGGCGCCAAGCGTGCCTTCTGCCGTAGTATTCGGCGGTGTTCTGCATTCCAGCGAGCGGGAAAGCGCCTTTCGGCTGCCATCGGAGCGAAGAGAAGGCCCAGAACGCGCGGCGGATGACGTCCGGCCGGTAGGGCGTCGAAAACTGCGAAGGCAATTCGACGCTTCCGTTTGCGGTTCCGTCAACTTTCAAAACATTTGCTTTCATTAAAAACCACTTTTGTTAAAAATCATGCGATGAGCTGCTTGACTTCGATCGCCTTTACCGCCGGCTGGGTGAAAATCTGTTTTCTCAGCAAGACGAACCTTTTTTGCGGCCCGGGCACGCTGCCCTTCAGGACGACGAAAGAACCGTGAATCAAACCGTAATTGTCGAAAGCGCGGAGTGTTTTGAAATCGTCGGAAATTTTGACTATTCGCTTTCCGCGGTCCACGCGCTTTTGGAATCCGAGCTGTCCCGCGCGGGGAATGGTGTACATGACTTTCGCCTGCCTTTCGGGGCCTATAGAGCCTCCGTGCCTGCGCGATTTGGAAGCCTTGCGGATGTTGAGCGAAACGCCGTAGCGCTTTACCACGCCCGCCCACCCTTTTCCTTTGGTAACAGCAATCGCATCTACAACCTCGCCGTCGGAAAAAACGTCTTTCGCGCCGATTTCCTTCCCCAGCAATTCAAGCGCCTTGGTTTTCTGCTTTTCGGCGCTTCCGCCCAAAGCCACTTCGAAAAAGTCTGGGTTTTTCTTCAAATTGATTTTCCACGGCTGGGTGGCGCACAACAACCGGACTTGGGCGATCCTGCCTTCAAACTTCTTTACTTCCTCGGCGGCGTTCTTTTCTTTTTTAGTCGGAGTGTAAACGCGGGACAAATGCTTGGGATGGATTTTGGAATCGATTTGTGAAACGGTCTTGAGGCCGTAAGGGGTTTTTTCCCAAAGGGAAATGGCGTAAACGAAAACAGGCGGGACTTCCAACACGGTCACGGGCCACACGACTTCCTGCCCCTTGTACGGGGAAGCGTTGTCTTCGACGACCAGAGCCTGTGCCATTCCCGCCTTGAAAGCCGGAAAGCCTTGGACTGCGCCGTTTGAACCCCAAGAGCGGACTCTGGGAGTAATGCGCTTTGCCCTTCCTCGGTGCCAAAAGCTTCTGCTTCCCGCGCGGGGACCACGTTTACCCATTTTTCATCAAACACTCTGTAACTCGATTTTCGCTTGCTCGAAAAACCGTTTTCCCTTTCCCGCTTCCGCTCAATCGGCAGAAACCCTCTTGGCCACGGGAGGGGTTTTCTTGAACAGCACTTTAGAATCGCAGTACAAGCAACGGATGAAACTCAGTTCCTTGAACTCGTATTCCTTGCCGCAATTCCCACAAACGAACGTCATTCTAAACCAACTTTTCAAGCTCTAACGAAAAAACGCGATTCGCTAAAAGACTTAGAATAAAAAATGCTTAAAAGCATTATAAAAGCTTTTCTTTGGGGGGCTTTTGCCCTTTCCCGCCGCAACTCAGTGGCGTTTGAAGTCGAACGACTGGCGGTCCTCGAATTCGCCGCGGATTTGCAGTATCAACTGCTTTGCTTTCCCGGTCAGCGCAAGCACTTGCCCTTCGACTTCCTCAACCTGCGTCTTGAATTCGGCGAGCTTTTTCCCGTCGAGCTTGGGCTTTTGCTTCAGCATCAGGGCGCGCTGGACTTCGTCAACGAAATTTTTTTCCTTGAGCATCAATTCTTCGGTGGAAAGGACGGTGTAGTCGGCGTCCAAGCCGAGCAGGAATATTTTCTTGTTGACAGACTCGCTGTAATACTGGTTGGTGCCTATGAACTGCAGGAACTCGTGGAGGGTTTGCAGAGAATTGAAAGACTGGCGCAGGGTGAGGGGAGTATACCCGAATTTGGCCAACTCCTTGTAAAGCTTCAAATCCACTTCAGCGTGCTTGTCTTCGAAAGGCATTTT
>JAGVWL010000026.1 GCA_018304285.1 Microcaldota archaeon
AAATCACTTTTTCTTCTTTCCGCCGAAGTTGCCACGCGGCTTGGGCACTTTCAATTCGGGGTAAACTCCCGCTATAGCTTCAAGGGAAACGAACGGCGGAAAGCCCGCGTGCTCGAAACAACGCAGGAAAAACGATTGTTCCAGCGAAGGGCTGGACCCGAATTGGGAAATTTTCTCTTCACTCTTCAAAGCCTCGTTCAAAAGCACGGGCAGTTTGGCGAAACTCTTTCGCACCGGAAAAGAATCCAGGAAAGAAGAAACGAAATCCTCGAAGCCCCCCGCGTCGTCTGCGGCAAAGTCGGGAAGCTTGCGGTTGAGCGTAGTGAAAATTCCCGCCAACGCAAAAAGCACTTCCTTCGTTTCAGCCTTTTCCAAATCAACTTTCTTAACCGCAGTCCAGCCGTTCGTGTTCGAAGCAAAGCGCACTTCCTTTTTGGAAGGGCTGCCTTTTCCTGCGAAAGCAACGCTTTCGGGAAAAACGCTTTTCCACAGGCAGAAAACGAAATAGGCGAAAGCAAAATCGACGGCGTCGCCCTTCGGCTTTTTCAGGGTTTCAGCGTCGATTTGCGCCTGCGTTTTTGCGTTTACGAAAGAACGCAGTTGCCCCTCTAAAACGCCTGGCTTGATGGATGAAAGGATAGATGCTATTTCGCTTATGCTCTTGGGCTTGCCGTAAGAAAAAGCGACGCGCTCGATTCCCGCCTTGTCTATGGGCGCGTAGTCGAACATTTTGCTCCAGCATACGCTGCGGGCGTTTTTCACCAGCAAGAAAGCCTTGTCCCGCTGCAAGTCTTCAAGCTTCTCCTCGAAGCGGCAATCGGAGAAATTGGCTGAGAACAATAGGAATTCCGACGAAGCCAAAGTTCCCACTCTTTTGCAAGTCAAACCGAAGTCTTTCCTGCAGCAGCGCCTATGCTAGTGAAAGGCTCGAAAGCCCCGCCGGCGAAAACGACGCCGCAAGCCTTGCAAGTCCACTGGGCGAAGTCAATGCGCTTCACCTTCAGCTTGCCGCACTTGGGGCAGAGGTAAACCTGCTTTTGCTTCCTGCGGATTTCCTCGTGCTTTTTCCTCAGTTTGACTCCGTAGCGTACAGACACGAAAAACCACCTTTTTTTACTCTATTGCTTTGAACAGGCTCTTCGACTTCTCGAAAGTCAAGTCTATCAAGTCAAGCAGTTCCTGCTTGGAAAACCCGGCGGCGCCCGACTTCTGGCCGCAGCAAACGAGGCCGTCGTCAGTCACGCCTATGCTCATCCGCCCGTCACTGGCAGTGCTTTCCTCTTCAGTCGCGTCGACTACCATGCGGCCGGCGATTTTTTCGAAAGAGCATACCACCGCGCTCCTCTTCAAGGCAAGCGGCCCGCTGAAATCCTCGCGGATTATCTTCCCCTCGCCGTTGATTTTCGGCACTTGGGCGTTCTTCAACGCGGCCATTGCAGCCAACGAAGCGGCATCGATCAAATTCCCGCAGTTGTCGAGAATGTGCAAGTCAATGAAAATCGCCATTACTTTTTCTTCGGTGCGCGGGAGCGTTGAAGAGTCTATGCAATCGGCGCTGCGGATCGCACGGTCTACGACACGCGCGAGCTCGATGCTGTCTTCCCTGGGCGGGCCAGGCTCGAAGTCGGGATGCGCCATGGGCGAAAACTCCGCTCCGACCATGACCACGGCCTCGTCCGGCCTGTCCGGAAAAGGCACCATCAAATCGAATTTAATGCCGCACAAGACTTTAGTGTCGCCCAGCTGCACCAGCGCAGAGCCTTCGTCGTTCTGGATAATGCCTTTCTCGACGCGTATTTCCCGGTAAGAGGAAAAGTCCCTGCTGTCCTGGCGCTTTCCGTTTTTCACCAAGTCCTTAACGAACGCTTCAGTAACTTCCTTGATTATTGCCATTCTCTCCACCTTTTATTTTTTCGAAAACTTCCTTGTACTTTTCCTTCAGCGCGTTTTCCTGCAAAACGCGGATTTTCTTGCAGGCGCCCAACGCCATGTCGTACGCCCGCTCAACTTCATCCTTTGAAAGCATTCCATCCATCTGATAGAGCAAAAGGTCGCCGTTGCGCGGCGCGAAAATCATTGGCACGTCGCTGCCGCCCAAATTGTCTTCGTACTTGTCCAGGTCGAGCAGAAGCTCGCCTGCAACCTTCCCCACGCTCACTCCGCAAACGAGGTCGCGCATGGGAATGCCCGCGTCCGCCAGCGCTACGCTCGCGGCCGTTATCGAAGCTACGCGCGTTCCGCCGTCGCTCTGCATGACTTCCATATGGACGTCAATCATGGTTTTTGGGAACAGGTTTGTGAGAACCACGTTTTCGAAAACGTGCTTCGCCACTTTCGAGATTTCAATGCTCCGCCTGTTGGGGCCGCTCCTGCTGTGGTCGTCCAGCCCGGAGAACGGGGCCATTATGTAGCGCGCATTAATCAAAGCCTTGTAATTGTTGGTCATGTGCTTGGGAAAAACCTCGTGCGGGCCGTAGACCGCCGCATACACTTTGTTCCTTCCCCATTCGACGTACGCGCTTCCGGAAGCCTGCTTCAGCACTCCCGCCTTCACGATGATGGGACGCAAATCCTCAAACCCGCGCCCGTCGCACCTTTTTCCGTTCTTTATCAAATCTTCTTCCTTCAAAACCTTAGCCATTTTTTTTCACCACAATCTCACAAACATTTTTTCACTCGTTAATCCTTACCGCCTTTCTCGAGGAAAGCGGAAATCCTGTCGGTAAGACCGGAAACGTGCGCCTCGCTGCATATCTTCAAAATCGCCATCACTGCCATCGAAGTGTCCCCGCCCTTCAGGTATATCCGTCCGTTCTGCCCGACGAACGCGTCGGTCTTGGCGTACTGTTTTATGAGCGAAACCATCGAACCGCTCTTTCCGATTATGCGCGGGATTTTCGCAGGCTCGACTTCCAGCACTTCGCCTTCCCACAATCTCCTCGCTTCGCCCAGCAAAGCCTCGCCGACCTCATCCACTTCAAAAATTTTTGCTGACACTACGTCGCCTATGCGGAACTTTTCGCGCGTTTCGCGCGCCGAAATCTTTCCTTCAAATGGCGAATGCAAGTCGGCCATCCACCCGTAAAACCCTTCCTCTTTTATGATTCCGATGACGTAATCGCCGCGCTTGGGGAAGTACGGCCCTTTCAGGGGAATGAGCCTTCCATCCTCTACGACACCCATCACTGCGGACAGCGTTTTTCCTTCCTCCATGAAAACGCCGTCAGCCCTATACGGCTTTTCGGAAACGATTTCACCCGGAACGACTAAATTCTTCAAAAAATCACCACTTTTTTTTCATGCGGTCTTAAGACAAACTTCAAAACTTCGGACATTCCGTAAAACTCAATTCATCTGCTTGGTCTGCACCGTTCCGGCGGTCAGCTTGTTCAGCCGGTCGAAAAACTCCCCCTGCATTCCCGCGGGAATTTCGCAAACGCAAACCAAATCCCCTTGCCCGGTCCACTCTTCCTTCTGCAGCCCGTACTCCTTGAGAGCGCCATACGCCCTCGCCGAATGCTCGGCGGGAATCTTGACCGCAATCCTGATTTTTTCTATGGAAATGGGAATTATCTCGCGAATCGCCTCGACAGCGGCGGTCATCTGCTCTTCCGCACTCTTGAACGCGTCGAAGCCGAACCGCGCTTCATTCAAGGCGTTTTCGATCCGCTGCGGCGGAATCGGGGTTTTCGCCCTCGGGTCTATCGCATTGCGCGCTATGAGCGCGATTACCTTCGCCTTCTTTTCCTCCAGAAGCTTGCGCCTTTGGTCGGTGGTAAGCTGCAAATCCCCGTCCTTGAAAATGATTTTCGCGATTTCCTGCACGTCTTCGGTGCCGAACGCTTTTTTCAGCGCAGCTCCGGTGTGCCTTTCGCCTTTGTTGGCGTCCTTGAAAACCTCGTCGGCCATCAGGACGTTCGCCAAATCCTTTCTCACGCCCGTCTTGAAGTCGTACCCGAGCTTGGGGTCTACGAGGATTTCGAACTTTTCCCCTCCTTTTTCCAAGCGCGCGATTATCGTGTTTTCTATTCCTGCCAAATGCGTCAGCCTCGGCTCACTTCAGCAAAGCCGCAACCTTGTCTTGCGAAAGGAACTCGGCTTTGCCGGTTGATTTCTTTATTACCGCAACGTCGACTACGTCCGGCGCAAGCTTTCCGTCCGACACTTTCTTGAGCGCCTTGACGCACAGCTTCAGCCCGTCATCCAAGCCGAGTTGCGCGTCATACTCTTTCTCGAACAATTCTTCAACGGCCTTCTTTCCGCTTCCGATGGCAGTAGCCTTGTACTCGAACAACGCGCCGCTCGGGTCGGTTTCAAACAAGCGCATGGTCCCGTCCACTCCCGCGATCAACAGCGAAACGCCGTAAGGGCGGACTCCGCCGTACTGGGTGTAAGCCTGGATGTGGTCGCCGATTTTCTTGGAAAGCATTTCAACGCTTATCGCTTCATCATACGTAAGCCTGTGCTTTTGCGCTTCCATGCGCGACATGTCCACGAGCTTGCGTGCATCGGCAACAAGCCCTGAAGACGCGGCTGCAATGTGGGAATCGATTTGGAATATCTTCTCGTGGCTTCCGCCCACAATGAGCGTGGATGAAAGCCTTTTTTGCGCGAGCAAAATCACTGCGTCCTTGCAAACCATGCCTATGCTGGTCGCGCCGGTTTTCACTGCCTCGCGGGCGTATTCCACTTGGAAAAGCCTTCCGTCGGGAGAGAAAACCGTAATTGCTCTGTCGTAAGCAGACTGGCTAGGAGGATACATTCACAACCACCTCAATACAACTGTCTTTTCATCATCATTAGGCGCAAAAGCCTAAAAAACCACCTGAAAAAGAGTGAAGCACGCAGGCCTCAAAAACTCGTTTTCGTTTTTCCTTTTACAAAACATTTATGGCGAAAAGTGCTTTTAAACCGTTTCTTTGGAGTACTTGCGCAGCGCGAACGAAGCCGAAACTTTCCTCACGCGCAAGGCGAGCTTCTTCCCCTCGAAAACCGCGGCTTTCGAAAAAGCGGTTTTGAGCTTCGAGAGAGACTTGGGAGGGCATTTCACCACTCCCTCCTGCCTTTGTGCATCAAAGTGCTTGAGCTTGGCCTGCGGGTCGCCGCATCGGGCTAATTCGGAAGAAAAAAACCTTCCCGCTTCGGCAGGCGAAAGCTTTTCCCCCGCGTTCGCAATGAAAACAAAACGCTTTTTGAACCTCATTTTTGATACAACCCCTTGCAGCTATTATTTATTCCAAGACGGCCAATTAAATCAGGTGTTTTGCGGTTGAAAAAACTCCCACAAACCAAAAGCATAACTGTTTTCGGCAAGGAAACGCTAAATCACTTTAAGGAAAACCATTGCTTAGTCCTGGATTTGACTAAACTGGCTGCTCCAGAAAACGATCACTTAGACACAGAACTTGCAAGACACAACGTGACCGACAAAACGCGTTTCAAAGGATTTAAGGAATTCGTATGGAGCAGGTCGAAACTGGAGGACGATATGCACAAGATAGTGTACCTAGCCGGCAAAGCACACGTGGTCATTTACGGTTTTCATAAGAGTCTTCCCGAAATAGTTAAGGCGTTGACTGAGGCGGAAGTGAAGCATTGGATAGTATTATCAAACACCCAGCACGAGAGCCTAGGACGTGAAAAACCAACCCAGCTGGAACTCGAGGAGTTCGCCAAAAACTTGGCCGAGCAAGTCACTGAAACTTATTAAAAATCAAGTCCGCAGCCTTCCTGAACGCTTTCGCCCGGTGGTTCAACTTCGTGAAGAACAAGTCGAAATCTTTTTTTCCGAACGCCGCTACTGGAACGCCATGCCCTTCGGGAATGAAAACGCGCAAGTACGGCAGCCCGCCGAAAGCCTTCTTTTCCACGCGCTTCGAAATCCGCCCGCGGCAAATTGCTTTTCCGGCAATGACGGTTTTTTTGCCGTTACAATACCCTACTACGGTGCGGAAGAAAGCTTTCCTCCCGCCGCATTTTTTCACGAAACCCTCGAGACCCAGTTTTTCGTAAACCTCGCGGCTGCGCAATCCAGGATACTCCTTGAATCCTTCCACGAACAGCCCCGTGTCTTCGACGAAAACCGGCTTTCCCACCGCTTTGAACGCATCCCGCGCCTTTCGCTTTACAAGCTGTTCGTGCGTCAAGTGCTTTGCCTCATGCAATTCAACGCTTTTCACGACAACGCGAAAGCCTTTGAGAATAGCCTTGACTTCGCGGGCTTTGCCTTTGTTCGTTGTCACGAAAAATATCGTTTTCAAGCTCAAGCACCATTAAAAGCAAATGCGCGGTTCAAGCGAAATAGATTTTCTTGGGATGGAGTTTCTGCATTTCCGCGAGGATTTGCGGAGTCTTGAAAAAGTCGGGAGCTATGCCGAGTTCCGCCTCTCCGGTCGGCTCGCCTTTGAGCTTCATCAATATTGACGGATTGAGGCCGAAAAACCGCTCGAGCCACTTGTCTTTGCTGAACCACGCTATCATTATCCGATCCACGTCCGCCCACTTGATGGTTTTGCTTCCCTCGTCGTCCGCAACCACGATTTTCTTCGCGTCGACGCGCACGAACGCTTTTTCCGCCTTGCGCAAGTTCCTGGCCATAAGGAAAATCATTTCAAAGAAAAACAGCGTTGACACCACGGCGAGAACGACCAGCCAAGGGTTCCGGCTGGGCTGCAGCGCCAGGTAAAGCGTGACGATGAAAACTACTAGGTAAAAATAAAATTCCGCGTAAAACCGCCCCGCAATCTTAGCCCGAAATTCAGCCATGTTTTTCTTACCCAGCCGCGGCAAATAAAACCCCGCTTTTTCACAAACGCCCCAACGCACCGGCCAGCGAATTCGAACAGTCTATCTTCGAAAACTTGGTTTGAATCGAGTTGGAACAGGCGAGCGAGTCGATGCCGCCCTTCAAAATCTTCCTCCCGCCCTCGTCATCAAGCAAATGCACGACAGCGCAATCCACTTTCCGCGCCCCGTGTTTTTTCAGGATTTTGGCTACTGAAATCAGCGTGTTGCCTGTCGAGGCAACGTCGTCCACAAGCAAAACATTTTCCCCGCCGCACTTCAATCCGGGAGTCTGAAAGTTTTTTATGCGCCTTCCGCTCAACCGCTCTTTCCTGAAAGCGTAATGGCTTACTCCCAACCGCAATGCAATGTCCCTTACGAGCGGGCCAGACTCCCAATCCGGCCCGACGACGAGCGAAGGCTTGAGCTTTCGCGCAACAGCATAATCGGCGATTTCTTTCCCCAGCAAAACGTTTTGAGTCGGAATGCGGCGGAAAATCTCGCTTAACGAAGGAATCCGGTGCAAGTGGGTGGTTACTGTAACGAAGGCATCCGCGCCGGTGTTTTCAATCATTTTCGCAACCATCTTGTTGCTCACGCCCTCGCCTTCGTTAAAGCGCACGTCTTGCCTGGCGTAGGCAAAGTAAGGCACTACTGCAAAAACCCGTTTTGCGCCCAGCTCGCGCGCCGTGCTCAAAGCGAAAAGCAGTTCCACGAGCGAGTCGTTGGGGGAGGGATGCATGGATTGCACTATGAAAACGTTTTTGCCGTGCAGTTTCGCTTGAAAGCGTATTTTCGTTTCCCCGTCGGGAAAACGTTCGGCGTAAAGGTCTGAATAAGATGCTTTCAGTCGCTTGGCTAAGAGTTTCCCTAAAGACTTCCCCCTAGAGCAGCCTATCACGATGGAATTCATGAAAAACATTAAGTAAATGAAAATAAAAAGTGCATCAAGAAGCAGCTTTTGACACGGGCAAACCTAATTCGAAAGAACTCGCTTTATCGCCGCCCTCAAGCACTGTAATATAAACAGAAAAAAATTTAATTAAATCATGCTCGGCATTGCTGCAGAATCTTCTAGAAAGTGGGCGTTTCTTGCAGCCGTATTTTTCTTTTTCTTTCTATCGTTCTTTTTAGTGCTTTCAAGCGAATGTAGCGGTAGTGCGTCTGCGTTTGGAATATCGCTTTGCTCTAAAACTCCTCAAAACATTCTCTTGAACCCGCTAAGCACGCTTGTCCTCACGCTCTTACTAATTGTAGCGTTAGAGGTTGTGCGCTATGCCGCATCGCGCGTAAGTATGATGAAGGTGGAGAACATCGCGCCTGTTTCTGGAGGCGTTTCATCAACCATCGCCAAGGGCGGATCGCTTCTGGCAATTATCGTCTCGCTGCCGGTAATCCTCCTCTTCGCATTGGGAGGGCTTGCCGGAGCAATTGCAGCTTTTGCGATAATATCCCAGGGAGCCTATTCCCCGGGATGGGTGTCGCTCACATTTTTCGGAGTGCTGATAATCTACGCCCTGCTTCGCACAATCATCCGCAATATTGGGGGCGGAGTGTTTACAGCAGTGAAGAATTCGGGCGCTGTTTTAGTCGTTAGATGGGAACTCTTGCCATCAGGCGCGCGGTTCTTTATCCCCATTACTTCCTTTTCTAAAGACTCCCCCCGCGAGCGTTCGTTTATCGTACCATTCAAAGATGTAGATGAAGTGCGAGTGTTTTCCTCTGCCATGGAAGCGCAGGCGTTCATTGACCGTGGACTCGGCCCTAGAGTTGATTTGCTCATAAAGCAGAGGGAATACTCAGAGTTTCTCGCGGGAATGAGGGAACGGCCGTCAGTCGTAATTGAACCTTCAAGCGTCGGCACCAACGTGCTTTTGCTTGGAGGCAAATGTCTCTACCTCATGAACCTTAAAGGGGACGTAAGCGCTCTTGTTGACGCATTCTCCAAAAAGAAGTCATGAAAAGGAATTGCAAAAAGAGTATAAAACGCATTAGTGGCGCCTTTTTCAGTACATTAGCGGGTTTTCATTATGACTTCGTAGTATTGCGCAACGCCGTCTTCGCCGACCCAATAGCTGTTCACTACCTTCATGTTGGGGTAAAAACGCTGGGCTTTGACTTCGGCAAACCAGCCCCACGGCTTTCCGGGGTTTTCGCGCAACCGGTTTTTCGCCGGCTTTCGGCCCAAGTCGGGGCGCGGGCGCTTGAACTTGCCGCGGCGCGTGCGAACTCGCACGACGATATAGTCTTTCGTAGCCTTGTAACCCAACTCCTTCGCGCGAATGGGGTTGACCGGATTTTCAACGCGCTCGACCGTAGACTGCTTTCTCCACGCTTGCAGCCGTTTTTTGTACGCTTCGGAACGCGTTTTGTAAGCTTTTTCAAAGCTGGCTTTGATGTACTTGAACGCACCCATTTCTCAAATCACCTGTTTTCCGGGCTCTTGCGTCGGCGGGTGGCTAATGCCTTCGCCAACAAGCAAAAGTAATCCGACATGAACTGGCGTGTTAAAACCAGAGAAAATAACTTGCCTTTAAAGGTTTTTAAGAGTGCCTGTTTTCGCTATTTCTTTTTCTTAGCGTCAACCGCCATCTTGGCTAAAAACGCGATTGCGGCGAGAATGACAATTACGCCGAGCGCAATCCAAAACTGGTTTTTGTACTGCAGCAGCGCTCCGCCCACCGAAGCGAGGATGAACGCGCGCGGGAGCGTTCCGATGAAAGTCATTGCAGTGAACTTCTTGAAGTCGTACTTCAATACCCCGCTCGTGATTGAAAAAACTTTGAACGGGACGAACGGAAGCAAACGCCCGATGAGCACCGCATACGCGCCCCACTCGTGAAACTTCTTCTCAGCACGCATTACCCGGTCTGGAGTGGCGAGAAAATAAGGGCCGTACTTGTCCACCACAGGCCTCCCGCCCTTGAAGCCAATGTAATAACCCAACATCGCGCCGAGCGTAGAGCCTATAGTGCCCCAAAACGCTACGGTGACAGGGTCGAAGAAAAGTCCGGCTGTGATTAAAATCAATTCGGAAGGCACGGGCAGGATTGAAGACTCGAGGAACATGGCGAAGGCAATGCCCATTCCACCGTACGCCACGACCACCGGCTTCAAGACGTCGAAAAAATACCCTTCGATTTGCGAAAGCAAGGAAAAGTCCAAAGCCATGAGCTACACCCCCCCCGCTTTCAGCCTGCGGGCACGATTGCGGCTGCAGCCAAGCCGGTCAAAATCATGTTCACGGCAATGCTCGCCAAAAGAAGCCCCATTATTCTCGAGAAAACTTCGCTTCCCGTTTCTCCCAGCAACGCCATTATTTTAGGCGCCAAAAGCAGGATTATGAAAGTCGTAATCATTACCAAGGCGGCAGCCATAGCCGTTATCGGCAATCCCACCGTGCTCACCAAAACGACCGAAGCGGTCAGCGCTCCCGGCCCCGTAATCAGCGGAACGCCTATGACCACCACTCCCAAATCCACTTTCGTTTCCGCCTTTTCCCGCGGCAAAGTGATTTTAAGCACGTACTCCAAGCCGATTATGAACAGCACGATTCCTCCAGCGATCTTGAAGTGCTGGAGCTCGATTCCGATAAGCTTGAACAAGAGAGGGCCGGCGAGCATGAAGGCGAACAAAGCGGCGGAAGCAACGAAAACCGCGGTCTTCGCCGCTTCAAGTTTTTCAGCCGCGGTTTTCTTTCGCGTCATGGAAAAGAATACGGGCGTGGAAGTGAAAGGGTCGATTATGACGAAGAGGGTTATGAACGCAGTAATAAGCTGGGAAGTGAAGTCTGCCATGCGAATAGCAGCGCGCGGGAAATTAAAAAACCGTCGGAACGAGCGAATGCAAAAGCTTTTTTAAAGCTTTTTCGCATATTTGTTTCTCGTTTTTAGTCTCGTTCAATGGAAAAAGACTATCCAAACGTTTGTGTTTTCACGTTCAAAAAGGTGTTTGAAAAATGGGAATCAGGCCTGCTAGAGCTTCAAGAGACATCAGGGGACAGCCTTGGTCTAGAACGTCCAAGCGCAAGCCCCGCAAGAGCTTCGTCAAAGGAGCGCCCCACCCCAAGGTAAGGCAGTATTTGATGGGAGTCGACAAGCCTTACGACTTGGAAGTGGAAATGGTTGAAGAATACCCCGTGCGCATCCGCGACAATGCCTTGGAAGCGGCAAGGCAAGCCGCAAACAAATACCTGGAAAAAACGCTTCCGGGCAATTACTTGATGCAAGTCGTTCCCTACCCGCACTTGGTATTGCGCGAACACAGCGCACTCGGGGTTGCAGGCGCGGACAGAATCAGCAAGGGAATGAAACGCGCTTTCGGAAAGCCGAAAGGAAGGCTCGCTCAGGTGGAAGGCGGAAAGCCGGTAGTGAGAATGCGCATTTACGCCAAGGACTTGAACACCCTCAAGGAAGCCATGAGGCGGGCTGCAATCAAAATGCCCGGCAAGACTTCGCTGAAAATAAGGGACATTTCGAAGGACACGGTAAACCTCGCAAGGAGGGAAGTCGTTTTCGCAAAGAGGGAAATCGCCGAAGAGAAGCCCGCCGAAGAAGCGGCTCCTGCGGCAGCTGCAGGCGCTGCGCCTGCAGAGGAAGCGAAGGAAGAAAAGAAGGAATCCGGCGGAAAGAAAAAGTAAACCCGCCCGCTTTTCTATAAAAACTATTTCCCCCTTTTCATTTTCACATTCCCAGCCCGGGCTTTTCCACCTCGTTTTATAAATGGTTTTCACCTGATTAAGCACGAAAGCAACAAAGCGGTGAATTCCTCATGAAAAACATCTATTGGCTCAACGAACTCGACAAAAGCTCTCTTGCGACAGCAGGAGGCAAGGGCTCCAACCTCGCTGAAATGTACAACTCGCACTTTCCCGTCCCCCCGGCATTCATCGTCGGAGCCGAAACCTACTTCGATTTCGTCAAGAAAAACGGGCTGGAAAAAACCATCGCCCAGGAAACGCAAGGGCTGGATTACGAGGACACGGCCGCAGTGCAAAAGGCGTCGCAAGTAATCAAAACGGCTATTCTCAACGCACGCATGCCGAACGACGTTGCCGCTGACGTCACCCGCGCTTACAACAAGCTGTGCGAAGCCAAAGGCGTAATTCCTGCCGCGGCTGAAGAGATTTTCGTGGCAGTCCGCTCGAGCGCCACTGCCGAAGACCTGCCCGGCGCATCTTTCGCAGGCCAGCAAGCCACGTTTTTGAACATGAAAGGAAACGAACGGGTTGTGAATGCAGTGAAAGCTTGTTGGGCGTCGCTGTTCGAAGCACGCGCGATTTACTACCGCCAGCAGCAGGGCTTCGACCACCTGCGCGTGGGCATCGCGGTCGTAGTGCAAAAAATGGTCCAGTCTGAAAAAAGCGGCATCATATTCACGGTCGACCCGGTAACGCAAAACGAAAACAACATCGTGATAGAATCGGGATTCGGGTTGGGGGAAGCGGTAGTAAGCGGAAGCATCACGCCCGACAAGTACGTCGTCGACAAGAGGAATTACGAAATAATCGAGAAAGTCCTGGAAAAGCAGGAGCGAATGCTCGTTAAAACCAACAAGGGCGACGAGTGGGTGGCAGTAGAGCAGGAACTGCAGGAAGTGCAAAAGCTTTCCAACGAGGAAATTACAGCCCTCGCGCACGTTTGCACCGACATCGAAAAGCACTACGCCTTCCCGCAAGACATCGAATTCGCGGTCGAAGGAAACAGCATTTACATCGTGCAAAGCCGCGCAATAACCACGCTCAAAAACAAGGGCATCGAAACGGCCAAAGCCCTTTTCGAAAACGCGCCCACGCCAGCATCGGGCTCTGGAAAAATCCTTTTGCAAGGGCTGCCTGCCTCGCCCGGCATCGCCACTGGAGCAGTGAAAATAATACTCGACTTGAGCCACTTGAACAAAATCCAGAAGGGCGACATTCTCGTCACGAAAATGACCACGCCCGACTTTGTTCCTGCAATGAAGCGCGCCACGGCGATAGTGACTGACGAAGGCGGGATGACGGCCCACGCTGCAATCGTCTCGCGCGAATTGGGCATTCCATGCATTGTTGGAAGCCGCAAAGCCACTACCACGCTTTCCGACGGGCAAATTATAACGGTAGATGCAAAACGCGGGGTAGTTTACGAAGGGAAAGTTGATTTGGGCGGAAGCGCTGCAGCGTCCGGCGGCCAAGGAGAGCACGCTACGGCAGTCCAAGCGCCTCAAGAGATTATAACAGGAACTAAAGTTTACTGCAACATCGCCACGGTCGAATTGGCCGACAAAGTCGCGCAAAAGCAAGTCGACGGAGTGGGGCTGATGCGCGCGGAATTCATGATTGCAAACATGGGGGTGCACCCCAGGAAAATCATCAAGGACGGAAGGCAGGAAGAGTTCATAACCAACCTGGCGGAAGGAATGCGCAAAGTATGCCAGGCGTTCTACCCGCGGCCGGTCGTTTACAGGGCAACGGACTTCCGCACCAACGAATACCGCAACCTCGAAGGCGGAGCCGAGTTCGAGCCGCACGAGGAAAACCCCATGATAGGATACCGCGGGTGCTTCCGCTACGTGAAAGAGCCTGACGTTTTCAAGATGGAGCTTCACGCCATAAAGAAAGTGCGCGAGGAATTCGGGCTGAAAAACTTGTGGCTCATGATTCCGTTCGTACGCAGGACAGGCGAGCTGAAGAACGTAAAGGACTTGATGCACGCCGAAGGGTTGTACCAAACGCGAGACTTCAAACTGTGGATAATGGTGGAAGTCCCCTCGACCGTTTTCATAATCGAAAAGTTCCTCGACTTGGGGGTCGACGGCATCAGCTTCGGCACCAACGACCTTACGCAATTGATTCTCGGAGTGGACAGGGACAGCGGAATCGTCGCTGAAGAGTTCGACGAACGCCACGAGGCCGTGCTCCGCGCGCTAAAGCACGTGATCATGGAATGCAACGCTCGCGGAGTCACAAGCTCTTTCTGCGGACAGGCCGTTTCAGTCTATCCCGAAGTTGCCGAGGCGGTCGTGCGCTACGGCATCACGAGCGTTTCCGTAAACCCGGATTCGATTGAGACGGCGCGCAAAATCATCGCGAGCGTGGAAAAGAAGATAATACTGGAAAAATTAACGGGCATGGGGCCGAAAGACGAAGATGAAAGGCGCAAGTACTACGGCTGAACCTTCGGTTTACTGCGGCTAGCGCGGACTACTTCCAAAGCCATCTTAATCCGGTCTTCTTCCGTTCGGCCCGTTTCCCTAAAACCAAGTTCGTAAAGCGGATTGTAAAGGCGTTTCTCTGGAAGCAAGACGTCTGCATAAACATGTTTTGATTTAAAAGAACTCAGAACGTGCCTCAGGCCGCGTTCTGCCAAGGCTTTGCCAATGCCGGTGCCTCGCTCGTCGGGGTGAACGAAAAACTTTTCTAAGGCGGATTGGAAGCCGCCGAGGTTTCTGGCTATAACCAACCCGACCGGCACGTTGTTTCCTTTGTGCGCAACGAAGACGGTGACAGAACGGGGATCATGAAGTTGTTGTTCAATGGCGCCAACAAAATGCTCGTGCGCTTTGTAGTCCAGCTTTTGAAGCCACCCTAAACGTTTTGGTATCAAAGCATCTTGGGCGTTTGCCTTCCGAAAGCGTATTTGCTCGTCCAAACTCAAAACCTCAAAAAAAATGCTTAAGAAACGATGGTGCCGGAAAACTTCCGTCCTTCCAAAGCTTTTTCCAGTTCAACCGGATTGCTGGAAACGAACGACAAGCTGATTTTGCTTCGAGCGGCGAGCTTGCACGCCACCACGTCGAAAACGAAGTTCTCCCTCGCCTTTCTCGAGTCGAAGCGCATGGCCAGCCCCACGAGCGCGTCGTGCGACAGCCGCGCG
>JAGVWL010000027.1 GCA_018304285.1 Microcaldota archaeon
GTCCACGCTGGCGTGCAGGTTGCGTATTTCCAAGACAGCCACTAAAACACCTTTTTCTTTTTGCTAGTGCAGCTCTCGCGCTTTACTGTAGTCTTCAAGCAAATTGCACGCCACGAGTTCGTAGTTGAATTGCGTGCAAGTGGAGCATATTGCGTTGGTGACGTGCTTGTGCGTCCAGACTTCTTCGGCGATTTTGCCCGCGATTTCGTCGCAAGCTTTGTTCAAAACCGCGTTTCCTTCGATTTTGCGGATTTCGGCATTGTACTTGTTGGAGAGGTATTTGCTGACCGCCGCCTGCGTTAATCCTAGCTCTTTGGCGATGCGCTCTTGCTTCAAGCCCTTTCGGTATAGTTTTTTGGCGATGCTCGCGCGCATTGCCGGAAGGTACTTGCGCACGATTTCCTCGCAAGGAAACAACGTTTTCATAGACTCGCCCCACAACACTAGCTAATGAAAATAATGCTATAACTGAGTTATAAATCGTGTGGGTCGCACGCTAGCCGCGTTTTCCTGCCCTCACTCAAGCTTGCTTGAGAAATTGCTGGTAGACGAATTCGGCGAACGCTTTCTCGTCCTTCCGTTCGACCGCTTTTATGAGTGCGTCGAAGTAGGATTGTGAATCTTTCGAGATGTTGAGCAGAGGATAGCCTTTGTCGAAAAGGGCCTTGTTGAGGAGAAGCCTCGACACTCGTTTGTTGCCGTCCTCGAACGGATGTATCATGTAAAAGCGAAGGTGCAGCAGGGCTGCCAGTTCAATCGCGTTGAGCGCTCCTTCGCTGGCGTTGTACCATTCGATTAGGGTTTGAAGCCTTTTCGTAACTTCCCTATGGGCGGGAGGCCGAAAGCCTATTTCTTCCGCCCGCTGGTAGCTTTTGAGGTAGATGTATGCCTGTTTCGAGCGTAACCGTCCGGGTGCCCGTTTTCCGTATTGCGCCATGATGATTGCGTGAAGTTTCAAGAGGAAGCCGAGGGAAATGCCTTTCTTGCTTTCCTTGACGAAGCGAAGCCCCTTGATCATGTCGAGCGCCACCTGCAGGTTTTCGTCCCGCAGGCTCTTGACGTTCTCTTGGTCGAACTTGAATGCGAGGCCGGCGTCCTCTTTGGTGATGGGAACGCCTTCTGTGGTCAGCGTGGTGTAGACAAAATTGACTGTGTCCACTTCGTCTTTTTCGTCCTTAGCCGCTTTCCCGAGCTTCTTAATTTTTGTGAGGTGTCTCCTGCGCCGTTTTTCCGCCTCAATGAGCTGCTCCCGCGAAAGGTAAAGGCGTCCTGCGCCGGATAAAATAGAATCGTACATTTTATTCAGGAGTTCTTGCTTTTTTTCCTCAAGCCCTCTTTTTCCGGGAACCCTTTTTCCTAAAAACACTGAAAAAGATACGGGCTTTTCAAGCCGGACCGATTCCTCCATATAGTAGTACTGCTGGCCATTGACGACCTTCGGTCGAATTCGCATATATTTAATAGCCGATACAACTATTTAAGGCTTACCACACATTTAAGCCTAAAACTGTGTGCCTAAAAATCAAGAGCTAAAAGCTTACTACACATTTTAATTGGTTGCAGTAAGGTAAGCTCGACTCCTTGGGTTGGGCTCCCTTCCGTGAGGGAGCCTAGCCGGGGTAAAGCGCATTGGCCGGGCGAAAGGCGCGTCAGCGTTGCTGTTCGCTTTCCAGCGTATACGCCGGTTCGGGGTAGATGTACTGCATTATCGTGAGGTTGTCTACGCTTGTTTTTCCGGAATCCCCGTCGTAAATTTTGATGTTTAAGTTCGGCACTCTGCCGTCAATAGACGTAACTGATGAAACCCTGCCGAAACCGTCTATCAGCGTGCGTTTAGTGGCGTTTTGAATTACCGTAAACGTCCTGAATGTATTGTCGTAAGCGGTTACGCCGGCATTGCAGCGGAAGCGGTAAAACAAGTTGTAGAAGTATCCGCCTGAAGGAGGGCAGTAGGCTTTGTAACCCCAACCTTCAAAATCTTGCACCCCGTATTTCACAAATCCCACGGTGGAGCTCGAACGTTCCGTGGTTTTAATGGCCATGGTTGTTTTTGCTCTCGGCAGCCTTTCTACAATGGAGTACTGTTCGCGCGTTGAAATCCAATTGTTACTGCCGCCACCGCCCACCGTCAAAACTCCGCCAGACTCCACGCACAAGCCGGCGTTGCAAACCCACTTGCTCGCATTAAGCGTATTGTCATCGAAGTCGTCGTAAAACCAGTACACCCTTTGTTTGTTGCCCTGCGGCGTCATAGTCTGGTTGTTGCCGTACTCCAGCCTGTAAGAGTCTGTAACGCCGTTTTTAGGTAAAACCCGCTGGAGCCTGAACAAAATGTTGGTGGCCGTCGAATTGCAGTTTTCAACAGCCCTATCCAACTCTTTTTTTGCAATCGAATCCCATACTCCTACGTCCGAACAATCTGCTTTGAGCTTTCCAGCGGTTACTAGCAAAACGGTGTTTAGGGAAACGTTGGCTGTATAGTTCACCGTGAGCGCAAAACCAGCGGTGTTGGAGATGTTTAGTTTCCGAGCATAGGCGAATGCACTTGAGTTCCAATCATTTCCGCTGGTAACGGCGAACTGCTGTAGCCCTGTAGAATTCCAGTTGCCCGCGGAATCGTTGAAGTAAAACGCCCATTTTACGAGCGCATTTTGCGCTGGCAGGATTTTCACTGCGCTTGCCTGAGCATTTTGCATTCCACCGAGTGAAACCCACGAGCTGTTTTGCATCACGCCCGTTCCGTTGTCCCACGTGAAGATGAATCCGCCCAAGCCTGTTTGTGCATCGCTCAAGTTAGCATAAAACAATGCCGCGGAATACGCCGCAGTAGTGTTGACGCCCTGCGAAAGGGCGCGTGGTGGGGTTCGGTCTACGATAAAACGCCGCGTTTGCGATGGCGTGGAATTTTGCTGGCCGTTTGACGCTATGACGAACCAGTCGTGGGTGCCCTCGCCGGCATTCCAGTCGAACTGGATGCTAGTGCCGTTGTACAACAGCCTCGGCTGGCCGCCGTTTGGCGCGCCGAAGACGTAAAACAAAACTTCGTTGCAGCCCGAACTGCTCGCCGAATATTCCAACCGTACGCTCGAACCGTTTGTAATGAAGCCTTCGAGTGGTGACCATAATTGCAGGCAGAACTGGTTGGTGCAGGTTTGGTTCAAGACTAACACGTTCCAAGAAGTGCTTGCATAGTCGAAACCGTCGGAAGCGAAGGCAGTCAAGTTGTTCGAACCTACCTTATCCTCGGTGCCCTCCAGGATGAGCGTGTTGTTTACCCCGTTTTCGGCAGTTTCATTCCTGAACCAAGAGTAGAACAGCGTTTCGCCGTCCAAATCCGACGCGTTGATTTGGAACGAAGCGTTTTGGCCCAACGCGAGGGTTATGGCACCGGAAGCGGGGCAGAAGCCTGTAATTGTCGGAGGGCGGTTGAGGTTTAGAACGTTTATTTTGACCACGCGCGAGTCTTGCAAAAGCCCGTCGCTTGCGGTGATCACTGTGAAATAAACGCCAGAATCGTTGAAGCCCGTCTGCCAAAAGCCGTCGCTTCCGACGGGCGCGCCTATAGCGTAAGTTATCCCGTCCCCTTCAAGGTCCGAAGCGACGGGGGTTATGGAAACGTTTTGGGTTTCATTAACCGTTATTTCCTGGATTTCTTGCAGCAACGGCGCGTGGTCTGTAATCACTGGGTGGGAAATGCTTTTCGTCCTTCCCAAGTACGTCAAATCCACTGCCAAGGAATACGCGATGTCGTTGCGGCTCAAATTGTCCAATGCAAGCTGTGCGATGTTGCCGCCCGGTGTGAGCTGCAACTGCAGCACTCCAGTCTGGCGGATTTCCATACCTTTCAACAAGTAATATGTAACGTTCGCTCCTACCTGCGTGTCGAGAAGATTGTTCAAAATCAATATCGCCTGGGTGCTTGGGCCGCTAATCACTTCCGGAATGATCAGCCGGGGGTCTATGAACGCCGTTTTCAGCGAAAAGCCCGAAAAAGTTTTAGTCTCGTTGTTCTCGACAAATTCCAGGGAGTATTCCGTTTCCCCTTCGTCGCTGGACGCGTTGAACTGCAAAGAATCGGTGAGATTTCTGGAGAAAAGCTTTTCCGCCACGACTGCATCACCTTGCTTCAAAACCAGCCGGTAAACGCTGGAATTCTGGAATTCGCCTATTAGCGCGAGGGAAACGTTCAAATCAACCTGCGCGCCTGGCCTTACGGGGTTCGCGTAGTCCATCGAGTTGATTATTATCGGAGAGTTCGGGTAGTACTCGATTTTGTAAGTCATTTTCTTGTAGAGCCTGAAAATGCCGCCTTCGCAGTCCACTGCAGCAACAGGCCTGATGTTAGCAACAACTGCTTGCCTATCCTGAGAGAATGAATCGAAAAACTTTATTTCCGCGGGAGTGGAGTTGGAAAGGCAGACTCTGGAAACAAATTGTGTGCCGTTCCAAGAAGGCAAATTAACTGCCAAGTCTACCGGCTCTTCTAGAGAAACCAATCTGACGTTTACGATTACGCTCTTCAAAGGAAAGAACGATACTATAGATTTGCGCGGCAAAGCCAATTCATAATACTCCTGTTGAAGCGCGGTTCCGTCAACGGCTAAAAGCGAGTAGTTCTCCCCTTGAATTATGGAATAGTTCGTGAAGTTCAATTGGATTTCCTGCGAGAAAGTCTGGTTGGAATCGAAAAAGATTTTCGACCTCATTTTTCCAATGGAATTCTCGTCGACAGTTTCGCCCGCAACGTATGAAAAGCCCGAAGTGTTGGCGTACTGTTGGCATGTCGCTTTCCAGTCGCTTTCGTTCACTTGCGACGGGAAGGAGACCCGCGCGAAAGGCGAGCCGTAGAAGGAATAAGACATTAGCGTCAAGCCGCTGGGCTGTTGCGACTCCCAGTAGTATAAGTTTCGGGCGTTGGTGTAAGCTCTTCCTACTTCGTTTATTTTAACCAGCGAGCACAAGAACGCGTAGACGAAATCGCGGTTTGGAACGGCGTTTGTCGCAACAACCAGCGAATCCTGCCCGAGTGCCCCAATGAAGGAATTTTCGCCGGAGAACGAGCGTGGAAGGTACAAGCCGCTGTAAGCGCTGTCTGAAATGAATAGCGGTTTTTTCGAGGCGAAAGCGCTTTTCAGCTGTGGGTCGTCTGGCGTGAGCCTGGAACCGTCGTTTGTTTTGATGACTGCCCTTCCGTTTTCAATGCCGCCGAACGCTTCCAGCGCAAACAACCCGCTTTGCTGCCAGGCGTTGAAATCGGTTTTCAGTGTATTCCAATTCCAGCTGTTGCCGATTATTGTGTTGTAGCGGAAGATGTTGTTGTTCGGAAACGCTTTGGAAAGCAAATTCCCCGTAGCACAGCGGGGGTTTGGCCCGATGCAGCCCAACACCGGGCCGTCGGTGGTGTAGTACGTGGAATGTTGGAGGTTGAATTGGTCTTGCAGCAGCGCTTGCTTTAACTCTGCCGGCGAGTCGCCGACAATGCGCGCCACGCTTGCGGATTCGAAGCTGGACGAAGCGGCGTGCACGGCCGCGGACAGCAACAACAGCAAAAGTACTATTTTCACACTACAAAACCTCGATAAGTTCGGCATCAAGTCTGCCGATTAGGTGGATCCAGTCTCCGGCTTGAAACTCGCCTTTTTTAGCGTCAGTTTCGACGACAACCCCGCAGTCGACCCAAAGGATTTCCCGCGGCGGCGCGCCTCCGTGTTCCGCAGCAGGTTTTTTTTCTATCACCTGGCCGAAAATTTCAAAGTGGACTGTTCTTTCATCGATCCAGTTAGCCCTCTTTTCCTTCAATTGATTTTTTCCCGATTTTAAATTGAGAAATTTAAGCCCGACGTTTGCGTATCGATTGAGCAAATTATCCAACAGTTTGCGTCCATAACCGAGCCGGTGCGTTGGAATTTTCATGCTTGGATATGGGAAGAGACGCCGCCAATTTGGGACAAATGCCCAAATTCGAACGCCATTTATTTCGAGTTTGATAAATGCATCTACGATGCTATCTTCGCTTTCGGCGGCGCAGGGTATGGCTTCTAAAATTTTTGCCTTGTACGGTTCTGTCATTTATATCACCTCTTAGAGCCTATGCAGGATATGCGGTTATTATTGAACCGAGTTTATCCGGGTCATTTCCGATTATCACTTTTAGTGTTCTGTCGACGCCTTCTGGTTTGTACAGCACTTCCCCCAAAACCGGGTTTTTCTTTTCTACCGCTTCCATAATGAAATCGAGGACTTTATCATCAGTGCCCAGAGCCAATTCCGGGAATGCGTTCCTAATGTGTGCTATGCGGTCTGCTTTGATGTGGTCTAGACCCCATGCAGAGTTGCCTTGTTTTAGCGTGATTATCCCTCGTGTTTTTTTATTTCCCGCCAGCAATTCCCCGCTTGCGGTTACAATAGCACCCTCTTGGTTGGCATCAAACGATTTTCCGAAGCGGGTCACGCGATGGTTCGCCCCGCTGTAAATTACGTCTTGGGTTATCACATCGTCGGCCTTTGCGAGAAAGTTGCCTAGTTCTTCGGCAATTTTAGGGTCTTGATTTATCACTTTTTTCCCGAGTGCCTTTTTCGTCAGTTCGAAAATCTGACTTTGTTTCGAACCGAAGCGTTTGAACGAGGTGTACAGTGGTTCTAATGTCGTGTCGCCACGCAGAATCCCTTTAGCTTCGTTCAAGTCGGTAATCCTGTCTCCTACTTTCACCCACCCTACGCCGACGAACGGCACGAAAGCGAATGCCGTGTCCAAAACGCACCAAGCGCCCCTGCCGAAGTCGGCGTACCGTTCGTTCCACAGCGTCGCTGCGAAGTGCCCGCAGTCGTTTGCGATGCTGCAAACGTCCCCGGCAATGTCAAAAACAGGAAGCACGCCCGCGAGGCTGCACGAGTCTAACGCCGTTTCAAGCATCACCATTTGCGACACTTGCGTGCCGCGGAACATGTCTTTCTGAACGAACAGGTTCAACCCGCGCAAGGCGTGCGGGTTGTTTCCGGATAGGATGAGCGCATACTTCTTTTCTCCCAGAAAACCGTCTCCCCAAACGTTTCTTTCTATCGAAATGGTGTCTGCAATCGCCCCGAACCAGGGGATGCATTTTATCGCGTTGTTGTTTTGCCTGTCTCCAATCAAAACAAGCGTTTTTCCCCTCAACAGCACGGTATCGCAAGTTATGTCGCCGGAATGCAAGTCCGACTCTATTATTACGCCGGGGAATTTTGTCGTCAGGGTAGTCTTAAATTCGGAAATGCGGTTTTGCATTTCCTGCGTGGGCGAGTCTGGAGTTACGAACTGAATGCGGTTTGCCGGCTTGAACAAGTCGGGCAGGTCTTTGAACGGTTTTTCTACTTTTGGGATGAACGCGTTGTCGCTGTAAATGTAGTTTGTTTCAGGTTGTTGCCAAAACCACTGTCCCGATAACGCTCGGTAGTCGACGCGGTAGTGTGGTATTACGAAATCGTCTCCCAGTAAAACGACGCTTTTGCACGATGAGGCTAGACATTTTTGCTTGATGAAGTTTGAAACCGAGAGGGCGTAAGCGTTGTTGTCTGGAATTGAGGGGTCGAGCGGGTCGGAATAGTATTGAAAGAAAATGGTGAATGGGTTTCCAGCCAGGTAGTCGTTCAAATCGTATACGACCGTGTTTTTCTCTTGGGCTTTTTGGTATGCGGCTTCCAAAACGCTTTGTACGCCTCCGTAGTCGAAGGCATACCTGTCGAGCAGTTGGTTGCGGTTGGTTAGTATTATCGCTTTCGGGCTTCGCGTTATTTGTACCTGTTGGCTTGAAACCGTGCCGAATGCGCCGGTCGCGTCGAAGTGGTATGCGGTTTCCTGCGCATCCGGCTTTACCGTGAACCTGCAGTTTGTTTCCCCAGCGTTGAGTGTAAGCTGGCCGTTAACGCAGTTGCCTGAAGTCACTTCGAAGGCGTTGGCGTCGAAAGAGAAGGTTATCGTTTGTTGTGTTTGGGATGTTATTTTGAGGGCGAGCAAGTCTGCCGGCTGCTTGAAGATAGTCACTCCTGTGCCCGCGTAATCGACGAAAAAGCCGGGTCTTGACGGGTTGTTTTCGCACCATCCGCTACGACGGTCTGGGGCTATTTGGCATGCTTGGTTCAAGTTGCAGTCTTGAACCAAACCCCGTTCGTAGCAAGGGTCTTGGTCGAAGTTGGTTTTGCAGGCGTAAACGTCGCCCGCGCTACAAGTGTACTCATCATGGTCTGAACATTCGTTGGAGCATTGGTTTTGGCACGCCCCGTTTGAGCAAGTCTGCCAATAGCTGCAGTTTTCGATGAGCCTTTGTTCGTCCCCCTGCGAGCAGAAGGCATTCCAGTGCCCGGCGCTGTTGCAAGTGTACGTCCTGTACGTCCGGTAGACGTCCCCCGTGCTGCAGAAATTATTGCTTACGAATCCGTCCGTTCCACAATCTGTGTTTGAAGAGCACGCGGGATAGCCGCATTCGCTGTTGTAGTTGCAGGCACCCGTACAGCATTCGGGCGTGCTTGTGCCCGGATTAGAGCAAGAGTTTCCGTTTTGCTTGCAGTTCGCACACTGGCTTCCCGAGCAGTATGTCCCGGGATTGCAGTTCTGGCCTCCGCCCCATTGATAGCAGCCGTTGCCGTAGTCGCCGCAGGTTTCCAAGTTGAACATGTTGGAGCACCTTTGCGCCCCGTTAGTGCATTGATTGGTGCACCGAACGTACGGATTGGGGTTGGTGGAAAAAGAGTTTTTCGAAGAAACATCGGTAGGATTATTCCCCTGCCTGCAAAATGAGAGTATGAATGTTTTGTGAACGTAATTGCCGGTTTCAGGCCATCCCGGGCTATAGCTCCATCCAGTGTCAAATGCCCGGTTCTGGTTCGCATTGAGGTAGTATGATGCGGGAAAGAGGTAGTGCCCCAAAATTTGTCCAGAAGGACGGAAAAGGTCGGTAAAGAGGTAGTAGAGTATCGTAAAAGAGTTTTGGTTGTAATATGTGAAACCCGCGGACGTAAGCGGCTCGTTCGCACTGAAGCTCGATTTGGTTGCGTGACCGTCCGAGCTTGATATGGAGCACGCCTGGGTTTTTCCAGCAGTTATTTCGTACGGCGCGCTCGAATCATAATCGCTATTCCACCCGTATACCTTGACGTAGAAATAACTCGCAGAAACCGTTGTAGTGCAATCCTCCGTTACGCCCCTTAGTGCTTGACATGTTTTCACAGGGTTGCCGGTGCAGCTGTCATATATTTTGATGTCATAATCCCTGTTGTTCGGGGGAACGACTATTACGTGCACGGGTAGGGTTCCCGAATAGCCGAAATCTCCCCTGTACCAGTCGACATCGCCAGAGTCATCTATTTTTTCTTCGTAAAACGTTTCAGGATGCCCCAGTTGGTTGAAGACGGTGGTACCGCAATTGTCGTTGTCGCCGTCGGCCCAGGCGTTTTGCGGTGCTAGAACCATTAATGCCAGGAGCGCTAGTGCAATGCGGTAATCCAGTTTGTGCAAAAACTCATCCGCCGACTAGGAATTTCCACCACGGTCTGCTTGCGCTTATCAGTTTCCCGTTCGTCGCGTCGATGGTTGCTCCGACCGGGTATTCGACGGGAATCAACCACAAGATTTTAGCTTTCTTGGTTCCATCGATTTGGTAAGCTATGCCGCTATCGGTTTTTTTGAGTTTGATTTGGCGGTCCGCCATTGCTCCGAGCTCTTCTGTTGCGGTTGCAAGCACTCCGTCAGGCAACGCTTTGAGTTCGGTCTCTTCGATTGTGAGGCCTTGCTCGCTGAAGCCCAGCCTGGAATCCGCGGGCGCGGTCGCCGTAACGCCTCCGGACTCGATTGCAATGCCGTTCGAATCGCGCGAAATCTTGAGGCGCCCCTGTTTTTCTCCGGAAAACCTCAATTCCACGCTCCTGCTCGAAAGCGTTTTGGCTTCGGTTTCGCTTGCTATCGTCGGCGTCGGAGCTTTCGAGTTTTGATTTTCAACTTTCCCCTGCTGGTTGGAGGGAGGGATTTGGTAGCTGCCGTCAAGCGAAAGGTAGAGCCCGTCGATTATTGAAATGGAATCGACTTTGTTTGCGGGCAGAGTGGCGTGAATGTCCTGGTTTTGGTCAATGCTTCTGACCGATCCGCCCTCCTGTTCAATGCTTTGCACGGTCTTGTCCAGGCCGTTTTGACCTAGGGTTATTTTGATGTCGAGCGGTTGGCTGCTTTCCCCTAAATAATCAAGATAGTCAGCAAGTTGAGAATCCATGCCGGTGTGTCTTTTCTTGGGGTTGTCCGGTGCAGGGACTTTCTTGGGCTCGAGGTTCAGGGGCATGAAGTTTTTGGAAGGCACGGGCCTTCCGTTCAAAACCCCTTCCACCGCGTCTTGGAACGCGTCGTAGCCGTACGCGCCCGTAATCCTGTTTTCGCCGACGAATACGGTCGGCACGCCCTCCACGTTGTCCGCCTTCGCCTGCATGATATTGTTGTCTACCGTCTGCTTTGCCCCCCCGGATGAAATGCATGTTTCGAACGTGGCAGAATTCAATCCTATTTCCTGTGCGTGTTTTTCCAACAGCGCCTGGTCTTGGCGTTGTCCGGTGCTTTCGAAGACTTTTTGCTTGAACTCCTCGAACTTCCCTTGGCTTAGCGCGCATTCGCTCGCTTCAGCGACTTCCCTTGCGAACGCGTACAGTTCTTCGAGCGGGTAGTGCCTGAACTCAAGCTCTATCCTACTTCCGTATTCGGATTTGAGCTTCTTGTTCAATACCGAGTCGACCGCCTGCGCAAAGTGGCTTTGCAAGTCCGAATAAAACACTACTCTCGCGACTGCTTCTGGCGAGCGTGCGGGTCCGGAAACGAAATACTCTCCCGACACGCTTATTTGCGATGCAGAAACGCATTGCTCTGTTCCTTGTGAATTAGGCATGCACGCTACGGTTATCGGTTGGGCTTGGGCGCTAGGCTGGGAAACTTGGCTTGGTTTAGGTGAAGTGGAGGGCGTTGCAATTACTCCCTCGACGATGGCTTCAAGTTCGTTGAAAGATTTCGTGCCTTGGATTATCCTGCCGTTTATCTCGAACGCCGGAACTCCCAAAACGCCTTTTTCGCTTGCCTCCGCAAAGTCGGAATTCACTTTCTGGGCTTTCCGGCTTGAATCCAAACATTCGTTGAATTTCAGGGTGTCGATGCCGTTGATTGCAGCCGCATGGGCTTTAAGGGACGGGATGCCCAGCGAGTTTTGGTTTGCCAGCAAAACACGCTTGTATTCATTGAATTTGCCTTGGTCTCGTGCGCATTCGCTCGCCTCGGCCGCCTTGAATGAATTCGGGAATATGTTTGTAATTGGAAAGTGCTTCACTTGTACTTCGAGCCTTCCGGCGTACTGGCGTTCAAGCTGGTCGAGCGCAGTTTGCTGCTGTGCGACGAACGGGCTTTGCAAGTCGACGTATTCCGTCAAAATGGCTTGCGCGACAACCCCGCTAGAAAGAAAGATCAACGCCGCTGAAAACGCGTAAATATTCAACCCCATTCTGCCACCCCAATTTAGTCGAGCTTCCATCCGCATATAAGTTTTTTGGTTGATTACTAGCTTCGTCCCTACCCTCCACCGTATCATCGTTGCTGTTCGCTTTCCAGCGCATACGAGGGTTCTGGATAAATGTACTTCATCATCTTGATTTCGTCGAAGCTGGTGTACCCGTCCACCCAGTCGTAGAGCGAAACGCGCATTTCCGAGTTTTGCACCCTGCCCGTGTCTATGTCGGAGTAGCTGCCGTCGTCGAGGTTGACGGCGCGCACGCGCGTGCCGTTCAAGTAAATGGCGAACTTCTTTTGCGTTCCGCCGTACGCGTTGATGGAATCGTTGGTGTCGTGCGTGACCCCGTCGGAAATGAACATGCAATCGGTGCATGGGCTGGAATAGCCGACGTCGACCTGGTGTGCGTTTCCGACGTCGAACCCAAAGTTGCTCGTGGTTTGCGCGGAGGTGCTTACGCTTGCAGCAGTTTGGCGTGGTTCAGTCCGCCTTGCAGGGTGGCTCGCTGGAGTGCAATGAGCCGGTTGTCGGATATTCCGCCGACGGTCACTACCCCTCCCGCTTCTGTGCAAGTCCCGTAATCGCAAACCCATTTGCTCTCGTTAATCGAATTGTCGTTGAAGTCGTCGTACAGCCAATATACCGCCTCGTTGTTGTTGAACGGCGCGTTTTGCGTGTTTCCGTATTCCAGCGCGTAGTCGGCGCTGGAGCCGGAAGGAGTTATGGCGCGCTGGAGTTTGAACAGCACTTGCGTTTCTCCAGAATAGCATCCGGCGACGGCGCGGTCGATTTCTTTTGCCGCGATTTTGTCGAAAACCGCCAAATCACTGCAATCCGCCCGCATTTTGCCTGCCGCAATCAAGTTTTGCGTGTCGAGCGTAACGTTTGCAGTGTAGTTAGCGTCGAGTTCGAGCGAATCGTTGTTGTTGGTAACGTTTAGCAGGCGCGCGTAGGCAAACGAGGAATTCCACCACGGCCCGTTTTCGGTGACGACGAACTGCCGGACGCCAGTAGAATTCCAGTTGCCCGCGGAATCGTTGAAGTAAAACGCCCACTGCACCGTGGTGTTGCTTGCGGGCAGGGTTTTCGCGGAGTAAGCGAAAGCGTTTTGCGTTCCGCCGAGCGGAACCCACGAGCCGTTTTGCATTTCTCCAGTCGCGTTGTCCCATGCGAACACGAACCCGCTCAATCCGTTGGCGTCGCTTGCATTGGAATAAAACATTGCATCGGAATATTCGCCTGTGGAATTCACGCCGAACGAGAAAACATCGGGCGGAGTGAGGTCGACGGTGAACGTCCTGGTTTCGGACGGGCTGGAGTTTTGACTGCCCTCGGCTGCAACTGCAAACCACGAATGCTGCCCTTCCTGCAAGCCGGTCCAGTTGAATTGCGTGTTGCGCCCGTAGTAAAGCAATGCCGGCGTGCCGTTGCCTTCGGCTCCGTAAACGTAGAATGAAGCGTTGCGCGTGTAGTACTCGCTGGAATTGTATTCCAGCAACACGCTTGAAGCGCTGGTGATAAAGCCGTCCGGCGGGGCGAGCAGTTCGGGCGCCAAGGGCGGGAAAGAACCGCGGCCGTAAAGCCAGTTGAACGCATTGGCCAAAAGCTGGCTTTGCGATTGCGCGTTTTCGACCGATTCTATCGCGAAAGCGAAGTAAAGCATTTTCTTTTGCGGAGTAGACGCGATGATGGCGTAATCGCCATTCTGCCATTGTGCGATTCCTTGCGAGGAAGGAAGTATCGGCTGGAGCGAGTCGGGATACCGCCCGCGCGAGCCGTTTGCCGAAAGGGAGGGTATTCCAGCGAAAACCTGGTGGTTCAAGAGCGTTAGGGTGGAAAGCGAACCGTTCAAGTCCAAATCGCCGGCGTAGGATGCGTTGAACCATGCGAGTGTCGAGTCGTTCTGGTGGTCGAAGCCTATGTCCGCGCCTTCAAGCAAAACCGGGCCCGAGTAGTTCGACAGCGCGTCGAAATCTTCTTCACCCAGAACCTGCCCGTTGTAGTTGCCCGCGCTCCAAACTACGAAATTGTATTTGCTGAGGTTTTCGGCGGTCACTTGTCCGTCTACAGCTTCGTCCCAAGAGCTCGTGCAATACCCTTGCTCGCGCAACTCTTGGAAGAACAGCGCCCCGCTTTCGCCTCCCTCGTTGAATTCCACGTCGGAATCATTGACCACGAGGACGAAGCCAGGCTTGGTGCATTTGTATACCGTCGCATTCAAGGAATTGTCGGTGTAATTGAAGTCGCCTTGGTTTTCCACCCTCACTTGCAAGTCGTTCCTTCCGGAAGTGAAGTTGATGAACGCCGGTATTTGTTTTTTTTGCCCTGCGGCCATGAACAAGTATTTTGAGTAAATCTGTTGCGAGCCGCGGGTGACGAACAGCGTCGCGTAAGTGCTGTTTCCTCCGTAGTTGGAAACGTTGATTTTCAAGCCGGTAACGATGGTGGCGTTGATTCTAGTTGCACTGATTACCGTGAGGTTGGAAGAGAAGTTTCCGCCGCTAGAGTTTGGCGGCGTTGTGGGCGCGGGCTGGGGGAGGATTACGCTTTCCACGCGCAAGTCGGCTTGCGTGGGCGCAGTGTAGACTTCGATGGTTTTAGAGTCGTTGGCGTAGTCGAGCTCGGGCGCGTTGAAATCGTCGTTGGCTTTCACTTCCAGCGCGTGCAAGCCGTAGGGAAGCGTGAGCGTAAAGTTTTCGCTTTGGTTCTGCGTTTGGCGCGAGAAAAGCTTTTGCCCGTCGACGTAAACGCCGTAGGAAAACGGCGC
>JAGVWL010000028.1 GCA_018304285.1 Microcaldota archaeon
ACAATCACTGCAACGCGTTTTATTTACTTAATTCCGCCACGATTTTCGCCGCCTTGTGCGCCTGGGCTGCGGCTACGGCTGCGATTTCGGCGCCCGAAGGCGCGAACCGCTTGACTCCCGCAGCGTGGTTTGAAACGACCGCAATCGCCGCATACTCCAACTCCAATTCCCGCGCGAGAGTGGCTTCGGGCGAAGTCGTCATTCCCACGAGATTCGCACCGAGCTTTGCGAAAGCCTTGATTTCCGCGGGCGTTTCGAGCCTCGGGCCGGCGGTTACGGCAACAACGCCCCCTTTCTTCAAAACCACTTTCGCTTTTTTCGCCGCAGCAAGCGCCTTGCCTTGCAGGGTTTTGGAAAACGGCGGGGCCATCCAAGCGTGCTGGTTTATCGACTCTAGCTTGTCGAAGAAAGTCTGGGGCGCGCGAAAGTCGATGAAATCTTCAAGCAAAACCAGGTCGCCGATAGAGTATTTGGAAATCGCTCCGCAAGCGCTGAAACCCAAAACCCCGCTTACGCCCAGTTTCTTGAGCGCGGCTACATGGGCTTTGTGGTTGATTTTGTGAGGGGGAACATCGTGGGCAAAGCCGTGGCGGGAAATAAAGGCGATTTTGTCGCCTTTGGTGAGAATCGCGTGGACCGAGCCGTAGTCGGTTTTGATAGGCGCTTCGATTCCCTTAAAGAAATGCTCTAAGCCCGTTCCTGCAATGACTCCCAGCATGAGACCAGTAGAATTTTGCAGTTAAAATAGCTTCTTCAGCTCTTCAACCTTGTCGGTCTTCTCCCACGTGAAGTCCGGATCGTTCCGCCCGAAATGGCCGTAAGCGGCAGTCTTCTTGTAGATCGGGCGAAGCAAATCCAAGTGCTTGATAATATCCGCAGGCTTTAGCGGGAATATTTTCTCGATTGCTTCCGCCAGTTTCTCGTCGCCCACTTTGCCCGTGCCGAAAGTTTCCACGAATACGGAAACGGGTTTCGCCACGCCGATGCTGTAAGCGATTTGCACCTCACACTTTTCAGCAAGACCAGCCGCAACCACGTTTTTCGCTATATATCGGGCCGCGTACGCGCCGCTTCGGTCGACTTTGCTCGGGTCTTTTCCAGACATTGCGCCGCCACCGTGCCGCGCGTAACCGCCGTAAGTATCGACGATAATCTTGCGCCCGGTAACGCCCGTGTCCGCTTCCGGCCCGCCCACTTCGAAAACGCCCGTTGCGTTGATGTAATACTTGGTGTTTTCGTCGACCAGCTTTCCGCAAACCGGCGCAATCACTTGTTCCTTGATTCCTTTGACAATGTCTCCGTTGGAAACTTCGGGGCTGTGCTGCACCGCGATTACCACCGCATCTACTCGAACTGGTTTCCCATCGTCATACTCTACCGTAACTTGCGATTTGCCATCAGGCCTAACCCAAGGCAATATTTTCTTTTTTCGGACGTCAGCAAGCCTCTGAGTAAGCTTGTGAGCAAGTACTATCGGCAAGGGCATCAATTCGGGCGTCTCATTACAGGCGAAACCAAATACAGAACCTTGGTCTCCCGCTCCCTGCTCTTTTTTTGCAGAAGAGTCTACGCCTACAGCAATATTTTTGCTTTGTTCGTGGATTGCAGTAAGCACAGCACAATCTTTCGAATCCAGGCCGTATTCGGGGTGGTCGTAGCCGATTTCCGCTAAAGTCTTTCTAACCACGCCTTGAATATCCGAATAAGCGCTTGAAGTAACCTCCCCAGCAACCAATACCAAGCCGGTAGTAGTAAGGGTTTCAACGGCTACACGCGATTTCGGATCTTGCCTGAGCAAATCATCAAGGATTGCATCGCTAACCTGATCCGCGATTTTGTCAGGGTGCCCTTCGGTAACGCTTTCGGAAGTAAAGAATTTTTTTTCCATTGCCAACTACCTTTAGAAAATTGATTATTATATAAATAGAGGAAAGGTATTTAAATAATTTTGTGTTAAAATTATTCTAGTTAGAATAATGGTGTTGAGTATGTTACCTACACAAGCTGAAATCAAAAGTAGGAGAATTAAAATTGGCCTAACTCAAACAGAACTAGCTGAAAAAGCAGGCGTCAGTCAGTCGTTAATAGCGAAGATTGAAACAGGCCAGATTGACGCAGCATATACCTATCTAAAGAAAATATTCGATACTCTCGAGGAACTTGAGAACCAAACTCAGCCTAAAGCAAGTGATGTTATGAATCCAAATGTCAATTTCGTTTCCAAGAAGGACAGCGTGGCGAGCGCGATTGTTTTGATGCGCAAGCACAATTTTTCGCAGCTTCCGGTGCTCGACAAGGGGCATGCAGTGGGAAGCGTGTCGGAGAAAAGCATTTTGGACCGCATTTCGTCTGGGTTGGACGCACACGAGCTTTCCAAGCTAGAGTGTGGGGAAATCATGGAAGAGGCATTTCCCGTGGTTTCGGAAACAACGCCTTTGCCCGCGATTTCCGAGTTGCTCAAGCACCATTTCGCGGTGCTCGTGAGGAAGGGCGGGAAAATAGGCGGAATAATCTCGAAGGCGGATTTGCTCAAGACCATCCACTAGCAGAATTCGCAGACTTTTCCCTTGGCGTGGGAATGCTTTTTTGCTTTTGTTTTTTTTGCAGGCATTTTCATTTCACCATCAAGCTTTTATCTCCGAACGGGCTTTTAAACGGCGCTGGCTATGTCACCGACCAGATCATGTAGCCGCCAAGCATGATGAGGAACAAGCCTATTGCCAAGCGCATGAGCCCCCGGTTTTGCTTGCGCCATGCTTCGAGTTTCTTGCTGTTGCCGAAGTAAACCAACGATATTATGGCAAGCAGCGGCAGGATGAAGATGAGGTTGTACAACAACAACAGCGGGACTCCGTCAGCCAAATCCCCTGCGGAAATCATGCCCAAAACCGCCAGGTACGGGGCGCCGGTGCAAGGCAGTTCGACGAAAACCACGAAAATCCCGAGGGCGAAAGCCAATCCCAGGCTGAGGAGGGGGTGCTTGGTTTCCATGCTTTCAAAATAGCCGGTGTATTTCTTGATTCTCTCGGCTCCGCCGGGAATTATTTGCAGTGAAAAGCCTTTTCCGTACCAGAAGTAATCCTTTATTTCAAGCAGCCCGGCGAGGATTGCCGCGACCGCCGCAAACCAGTAGAAATACGTCGAGAACCCCGCGGTCGCCGCCGCCGAAACTATGCCCATGCCCAAAAGAAAGTAAGTCGAGTAAACCGCGACGACGTAAACCCCGCCTGCCAAGAGCATTCTCGAACGGCTTTTGAACACTCTCGTCATGTACGCCATCAGGAAAATGAGAACCCCGAAAACGCAAGGGTTTATGCTGTCGACGAGCGCTGCTCCGACGAGAAGTTCCAAAGGAATCGGCGAAGCCAATTTTCAAGACCCCGCGCTGCAGCCTTCGGGCATTGGCGTGAGAGTGCCCAAATGCGCGTTCGGCTTGTAAAACTCGTCTATGTCGTTGCGGATGTAGCACGCGGATTTTCCTTCAAGCAAACTTTTCCTCGCTTTCTTGGCTATATCCAAGCACACCGAACAGGTTATCCCGTGCTTGTCGAAAGTGCCGTCGTCCTTCCAGAAACAATGCCCGGCATGCTTGTGGCCTTCGTACTTGCAGCCGCAGTAGCACGGAATCTCCTCCAGCAAGAGTTTTCCTTCGGGAGTCTTAGCCCACTCGTATATTTCCCTGACTTCTCCGGTGACGTGCGGAGGGATTTCAGCGCTCGCAAAGCTCGAAGTGTACAAGAAATAGCCGATTACCACAAGAAAAACAGCTACGATGGCGGCCGCAAGGGTTTTTTCCAAACGCATTTCAAATCACGAGACGAATTCGAAAACGAAAAACGCGATTATCACGACGAGAGAGCCGAGAGCGCTCCACCAAGCGGCATCCTCTTGCCGCTTGCCCGCAATTTTGCCTGCGTTTGAGGCGAAGGCAAATCCGATGATCACGAAAGCCAAGGCGGTCAGAACGCCTTTCCCGATCCAGTGGTGGGAAAACGCGGAAGCGAGCGCTTGCTTGAAAGAAGGCGCGAGTTCCGAAGCTACCACCATCGCGGCAAGCAGCCACGAGCTTGCAATCATTCCGGCGTAAGCGTTGAACTTCATTTCAAGCACCAGCCCCCATTTTCACTATCCTTCCTAAAACGCCTATCAGCAAAGCCAGCACCGCGGCCAAAAGCCACCACTTTCTGCTTTCCTTGCCCTTGTTTTGCAAAACCAGGATTGCAGCCAGCGTAACGATCACAGGCAACAGCAAACCCCAGTGTTCCTTCGTCTCCATCACTATCGAATGGGCCCAAGGCCACGAGCCCGCCTTGACTACGGTCTTGGTTGCGGGATAAAAAACGGTGTAAAGTATTCCAGAAGGCAAAAGCATAATCCAGCTTAAAGCCGCGGTGGCGATGGAAACCGGCTTTGCCAACGCCGATTTTTTCTTGAGCAAAGAGCGGATTACGAACGGCAGGGCCACCAACGCCATTCCCAACAGCAAATGTGCAAAATACACCAAGTCACGCATTTCCAATCGAGTTCCTAACGAAACAGGCGAATAAAAACAATGCGGTAGGTGAAAAAAGCTCGCGGGGAAAACAATTTAACTATTCCTCCGCGCATAGTATTTTTCCGCTTTAACGGGCCCGTAGCTTAGTCTGGTGGAGCGTTCGACTGATAATCGAAAGGTCCCCGGTCCAAATCCGGGCGGGCCCACTTATTTTTAACTTTAAACAGGATGTCAGTTTAGTGAAGCAAATGGCACGACCCAGAAATCTGAGCATAGTTGAATTTTTGCAAAGCCATCCTGACGTGAAAGAATTTGCCTTTCCGTTCAAACAAAATCGCCGCCATCCAACAATTTTTATTCAGACGAATGACAGAGATGCAGTTTTGGAAGAACTTGACCGGAGGTATGGGATAAAGGCGATGGATATGGAACATCCGTTGATTATAGACATACCGTTCGCTAGAGATGAAACCAACCAACACGTGAAAGAGCTTTTGGAATTCCTTAAAGCAGAGCAAAAAGCGCGTAAAAGCCAAGCAGCTGCTCAACAACAAAAAGAAACAAGTCTGAGAAGACTTCTTAGTGCATTGAATGGCGCGAGTGGGCACATTGAAGAATCTTTGCGCATCACCATGATTGAACACGTTGGCAAAAAATTGAAAGAAGATAACTAGAATAAACTAAGGAAGTTTTTGTAAATTGTGGAAAGGATTTTTCTCGTGTGGGGTAAAAACCATGGTGCAGTCAAAAAACAATTCAGAAACAAAACCGGTCATCGTCACGTCGAACTTAATTAAAAAGAACGGCAAATACCTCCTCGTCCAGGAAGGGGAGGGGCCGGCAAAGGGATTGTGGAATTTTCCCGCCGGCAGGCTCGAGCATAATGTTCCCTTGAGCTGGAATGCCGAAAAAGAAGTCAAAGAAGAAACGGGATACCAAGCGAGAGTGAAAGGCTTGGTCGGCGTGTATCAGGACGTAAGCCCCAAGTACTGCAGGGTAATAATCGTCTTCAACTCTTCAATCGCCGGCGGAAGCCTCAGAAAGCACGCTACCGAAGAAATACTCCAGGCAAAATGGCTTGCGCTCGCCGAAATCAAGAAAATGAAAAAACAATTGAGAAGCGAATACGTGCTTGACGCCATAACCGATTACGAAATAGGGTAAGCTTCGTAGTTCTAGAAGAAGGGAAAGAAACGCTGTTTTAAAGTGTTGAAAATGGTTGAAAGGGTTTTTCTCGTCAGGCACGCCGAAACGGCTGCTAACGCGTTGGACTTGGTACAAGGAGCTTTCGACAGCGAGCTTACGGAAAAAGGAGTGAGGCAGGCGAAAGCCTTGGGCGAGGCTCTGGCTAAGGAAGAAATCGGGCGCATTTACGCCAGCGACGCGGGAAGAGCGCGGGCGACGATTCGCGAAAGCAGGCTGGAGGAAAAGTTCAAGTCCGTTTACTCGAGCGAATTGCGAGAGCGCAACTGCGGGATTTTGGAAAACAGGGTTTGGCACGAGCTGTCGGAAAGCGAGCGCACCATGTTCAGAAGCCATTCCTTGCGGTGCGAAGGCGGCGAGAGTGTTGAAGACGTGGCAGCGAGAGTCGTACCGTTCTTCAACAAAATGCTTTTGGAAAAAGAGGAGGCCACGATGGTTTTGACTCACCACCTGGTCATCACCACACTATCGTGCTTTCTCTTGGGAATGCCGCTGGAAAAATGGCGTGCTTTCCGCACGGACAACGCGTCGATAAGTGAATTCTACTACCGCGACGGCTTGTGGCGCATAAAAAGGATAAACGACACTTGCCACTTGAATCCGCGGGACTAGTGAGAGTATATCCAGTCGTGCAATATTTTCAAGGCATCAAACTTCGGCTGCAAGTCGTTGTAAATTTCCTCGCGCAGAGCCCAGACGTCTGGGCTGATGCGGCCTATCTTTTCCATCGACACGAGCTGCTCTTTTTTCTCTTCTAGTTTAGCAGACATGCCGGCAAGAGTTCGTCGGAGTTTAAGAGCATGCAGTTGCTCGTGGGAAGAAACGCGCCGTTCGACGATGAAGCTCTTCAGCTTCTCAAGAACATCCTCGCGGTAGGAGTTTCGCAGCCGCATGACATCAGGATGGCTGCTCAGGCGTTGGACGAAAGACTCGGCGAAAAGCTCGTGCGCTTCACTTGACGGCATTCTCCAGCCACCTTCCGTAGTCTTCACTGCACTCCGCGCTCCAGGATAGTATGCACGGAATGTCGTAAGAATGCATTTTCTTTATTTCCTTTTCAAGCTTGCGCTTGTTGCGCAAGGGAGCCTTCAAAAGCAACAGCGCTTCGGCAGTCCTCTGCACGCTCCCGTTCCACGCGAAGAAAGACTTCGCGTGGTGCAGCACCACTGCGCAGCCGGCAAGCTTGCCTTTCACAAGCGCTTCGCCGATATTCTCGGCTTCAGCCTCGTTCCTGCAAGTCACGTAGCAAAACAATATTTTCATGCATCACTCGCCCCATGCCATCAAAAGCTTTTGCTGCTCTTCCACAGCGTGGGCGTTCAAACCCTTCTTGCGCAATTCACGCGCCAAGCGCTTTGCGCTCCCGTATTCCGTGAAAATCTTTTTCGCGCCCGTCTGCTCGGCGAATTCTAGAAGCTCGGGAAAGTCCGAGTGGTCGCTCAAGCAAAACTTTTGCATCGAGCCGAACCGCTCGGTCAAAGCCCAGCCCGTCGCGACAGCCGCAGAAACTCGCCGGGAATACGCGCGGCTCAGCTGGAATGCGAAGTTGTTGTTAACGCGGTTCATTGGCACTATCGCAACAAAGTTTTTCTCCAGCTCCTTCAGCCCTTCATCTGAAGAAGAGCGGACGTAGTCCAGCGCCACGCCGTGCTTTACGTAAACGTCATTGATTTTCGCAATGCCTTCCTCGACGACGGGTGCAATGCCCGCATAATCGTTCAGCACCTTGTTTAGCTCTTGCGCCTTGCCCAGCGCATAGCCGCCCAAAACCACGATGCCTTCCTTCTGCTTTTCCGTTACCCACGAGGCTATTTCTTTCGCCACGCTCTCGCGGTCGGGAAAAACAAATTCGGGAGAGCCGAACGTCGCTTCCATCAGCAGGGTGTCGCACTGCGGGATTTCCGCGCCCTTGACGCAAAGCGAGTCGCTCAAGCGGAAGTCGCCAGTATATGCTATCGTTCCTCCGTCTCCTTCAGCAACTAACTGCCGCGCCCCCAAAACGTGCCCTGCGCCCAAAAGCTTTGTTCCGTAGTGCTCGTGCACGATGTTTTCGCCCGAAGCGTAGCCGCGCGCCTTCAACAAATCCACGGTCGCTTCGCTCGCGAGGATGGAGGGAACGCGCGTTTTCAAAGCGTGGTCGGAGTGCGCGTGGGAAATGAACGAAAAATCGCCCGCGTGGTCGAGAGTAAGCTCTTTGACGCCTACTTGCACTCGCAGCGGGTTGAACGAAAGCATGGGTTAAAACCTGCTTTCGATTAGGGGAAATGAAAATAAAAAAGGAGGTTTGGGCAGCGCAGGGGGGTGTTGCACCGGCAACTTAGTGAAAGCTCAGGCTTTCGCATTCGTCACGCAGTGTCAGCGGGGGGCGAGCCCTCGCCAGTTACGGGCACGAGTCTATCAGCATGCGCGTCACGTTGTCGGCTAGGTTTTTGAACGGCAGGGCCGGAGTGTTCTGTTCGTTCAGCGTGATTTTCACGGTTTGCGCAAAGTTGTTGCACTCCATTTCGAATTCCGTTTCAACCAAAGGCTGCTGGAAGTTCGTTTGCGTGAAAACCACGGTTTTCTTCAATCCGCTTTCCCCGCGTTTTTCGGCAAGCGTCTTAGTCGGAGGCCATTGCACGCCAATGCCCTTTGCTACGGCAACCTGGATGTTGTAGTAATTGTCAGAACCCGCGGCGAAGTAAGTTATGGCACCGCTCACCGGGTCTTTGTCCTGCGAGAAAACGAATTCCCCGCCGAAAACCTGCTGCAGCACAAGTGCAGTAGAACTTTTCAGCATGGCAAGCTTTTGCTCGGGCGTAATTTCCACGGTGGGTTCGGGCGTTGAGGTGGGCGCAGGAGTGGGAGTTGCAGTTGCGGTGGGCAAAGGCGTTGCCGTGGCCGCCGGCGTGGGTGCAGGCGTTTGCTGCGCCACGCACCCAGCAAGCAAAAGCGATGCTGCAATCAAAACCGGCATGAAAACCCAAAATGCGTTTTTCTTCAAATCCAATTCACACCACCATTTTTTCCCTAAAACAGCGATTTTCCCCCACTGCTTTCGTTTTCTCCCGAAGGGGTGAACATGTCCATCGAAGTTGAAGGAGTTTGGAACAAATCCAATTGTGAATCGGGCGCAGGCTTTTCCGGCCTCACTCCCAAAAGCAAGTGCAGCGCTTCAGTCAGCCGTTCTTCAGCCAGCGAAGCAGGGTTTTCCTCTTCGTCCAAAACCGTGCACACGATGCAGTATTTCCCCGCATCTTTCTCCACGTCGACTATCTTCTCTTGCGCCAACGCCAGCGAAACCCTTTCTTCCGCGCTCGACTGCACGAAAACGATGCATGCGTCCACGCCGTTGTAGAAAACTTTTTTGACTGCCGCGGGCGTGTTCAAGAGCGTGGGCGCCTGTTCGAACTCCAAATCCACGCCGATTTCCTGCTGGGCGATTTTCTGGATTACTTCTTTCGCGTCAAAGTCGTTGGTCAACGCAGTGACGAAGCCTAGCCGCATAGAAACAAGACTCGCACGGCGTATTAAAAACCAGCGGAAAAAGCGGGGGGCGGGATTGCGCGCGGCAGGCGGGTTCAAGACTGGTTTATGGCCTGTTCGGCGATGCCTTCGCTGCCGTCAAGAATGCTGTTGGAATGCTCTACAAGCGGGCTGTAGCCCATGCCTTTCTGCCACAAGCGCTTGTTCAACTCGCCCATTTCCGAATGTAAGGACGGCTTGCTTTTGATTGTTTTCATGGACAAGGCGAAATCCTTTTCCAGAAAGGCTTTTACGGAATCCTTGTAAAGCGAGTAAACTTTTTCGAAAGGCTGGCGGAACGGCTTGAAAACGTCGGTTTTCTCCCGCGACAGGATTTTAGCCATGGCGGTAACGTGGTCTGCAATGCGCTCTATGTAAAGCGTTGCCGTCGCGTAATCAATGCAGCGGTTCGCAGTGAGATTCAAGCCGCGCAAGACTTGCGGGTTTTTCAAAGCCAGGTTCAGCTGCCTCAAGAGGAGAAACCTGAGCCTGTCGACTTCGTCATCCCGCTCGACGACCGCATCCAGCTCTTTTCCTTCAAGCAAATCCTCGAACAGGCTGCACGTAATCAAGTGCATTCTTTTCAGCGTTTTTTCCACGCTCAGACCCTCGCGCGAGAAAAAGTCCTTCACGACGATGACGTTCGGGGTTTCGTCCACGATTTCAAGGCCGATGAGCCTCTTCGTCTCCTGCAAAACAGTCTTGCGCAATTCCGGCGTAATGCGCGAGGAAGAGTGCACGCGGATTGAATCGAAGCCGGCGATGTAAGCGGAATAGAATTTTCTTGACAATTCGTCCTTCGAGGAAACGTCGTCCAAGCTCAAGTCGAAAGACTCGCGCTTTTCCTCATCCGGGCGCGTGGAAAGCACCATGCTTCCGTCCGGCTGTTCCAATGCGAAGAGCTCCGAACCCTTCTTTACGCCCGTCCTTTCAGTCCAGGTGCGCGGCAGCGAAACGATAAGCGTAGACGTGCCCGTCTTCTGCACTATCCGTTTCTGTCCCACAATATCACGCATTATCCGATTTCATCAGAATAAGTATTTGTTGTTATAGTATATACTGCAATATCCGGAATATATACTTTTGTCGGTATTGATTTAAATATATCGGTATTTTTGGTAGTTGCGGAACCCATAACACCCGTCTTCCCTCCTAGGAATTCATGCTAATCCCAATCCTTTTTCCCCAGTTTCTTTCAGCTCTCGCCATGTCGGTCCTATTGTTCGCCATGGTCTTCGAGCAGAATCCCAACACGCGGTTTCTGGAGGCCTTGGCGGTGTTCGCGCTGTTCTGGCTTTCCCTCGCGTTCTACGCGCTCGCGCAAAACCGCGTTTCCCGGTCTAAAAGCTTTTTTTGAGGCGCAGGAAATCCATTTTCAAAGCCGCGAGCACATGCCAATCGGCCGCCAAATGCGACGCGAACGCTATTGCCGAAGCTAAAGCAACGGTCTTGGAGCCGGTGAGCAAAAACGCTGCAATGCATGCCAACGCGCCGAAGGCGAAAGTATGGGGGAATTGCCTGTGCATGCGCCCGCTTTTCGCGTAAAGAAAATGCCCTCCCACGGCAAGCAGGGCGAAAACTGCTTTCGCAAGCGCTAAAGCGCTTTTAGAAGCGAAGAATTCGTAAGTCCAGCTTGCTGCAGCAAGCAGCAAAGCAAGTTTGAAGAGCTTGCTTGCCAGCGAGTTGATTGAGTCGATGTCGGGAAGGATTGAAAACAAGGCTATTGAAATGGCGACTGCAAAAACCAAAGGAACGTTTTGCATTATGGGAAAGGCGTAGCCGGCTTGCGCTAGAATCCAGAATAAGGCTGCGTTGGCGGCAAAGCCCAAGGCTATGTGCGCGTAAGAATTCATTGGCGGGTCGAAAGCGTTTAATGCGCAAGAGCAAATAAATCCAGCGCATTCGCTTTAACGGCGTTAGCCGATTCTCGTAAAACGCGTGGGCGTTGAAGGCCCTCTTCGGACGGGTTCTCTTCCGCCGCGGTCTCGCGAATATCCGCCTCTGCCGCGGGAAAAGCTTCCCCTGCCTTGCGGCCTTCCGCCGCCGAACCTTGAAGGCCCGCTTGAGCGCCTGGAGCCTTCGGAAAACGGAGGCATGCGCGGGGCCGGAAGGTTTTGAGGAAGCGTCTTTTCCTCGAGAGTCTTGCCGATCAAGCGTTCGATTTGCCCGAGGGTGCCGAGCTCGTCGGAATAGCACAATGAAATTGCTTCTCCGACGGCGTGCATTCTGCCGGTGCGCCCGATGCGGTGGATGTAGTTGTTGATGTCGTAAGGCAATTCGTAGTTGAAAACGTGTGAAATGGCTTCGACGTGGATTCCGCGCGACGCGACGTCCGTCGCGACGAGAATGTTAGTATGGCCTGCCTTGAAAGACTCCATCGCGTGCGTCCGCTGGGCTTGCGTCAAGTTGCCTTGAATGCCGTCGGCCTTGATGCCGTTGAAATTCAATTGCCTTGCGAGTTCGCTTACCCTGCGCTTGGTCCTGCAGAAAATCAACGCCCTTTCGGGCTTGAGTTCGTGAAGCAGGTAAATCAGCCCGCTGAGCTTGCGGCCCGCGTGCACGGTATAGAAAACTTGTTTTACGCCTTGCGCGCTCTTGTCGGAAGACACGAGCTTGACGTGCTGGGGATAGCGCATGTGCCTGCGCGCGAGGCTCATGATTTCCTCGGGCAAGTCAACGCAGAAGAGCAAAACCTGCTTTTTCTGGGGGGTGAAAGACATTATTTTCTCGACGTCTCGGACGAATCCCATGGCGAGCATGACGTCCGCCTCGTCGAGCACGAAAGTCTGCACGCGAGAAAGGTCGAGCGCGTTGTGCTCGATCAAGTCGATGATCCTGCCGGGCGTGCCTACGACGATTTGCACTCCGCTTCGGAGCATGTCGATCTGCCGTTCTATTCCAGTGCCGCCGTACGCGACTAGAAAACGCAAGCGCGTGTTTTTCCCTATCTTCTTGAAGTCCGTGCCCACTTGAAGCGCCAACTCGCGCGTCGGCACCAGGACCAGGACTTGCACGTGGTTTTGCGGGGGTTTTGAAGTCAAGTGTTCGAGAAGGGGAATGGCGAACGCGGCCGTCTTTCCCGTTCCGGTGCGCGATTGCGCAATCAAATCCTCGCCTTGGAGGATGAAGGGAATCGCCTGTTTCTGCACTTCCGTCAGTTCCGTAAAGCCGAGTTCCGAAAGTGCTCTGGAAACGGGCTCGCTGAAATTCAATTGCATTTTCAATCTAACTCTCCTTTGGTATGTTTAAAATTGCTTTTCTTTAATTAAGCGTGATAGGATAAAAAGCAGTTCGTAAAAAAGCCTTCAGCTTCCTGTTAAAAAAAAACCTGAAAAAAAAGGGGAAAAGGGGCTTTTTGCAAAACCCCTTTCGCTGTTAAAAGCGTCAAAAATCCGAAGTTAGTACCTTCGTGGTTTTCTGTGCTTTTGGTAGCAGTCCCTGCAGTATACAGGCTTTCCGGGCGCGGGTTCAAAAGGAACTTCGCACTCTTGTCCGCAATCAGAGCAGACTGCCTTGTACATTTTTCTGTCGCCGTAGCCGCCTCTAAAGCCGCCTTGGCCGCTGTCTCCATCCATTTATCCATTCACCTTGCACTTCTACAGTGCTCTAAGCCTTACTTTAAGCCGGAAAAACAATTCGAACTCAAAAGAAAGTTTTCTGTCGAAAAAATTTTTTTTCGTTCTTCACTTTACTCTTCCGTCTAGAAGCAGGCTTCTATAAAAAAGTATGCAAAGTATGCACAAAGGTGGTTAAAAAAGTGGTGGTTTGGACCGTTCTGCAACAAAATCGAGTGCTCCAAACGCATCCTCGGCCCGGGGCTTTAAAGCATTAATCCATAGGCGTCTTCGATTAGGCCTATTCCCGTCTGCTTTCTCACGCCTTTGAAAGCGAAGTCAGTGCATTCGACCATGTACTCGTCGTAGTGGAACTCGCCGCGTCCCTTGATTACGAACGGCTTGAAGGCGTACGTCTTCATGTAGGCTGCAACGCCCTTGCCTTCGAGAAGCCACCGGTCTTTGGCGAGCCGCCGCAGGCGGCAGTCCCCGAGCTTGACAGTCCTGCCTGATGCAAACCGGTAAGTAGCAAGATAAAGCACGTTGCGCCCGACATCGTGCTTGTCGAGCCGTACGGCAAAGAAATCCAGGGCCGAACGGTCCGCAAACACCAGGCGCACCCAATTCCAGGGAATGAACGGCGCGACTACGACTACTTTCTGCACGTAAGCGGAACCAACGAATTTCTTTCCGCCAATCGTCCCGCTGGCGTCCAGGTATAGGTTGAACATCCCGAACCCCAAGGTTCCCGCCGATGCGGCTAGTGCTTCGTAAGGCACGCCGCGCTCGGGCTTTGAAAATTTTATGGCAGTCCCTTTTCCCGCAACAAGCTCGTAAGAAGGGTAGGCTCCGCGCAACGTGAACGCGTCGGTCTTGAGCACTCCCTTTCCGCTTTGAAGAAAAAGGGATTTTTCAACGAACACTTTCTTTTTGCCGGAGTGGAACCAGCCGACTGCCGCGACTTTTCCGCCTTGCGCATCCTGCCCGTTTACACGAGTCTTAAAATACGAGCTTCCGAACGTAAGCACTAGCTGAGTCTTGTCTCCCTCGGTAGATACGACGTCAATGAACCAATACTCTTTTCCGCCGGGAAGGAGCGCCGCGCGGGAGAAGAAAAACTCGTCGAGTTTCGCAAAATTAGTTCGCTTGGACACGCGGGGCAAATACTTCGACAATTTCGAGACGCTTGCCAGGCTTTTGGCGAGGAGCTTGCGCGGGCCTTTGGAAACGCCCCTGCCGTAAATATTGGCCGATTCAAGCTCAGCCTCCAATTTTCCAAGCAAAACGGAAATTTCGACCAACAGACCACCCAAACTACACTTGCTCAAATTAATCAAAAGCAATATTGAGTTATTAAAGGACAGTTTAAAAAAAAACTTAACTTAGGGTTGAGTGCTCCAAACGTAATTAGAGCCTGCGGCTCTAATCACTTTCAATGGAACTTTGAGTTTGATGCGACCGCTGGATTCTCGACTTGAGGATGAGGTCTCGTATCTTTAAAAATCTTTAAAACGAGCTTGAATCAATAAATGATAGTTGCAAAAACCAGTTGTTCTCAAAAACAGGTTATCAAATGCGAATTGAATACCGGGGATGGCGCTCTTTTGAAAGAAGGATTCTCCAACTACAAAGCAAAGGGATTACGCCGAAAGTGATTGTTTTTGCTGGTACACACGAGCCTGCGGAGCCATCAAAGCGAATTGTTACTGCGAGAGTCAACGTGGATGGCAGAAAAAGGATGCTTCACAATCACTTTGATCCTAACGAAGTGATTTTCGTCACCCACAGCCAGGCTCGCACTCCTAAAGGTTATTATGAGCGTTACGTCGATTTCATCAAAAGTTCTTCGTCCAAACTTAGAAGCACGCTATTCATCCATCAAGGACTCGAAAAGCTCGGCATTACTCCAAAATCCTCTCCGCAGATCGAGCAAGAATATTCGGCAATGCTTGGAGATTACCTTCAGCGCTACTTGAAGGAAATCGAGGCGCTCCCCAATGAGAAAATCGGAGGAGGAGCATTCAAGGGCTTCCACGACTTCAACAAGTACCTGCGAACTCAGCAAGAATTATCGAAGAGAGCTCAAGAAGATCTTCTTGCCCTCTATGATGACTTGAAACAATTAAAACACATGCCGGAAAAAGAAAACGATATAATATGCAATCTAGCGCGAGTCATTCCGGATACGTCGGTAATTTTACTTCACACAATGGAGAATAAATACGTCAAAGCAGAAGAGGGGGGAGTAAAGCTGCCTGTAATTTACTATTCGTATGCACCTAATAGTAGCGGACTTGCTAATCAACTAGCCAGAGGAGCACCAATCACCACATACCATGGGTGGGACGATAGTCTCTATGCACCAAATACAGTTGCCCTTGAACTACCCTATCCTGACCAAAATCATTGGCCACACCGGAAAGCAAATATCGGAGCAAAACTTCATACTTATTTTCCTGGCGGTCCGCTTCCAAGGACGGACATCCGCGAAGGTTATCTTGAGCACGCAAATGAAAATGAGGTAACTGGCAAAATCCCAGCTAGCGCGGAATACCTGCACAAAACATTAACAAACTACCTTCAAACCCTTAAACGCCATTAAGTAGCATTCAAAAAATAAGTTCACGTTACGGTCAGCTTTTAGGTTTTAACGAATTTGCTTACGTTACTTGCCTAACTGATGCAGAGCTTATAAACCTCTAGAGCTTCAACCCCAGTCGAGGTGAAAAACAAGGTTTCAGTGCCTTGTAGGAACTGAGCCCTGGGTTGAGTGCGGCATGCGTGGACTGAGGCAACGGCTCAGTTCGTTGATTTTTGGGGGAACTGAGGTTAGGGTTGAGTGCTCCAAACGGGATTTGGACCCGTGTTACCGGCTTGAGAAGCCGGCGTCCTGGACCGGGCTAGACGATTGGAGCGCGGAAAGAAATTTGCGCGGGAGAATTAAAAAACCAAGCGCCGTAAAGAATCAATGGCTTCGCGCGCAAGAAAAAAACTAATTGTCTTCGATTTTGACGGCGTGATCATCGATTCTTTCGCGGAACACAAGCGCAGGTACGACTACGTCTACCGAACTTTCGGAAGGCGCAATCCCGCCAAAACGTTGAAGGAATGGAAAAAATGGCATGATTCCGCGTGGGAACTTAATTTCACTCGCGTTGGAATCGAAGGAAAGCAAATCAACGTGGCGCTGGAACGGTATTGGAACGGCTTTGCGTACGCCAAGTCCAAGCCGTTCAAGGGAATCGAACTCGTTTTGCGAGCCATTTCAAGAAAATACGCGCTTGCAATCATTTCAAACACGAAAGGCAGTGCCGTTTCCAAAGCGCTCTCTAAATTCAACTTGAGAAAGTTTTTCGCGGTCATCCAAGGCGGCAGCCACGAAAGCGGAAAGGCAGTTCGCCTTGCTGCAGTGCTGGAAAAATGCAAAGCTCGCGCGGCTGATGCGGTAATAATCGGCGACACTCCCGCCGACATTCGCGCAGGCAAGGCGCTGGGAGTGAAAACGCTTGCCGTCTCGTACGGCTGGAGCACGAAAGAAAGGATAAACGCCGAAAAGCCGGATGCGACCGCGCGAACGCCGGGCGGCATCCCGAAAGCCGTCGAAAAGCTTTTCAGCGCGAAACGCTCTTGACGTCGTCCAAAAGCAAGGGGAATTCGGTAAAGCCGCGCGTCAAGCCGAAGTGCTCTGCACCCGGCACAAGCGTCATTTCAACCCCCAAGTTTTTCGCTACCTCGCGCCCTTTCTCTTCCTTCAAGTAAGGGTCGTTGTCCGAATGGTAGACGAAAAAGTGTTTTGCGTTCCTGCGGATTTTCTTCCAGCCGAACGGCTTGTCGATGAACGTATGCACTACAGGCTGGAATTGCGGGAGAACCGGGCCGGAGCAAAAGCCTGCGATTATGAAAGCGGCGTTAATTGGCGTGGGCGTTTGCTCTAAAAGCCTGAGCACGAAAGGCCCGCCTATGCTGCGCCCAACGATAATGGTTTCTTCATCGAAGGCAGCCAAATGCGGTTTTGCAACGCGCATCCAGTTGTCGAGAGTCTGCCCTTCGGGAGTGGGAAATTGGGGGGCGGCAACCTTGTAGCCGAGCTTGCGCAATTCCAGCGAAAGCCAGGGGTAGAACGTTTCGTAAGGCGAGCCGCCGGTGCTGTGCACCAAAAAAGCGTTTTTCATTTTAAATCACGAAAATGGGCCCGCGGCGAATCGAACGCCGGGTTTTCACCGTGTGAAGGTGACGTCTTACTTCGAGCTTTTCTTTCTTTGGTTGAGTTTTCTTTCTTTCGCAAAAGAAAGAAAAGTCACTCGACTACGGGCCCTCAATGGAAAAAAGAAGGTCGGAAAGGAAATTAAACCCTTTTTACTGCGTTTCCGCAGTTTCTTCCGAAGACTTTTTAGCAGCAGGCTCTGTTTGCGCGGCGCCCGCGGGCGCCTGCGTTTGGGCCGATGCTTCGGGCGTTGGGCGCGGCTGGGAATAGCCGTACTCGCGCTTGCGCGGGTACATGGGGCCGCGGTTGTCCGAAAAGCGCCCGAATTTCTCGCGCTCTTTCTGCCTGGCGAGCTGTTTCTTTTTCTTTTCGAAGATCCTGCCGTGCTTTCCGCAGGAAATGCAGTAGGAAACTTCGCGCGTCAAAACGCGGTTGTAAGTCTCTGAATAAACGTCTTTCCGCTCAAGCGGGTTGGTGAGAACCGGCTTTTCAATGAATACTGCCTTGTCCCTGCGAACTTCGCGCCCGCACTTTTCGCACCGTACCATCCTCTCCCGACCGCGATGACCCATTATAACACCCCATTCAACAAGCAATAAAAATGAGCTGTAGTTATTTGATACTGCGGATATTAAAGACTTTTGAAACTATCGAAAAACGAAGGTGGGGCTACTGTGGTTAATAGAAAGATTCCAAGGTGCATGAGCACACAGCATCCTGACAACGCCTCCACGCCTTTCTTCAGCAACTCGAGCGTGATAGAAGGCGAGGCCGAAGTCAAGGAAGCTTACTTCGTCTACTCGCACTTGAATTGCGAAGAGCAGATGTGGGACAGCGAAGGCAAGGACGTCGACAATTTCGTCGTGCGGAAGCTGCTGTCGGAATACCCTCGGTTTTTCTCTGAAAAGGTTTTGGGCAAAGACGTTTTCCTCACTTTGCGCGTTCCAAACCCCGACATCGAGAAAAACGAGGGTAAAATCCTTTTGGAAGCTCTGGAATCGATTCCTAGGAGCTTCGACTCGGCGAAAACGTTTTACGGCCCGCGGCTGGACGACGGAACTGCGCCGGTTTTCGAAGTAATAATTCCCATGACCACCGACCCAGCTCAAGTCAACCGCGTCTGGTCGTACTACAAGAATTTCGTGGTCGGAAAAGGGTCGAAAAGCATAGTGGAAGGGGACATTTCCGTTTCTGAGTGGGTGGGCGGCTTCAATCCCCAGCAGATCAACGTAATCCCGCTGATTGAAAACCAAGAGTCGATGGAACGCATCGACTTCATCGTAGGCGGTTTCCTGAAGGGGAAAAACATAGAACGCCAGAGGGTTTTTCTCGCAAGGAGCGACCCGGCGTTGAACTACGGCTCGCTGCCGGCGGTGCTGCTGGTGAAAAACGCTTTGCAAAAGCTCGCTGTTCTCGAAGAAAAGCAGTCGGTGGAATTGCTTCCCATAATAGGAACAGGCTCTGCGCCGTTCCGAGGAAACCTCAAGCCTTCAACTGTCGAGGATTTCGTTCGCGAATACCCCAGCATACAAACATTCACGGTTCAGTCGGCGTTCAAGTACGACTATCCGCCGGAGGAAGTGAGGAAAAGCATTGACTTCCTGCTTGAAACCAAGCGCGGAAAGCCTTTGCCCGTTGACGAGGAAAAATCCGGCGGCATAATAACGCGGGTTTCCGCCGAGTACGCCAGCCAGGTTCAGGAACTCGCGCCTTTCATAAACAAGATTTCTGCATTCGTGCCGAAACGCAGGAAACGCCATTTGCACATAGGGCTTTTCGGCTACTCGCGCAGCGTCACGGGCATTTCCCTGCCCAGGGCGATTTCGTTCTGCGCTTCGCTTTACTCGATAGGCATTCCGCCCGAGCTGTTGGGGCTCAGCGTTTTGAAGCCGAAGGATTTCGAGTATCTCGACGGCGCGTACAAGAGCTTCAGGCAGGACATTGCAGATGCGGCGAGATTCTTCAATCCGGAAACGCTCGAGCACTTTCCTTCGCTGAAAAGCAGGATTGCGGGGGTTTTGGAAAACTTTGAGTTCGAAGTGGATCAAGAGCACTTGCACGCGAGTTCGCAGATAATGTCGGACTTTTCGAAAAACCACACGGGCAGGGTAACTGAAGAGATTGAAAAAGCCGCGTGGATAAGAAAATTTCTGGGCTGAAGGGGGCACTGCAAAGTCAAACGTTTTTCAGCAAGCCCAGCTTCTGCCCGTCGAGAGTATAGAGATTGGCCTTCTGCAAATCGGCGTTTTCCTTTTTCAGGAACGGCCCCAAATCGCGCGTTTTGTTTACTGCAACCCCGCCCACGAGCGAACCGAAAGCGGGAAACAAAACCCACTTCCTGCCTTTCGCCAGCCCGATTTTGGCGTTTGCGTTCGTCTTTCCCACGACCCAAACCGGCGCCGTGTAGGAAAAGCGTTCGCCTTCGCTGATTTCCACCAGCGGATGGATGTTGCCGAAGAGGAAAACGTCCGCGCTTTCGGTTATTTCCCGCGAGGGAAAAGCGTGGCCGTGAAACAATCCGTACTTCACGCCTCCCGCTTCGAGAAGCATGCCTTTCGAATCGACCACGTTCACGTCTTCGAATTCTTCGAGCTGCGAATCGTGGTTTCCCTTGATTACGGTAATGTCCTTGCATTCGAGCAGGCGCAGGAATTTCTTTAAAATCCAGAACTCCTTGTTTTTGAAGCCGTAAAAATCGTGCTTGAAATCCCCAAGCACGATAATGCGGTTGCACCGCGACTGCTTGAGAAGGGCGTTAAGCCTGCGGGCCTCACGCTCGTAGTTGGAAACTTCGATTCCCTTGGCCTGCAGTTCGAGTTCCATGCCGACGTGCGCGTCGGAAACCACTAGGTTTTTCCCTACGACAGCTGCAGGCTCGCCGACGCAAAACTTCATTTTCTTCTTTCACTTCCATCCGTAGAGCTTGTGCTTTCGGATGTAATCGAAAACGTTTTGGGGAACGAGCAGCCGCAAATGCTTGTCGGCAGTCAAAGCGAAAGCCCTCGCTTTCGTGGAGGAAACGCGCGATTGGCGCACCGAATGCGGGAGGAAAATCGTTTGCGCTCCTAGCGAAGCCACGAATTTTTTCGAAGGCTTTTTGAAGCCCGGCCGCGGGTATATCACGAGCGGCAATAACGTGCGCAGAATGCGCCATTTCGTCCAGCGCGGAAAGTCTTTCACGAGTTCGGAACCGAAAACCCAGGTGAAACGCGTGGAAGGAAAGCGTTTTTGCAAAAAGCGCACGGTGTCCGCGGTGTAGTTCTTGCGGCGCAAAAACCTTACTTCAAAATCTTTGACTTTGATTTTTTTGCGCAATCGCGGGGAAAGGGTTTTGCACGCAAGCCGCAGCATGGCAAGCCTATGCTCGGCGGATTCGATTTTCTTTCCTTCGGCTTGCTTGAAGCAAGGCAAAAGCCAGAGTTCGTCGAACTCGAGGCTCGAGAGCACTCCTTGCGCGACGGTCAAGTGCCCCAAGTGCGGAGGGTTGAAACTACCGCCCAGAACCGCTATTTTCTTCGTTCAAACCACCAAATCCAGGGCTATGGCGAAAGCCAGAAACAAAACGAACGTCCCTAAAAGCGCGAACCCTTTGGTTCTGCTCAAATCTTGGGAGCGAAGCATCAGGGCGACTGCAGAGGCGATTGCAAGGAACAAAACCGCGAGCGCCGCGAAATGGACGTTTAGGGAGAATGCAGTGGAAAGCGAGGCGATGGGCAAGACCAGCGTGGAATTCACTAGGGTGGAGCCTACGGCATTGCCGACCGCAAGAGAAACTGTTTTTTTGCGCGCGGCTTGCAGGCTTACGCTTAATTCCGGAAGGGTGGTGCCTATGGAAATAAGGGTAGCGCCTATTATGGTGGAAGAAAAACCGAGGATTTTCGCCAGGTCAACCGCAGATTTTACCACCAAATCGGCTGAAACCAGCAAGAGTACAACTCCTGCAGCGAAGAAAAACAAGGCGAAAAACGCGTTTTGGCGCGAGGGTTTTTCTTTGGAGCGCGCTGGATGCTGCCTCAAGCTTATGAACGCATAGGCGGCGAACAACGCGAGGAGAATGGCGCTCGAAATCCAGCCGGGAAAGAAAATCAGGAGGAACGGGGCGAGCACGGCTACGGCGAGAATGTTTCTCGCCTTCCAAACGTCGTTCTTGCCGATTTTTACTGTTGAAACTATTGCGGCTACACCCAAAACCAAGGTGATGTTGGTGATATTGGCGCCAAGCACGTTGCCCGCAGAGATTCCCGGCGCTTTCTCGAAAATCGAAGTGATTGCTATGGACAGTTCGGGGAGGGACGTGGCTACGCTCACAAGAAGAAAACCGATGGCGAGTTCGCTCACGTTCAAGAAACGCGCCAGCAAAAGCGAGTTTTCCACTATCAAGTCGGCTGCTTTAGCGAGCACTATTGCTGAAATAAGCAATACCCCAAGTTCGGCGAGCATTAGAAAACAACGTCGGGCGGGGAATAAAACGTTTCTACTTGCCAGTCGAGTTGGAGGAAGAGTTTGCCGAAAGCACTGAAGGCACTCCCGACTCCCAAGCCGCGGATTCCGAACGGGCCGACTCGCCTTCGAAAAGCTGCGAGTCGACGGTGGGCGCTGCAGTCTTGAATGCGGATAAGTCAGCCGTTGCTTGCGCTGCTGCAAGCGGGTTTTGCAAAGAGTATTGGTTGTAAAGCATGAAGCCCGAACCGGCTATAATCAAAGCGAAAAGGCTGAGCAAAACCCACAAGCGCTTCGACTTATCCGGATGCAGAACGGCTCGCCCTTTTTCCGTCAAGTTAAAGTAAATCCACTTGCGTCCTTCGTCAATCCGCTCGACCAGGCCGGCTACGCGCAGGTTATCCAAGTGTTCGCTGGCAGCCTGCACGCTGATTCCCAGGCTTTTCGCGATTTCGCTTGCGGTACAACGTTTTTTGTCCAGTTCTTTGAGAATCAGAACGCGCGTTTCGCTGGCTAGGGCTTTGAACGAACTAGAGTCAAGCGTAACCCTTTCCTCTTCAGGCAATTGCATAAGGAGAATTACCGTTCAGGACTAAATAAGAGCTTTCGGTTTAATCAGGCAAACGCCTGAAAAAGTGAGAAAAAGCGGGCACGGCGGCGTTACCGCCTACGCCGTTCTGCCTTGCGCCCGTTTTGCACGTAAACCGCGGGCGTGGGCAAAGCGAATTCCACGCCATTTTTCCTGAAGTGCTTCAACAGGAGATAACGCATTTCGCTTGCTGCGGAAAAACCGTCGGAAAAAAGAAGTGGCTTGGAAAAAGATTGAATTCAATTCGTCCAGAAATCGGCAAGAATTAAAACTAACGGCAGGGTAATGAAAGAGTGAAAAGGTCAAAACTCCTGTGCTCCGATCTAGACGGTACGATGTTCCCTCTCTACGGAAACGCCGACGAAAGATGCCTCGGAAGGCTTAAAACCCTCTTGAGAAAAAAACCCAACGTCCTTTTATGCTATGTTACAGGGCGCAGCCTTAAGCTTGCCATTGCAGCAATACATGAACAGTCTATTCCGATGCCTGACTATATTATAACCGACGTGGGAACTTCGATCTACGAAAACAAGAGAGGAAAGTGGGCGCTGGAAGAAAACTGGAGAAAAACGCTTGCTAGCATGTGGTCCACGCGCACTGCAGGCAAAATCTTGAATGAGGTACGCGAAATAAAAGGAATCCGGCCACAACCTGCAAGCAAGCAAACCGAGTTCAAGGCAAGCTTTTACGTTAGCCCGCGGCTCAAAACTCCGGCTTTGAGGGAATTGCATGAAAAACTCGCAAAACTCAAGGTGAACTATACCCTCACGCTCAGCAAAGGACGGGAAAAATCGTTGTTGCTTGACTTGCTGCCGAAAGGAGCTTCGAAAGAACGCGCGATAAAAACGCTCAGGCAAAAGCTGGGGGTTAGGTTCGTGGACGTCGTTTTTTGCGGGGACAGCGAAAACGATTTTTCAGTGCTCACGAGCAACTTCAAAACAATAGTCGTGAACAACGCGGATGAAACCGTGAAAGAGAAGGTTAGGAAGAAAGCGAAAAAGAAGGGCAGCGGCCCGACACTCTATTTTTCGGAAGGGAAGTTCGACTGCTGTCAGGGTAGGAACGTGTGCGGGGTTTTAGAAGGAGCAATCCACCACGGAATTTTTTCCAGAACGAAAGACCGAGGTTTCACTGTGCAAATCCACTCCCTCCACGGGCTAGTCAACGGAAAATACACCGACTTGGGAAGGGACGAGGATACCGGCGGGCAGGTGGTTTACGTCGTGGAATTGGCCAAAGCTCTTTCAAAAATCCCCGGGATAGCGCACGTGGACCTGGTGACGCGCAGGATTCAAGACAAAAAGTATCCAAATTACGCCAAGAAAGTCGAGTATCTCACGCCTAAAGCCCGCATAGTAAGGATAGAGTTCGGGGGGAGGAAATACTTGAAGAAAACCAAGCTCTGGCCTTACTTGGGGGAATACGTTAGCAATGTGCTGGAATATTCTGAAAATGAAGGCATGATGCCGGACGTCGTTCATGCAAATTACGCAGACGCCGGGCTGGCCGGAAGCGAAATAGCTGCAAAAACCGAAGCGGTGCTCGTCTTCACCGGCCATTCGCTGGGAATTCCCAAGATGAAGAAGCTGGGGGTAAACAAGAAAAACTTCGCTAAATTCGACAAGGAATACAATTTTTCAAAACGCTTGAAAGCCGAACAGAAGGCAATAGACAAGGCTGACGCGGTGATAGTTAGCACTGCAGACGAGTTGGAAAATCAGTATGCAGGGTATAGAATAGACAAAACCAAGTTCACAGTCATAAACCCAGGAATAGACTTGCATAAATTCCATCCGATAAGGAAAAACGAGCTTCCGCATTCTGAAATAACGCGAGTTGTTGCAAAAGGCCTTTCAAACCCGCGCAAACCCATGATTTTGGCGATTTCCCGCCTAGACAAAAGAAAAAACATTCCGATGCTCGTCAAGGCATTCTGCGGAAGCAAAAGCCTGGCAAAAAAAGCTAACCTCATAATCCTCACGGGAATAAAGAAAAACCCCGACAAAAACCAGAAGGCGATCTACGAAAAAATGAGGAAGATAACCAGCAAAGCCCGAATGCAAAAATCCGTGGCGTTCGTCAAGTTCGTCGACTTCAAGGAAGGAATCGGGGGTTTGTACAGGCTGGCGGCAAAAAGCAAGGGAATTTTTATCAACCCCGCATTGATAGAACCGTTCGGCCTTACAATCTTAGAGGCAAGCGCTTCAGGCTTGCCGGTGGTCGCAACGCAATACGGCGGTCCCAGGGAAATAATAAGCCACGGCTTGAATGGAATGCTAGTCAATCCCAGAAGCCCGAGGGAAATTGCAAAAACCCTTGAAAAAATACTCTCAGACAAACAACTCTGGTTAAGGCTCTCGAAAAATGCGGTTAAAAACGCCGCTAAATACGCGTGGTCTGAAACAGCAAGAAAGGAAGCGAAGTTATTCCGGAATCTTCTTCAAGACAAGGCGCACGCAAACCTCGCACACGCCATACGGAAAACGTTCAAGTAAAGAGCTTTTTATTTTTTCTTCTTGTCGGGCTTTTTATCGTTTAGGTATACCGTGCGTATGGGGAAAGGAATGTCGATGCCGTACTTCCTGAACTTCTCCAAAATCAAGGCGTTCGCGTCGTGCACCGCCTGGAACTTGTCAACGTAAGTCTTCGTCTGGAACACGAAAACGAAGTTCAAAGCAGAATCGCCGAACCCGTTGAAGCGGATTACTGGCTCGAACTCGAGAATCACGTTTGGATTCATTTTCTTTAAATCAGCGTCCACTTCCTTCAGCGCCTTTTCGACATTCTTCAGTTCGGAATCATAGGAAACCCCGAAGTTCAATACAACGGTCCTCTGCTTGTCCTTCGCCAAATCATAGTTGATTATCGTGGAGTTTGCAAGCTTGTCGTTGGGAATTATGTACAAAACGTTCTGGAAAGACTTTATTTGCGTAGTCCTCCAACCTACCTGTTCTACGTTGCCGGTCAACCCTGTCTCGGAATCGATCGAAATCCGGTCTCCGACGCGGATTGGCTTGTCACCTAAAATGTAAAGACCGGCGAAAAAGTTTGCCAAAGTGCTTTGCAGAGCCAAAGCAACAGCCAAGCCGGCTATTCCCAAACCCGCGAGCAAGGGCCCTATTTCCACGCCGAACTCGCTCAAGACGATTATCGCGGCTATCAAGTACAAAACTATTTTCGTCAGCTTCCTTACGAGCGGAAAAACGTCCTTGCTGATGCGCAGCTTTCCCGGGGTCCCGGTTTGCGTCGCGTGCCAGTAGAACAGCGCGTCAACCATCCTTGCAGCAGCATGGCCTCCTGCCGCAATGATAGAAAGGAAAAACAACTGGTTTACGTCCTTGTCGAAAAAGGTTATGTTCGGAGCCGAGTACTGGAAGGCGAGGTAAAAGCCTGCCAGGAAGGCGATGAACTTGAACGGACCCCTCAGGCTTTCGAACAAAAAGTCATCAAGCGTCGTCTTGGTTTTCGAAACCAGCGGCCGGACGAGCTTGTCGAAAAGGAATATTATGACGTCGGCTACTATTATCGAGCCGAGGACTATGCCTGCGAAAGTGAGAACGTTCCACAACGTCGGACTTAAAACCATTTTCTACACGCTCTGTTCAGCAAACGGCTGGAAACTGACAAAAAATGCTATCCTTTGAACGAAACGAAGTTTTTCGCGACACGCTTGTTCTTGGCGCGCAGTTTGGAAAGCACGCGCTTTTTGATGTCGCTGCTGTGAATCACGCTCTTGTCTTTCAGGGAAAGCACTTTTTCAACCACCGCGTCGGCGACTTCGCCCGCAAGCTCCACGGTCCCGCCCGCCCTTATCACGCTTCGCATTATCTTGTAGACCGTAAAGCGCTCCTTCCTTCCCGTTTTTTTCTTGACCCACGCCATTACAATCACAGTTATCAATCAAAGCTTGTTTTTATTTCTTAGCCATGATTGAGGAAATTATTTCGTTCAACCCGTCGCGATAATCCACTTTCGGCTTCCAGCCCAAAAGCTTTTCCGCTTTTTTCGTGGAAAAAACCCGGTCGGTCGTAAGCCGGCGCACGCTTTCCCTTGAAATCGCGCTTTGGCCCTTGCCGAAAATTTTTCCTTTCAGCTCGTAAAACAACGCTATTGCTTCGGCCAGCCATACTGGAATGCGTTTTTTGGGGGGCTGCACGCCCAACTCGTCGGCAATGGCCGCAAGCCACTGCTTTTGCGAAAGCGCTTCACCGCTTACGTTGAACGCTTGCCCGGCCGCTTCCTTCTTTTTCAGCGAAAGCAAAATCGCGTTCACGAAATCCTCGACGTGCACGACGGCAAAACGCGCGTTGCCGTCGCCTATCACAGGCAACTTCTGCTTTTGAATCGCGTTTACTATCGGCGCGAACGCCGGCTCGAAGCCCAAGCCGTAAATCACCACCGGCCGCAGGATGACGAAAGGCACTCCGCTTTCTCGCACCGCCTTTTCTGCAGCAAGCTTGCTCTCGCCGTACGCATTTCCAGGCGAAGGCGCGTCTTCCTCTTCAATCGGTATTTTCTTGGGATCGTGGTACAAGGCTGACGAGGAAATGAAGACAAAGCGCTTGAACCCGGCGTTTTTCTTGCACGCCTGCAGCAGTTTTTCAGTCGCTTTAACGTTCACGGCAAAAATCTTTTCGCGCGAAATCGAAGGGTCGGCTACGCCTATTGCCGCGAGGTGCACGACCGCATCCACTCCCTTCGCGATCGTGTCGAAAGCCGGCTGTTCAGCGCTCTCGAAATCCAGCTGCATTATTTCCAAAGGCGCGTCGTTGAACGCCTCCCTCGCTTCTTCTGCGTTCAGCACTGCAACGCGCACGCTATGCTCTTCTTCAAGCAAGGCAGGAACCAAATGCTTTCCCACGTGTCCAGTAGCGCCAGTAACCAGTATCTTCAATTCAAACCCACCTGACAACGATTAAACGAAACTTTCTTAAAAAGGGTTGGCGGAAAGAGGTGGGAAGCACGGATAAGGTAGTACATTTCGAGATTCCGGCGGACGACTTGCCGAGGGCAAAAGCATTCTACGAGAAGGTTTTCGACTGGAAGATAGAGAAATACCCCATGCCAGGCATGGAATACTATGGCGTTCATACGGTTGAAACAGATGAAAAGCAAATGCCCAAAACCGCAGGGGCAATAAACGGCGGTATGATGCAACGCAGTGAAAGCGCATCAACGCCGGTAATAGCCGTGAACGTAAAAAACATTGAGGAAACTTTGAAGAAAGTCACTGATGGGGGCGGAACGCTCTTGATGCCCGTAACTAAAATAGCGGACATGGGCTTGTACGCTTACGTGAAAGATACTGAAGGAAACGTTATCGGCGTGTGGCAGGACTTACAGCCAGCCGCGCCGGCGAAGCAATAGCATTAGCGCAAAAGCTCCGTTCGTCAATACGAGCGACGCGGGGTAAAGCCACGTTGCAAGCGCGTAAGTTTCAAGCGCAGCCAATCCCACGATAAACTTGAGGCTGTTCAAGGCGAAAGCCGTGGCGTTCTCTTCGAAAGGCTTGCGGTA
>JAGVWL010000057.1 GCA_018304285.1 Microcaldota archaeon
GCGGAGCGTCTGGATCGCGTTTGGATCCGACGTTTTGTAGTCGTACTCGTTGGGCCCCTCGATGTACTCCATTGCCTGCAAGCCTATTTCCTTGAAACGAGTTAGCGCGACCTCAGGAGTGATCCACGTGGGCGAGATTGTCGATCCGATCTTGATGCCGTTTGCTCCCAAGTCCGTCATCCTCGCCTGGTGAGTTGTGTTGGAAGGCACGTCCCCATCACGCACGTGGCGCACTCCAAGCTCGAGCAGACGAGGCTTGAGCAGATTGTCATATTGTTGGTAGGGGTTACGCGGCAAGCCGGAAGAGTAAGGCGGTTCGAAGAGATAGCTTATGTGAACGTTGACGCCGAAGAACTCCAGGAAAGAATCCGCCGTCGAGGGCGTCTCTTGCAGTGAGGAGGCCTGCGAAATGCCGGCAGCTTGCGAGACTTCTCCGCCGCTTAATGCCCGCGAGTACACTCGCACGTCGTCGAGAGTACCGTCCCAAACTGTCTCGTAGGTGACTACCCCCAGAGTGAACGGTCCGTTGGCAGTTGCAGTACTCTTTAGCCCGACGAGCCTGCGTGCCAAGAGCTCACCGTCAACGAAGAGGCTGAAGCGATTGCCGTCGTAAGTGCATGCAACATGATGCCACTCGCCGGCTGACACTGGAGTTGGCGAAGTTGGTTCGAGGGAAACGATTTCGTTGGAGTCAGTGCGCATGGCGCAACTCCACGAATCAGTCCAACCGCCCCAACCGAGCTTTATTTGGGCAGGTGAACCCTTCTTTTCGATTCCGCCCATCCACCCGTCGGGAATGCCGGCCTGCAGGCCGGTCGAGTGCTTGAACCAGCCCATTAGGGTAAACGCTCCGTCAAGGGCAAGCGATGGTGACTGCGAAACATTTAGGTACTTGGAGGAAGGCGATGTGCGCAGGCCGTTGCCACTGTGACCGACAATGATGTCGTTCGAATCTCCAGAAACGAACTTCCCGTTGTTGCCGTAATCCGTGTTGTCAAAAACGTGGGTAGCATTGTAGCTCTCGAAATTCCAGCTTCCCCGCAGGCTCGCATCAGGCGTGGGGGATGGCGATGTGCTGGGTGAAGGAGACGCAGATGAAGAAGGGCTTGCGTCCGGAGATGCTGAGGGGGTTGGTGAAGCTGAAGGAGTTGGCGTAGGTGTAGCAGTCGGAGTTGAAGAAGCAGAAGCTTGCTCGGTCGGCTGGACTGTTGCAGACGCGGAAGCAGTTGCTTGCCTAGTATTCTGCCCGCCGAAAATATTCTTGTTCGGCTCAATCCCGCACCAAGCGTCGTAACTGAAAACCAAACCACCTTCACAACCCTCGGGTTTTTCAAGTGAAACACAGTACTTTCCATCCCCGTAGCGGTAGTCTTTCCTCAAAACCTGCCCGCAGGTTTTCCAAGTTCCACCGAAATCCCTGCAATTCGTCTCACGCTGGAGCAAGGTAAGACAGTTTTTCTCGTCGAACTCCTCTTGAGTGGAGCTTGAAAGGTAATTGAAAAAATAAAGCACTCCCATCAAAACGAAAAGCAGCAAGCCCATCATGAGCACTGCAAAACCAGCATCAGAAATACCGCGCTTTCCCACGCCAACGCGATTCAACCAACTCTTTGCTTTCCTTGGCATGAAAACATTAACAGTCCGGAGGTTTAAAACTTTTTAAACCAGCTTTGCAGCAGCTTGAAGGAGGGGGCGTTGCGATAAAAAGCCGTGCTTTCCATATCAATTAAGCAGTTTTTTACGGTGTTTAAGCAATGTTGTACGTTTCCACGTCGCGCAAGCCCACGCAGCAAACGCGGATTCTCGCGAAATGGCTTTCCCGCCTTTTCGGCGGCGAGTACGAAAACCGCGGCAAGAGAAGCGTCGCGGAAATAGCCGCGCGCATGCGCGAAAAGGGTTTTGCAAGAGCGGTTTTCGTTTACGAAAAGCACGGCAACCCCCACTCCCTCAATTTCTTAGATGCGGAAGAAGGGTGGCTTTACCCTGAAGTGCTCATAAGCGGCTTTGACGTTCCGCGGAACGACGGGCAGAGGCTCGGGGTCGTGGGCAGCGCTTCCGCAGAAGACGAAAACGGAAGGAAAATGCTGAAGCTCATCGGGTTTGAACGCAATTGGAGCGAAGGATTGAAAATGGTTTTAAGCTCTAAGGAAATCAGTTTTATCGGCCAAAGCGGAAAAAGCGTTTTCTCAATCCGCATCAAAGGCTTTAACGAAGGTGGACCCGTTGAAAGCTGAGTTTGAAATAGATTTCGCCACGCCCGCGCTCGCGAAGAAAGCGCTGGAAACGATCGCGCTGGAAACGATCAAGGCGAAAGAGTTTTCGGACAAGGCGAGCGTGCTGCTGAGCGTACGCGGAAGCGTTTTGAAAGCGCGCATCGAAGGGAAGGGTTTTGCCGCGCTGCGCGCCCGCACCACGTCCTTCCTTCGGGACGTCAAAATAGTTTTCGACGCGATTGCACTCGCGAAAAAATGAACGGATGGTGTATTGAATGGAGTCTTTGAGCGAAGAACAGAAGAACGACTTGATGGAATTGCAGTCTATCCAACAGCAGATGCAATTGGTGTTGATGCAAAAGCAGCAGCTTTTGCTCCAGCAGAACGAAACCGGCAAGGCACTCGAGGAAATAGGGAAAGCGTCGGGAAAACTCTACCGCCTTGCCGGCAGCGTAATGGTCGAAAAGGAAAAAAGCGTTTTGCAAAGCGAGCTGAAGGAAGAGAAGGAAAGCGTGGAAGTGCGGTTAAGCGCTTTCGGAAAGCAGGAGAAAAAGCTGAAAGACCGGTTCGAGGAACTGCGGAAAAAGCTTGAGAAAAGCCTTCCGCGCCAGCCTTCGGGCGAAAGCGCTTCCCTGTCTTGAGCGCTTCTCTTCAAACGACCAGCATGAGCAGGCTCATCAGCGCGAGCACCATGGCGGCTATCTCGCGCCCGCTGAACCTGTCGCCCAAAAACGCGAATGACAGCACTGCAACGAGAATGGTTGAAAGGCTCAACACTGCCGTGACGAGCGCGACTTTCCCCCTTTGCAGTGCGAGTATCATTGCGATTACGCCCAGGGAAGCGAAGATTGCGATTCCGATGGGATAGTAGGAAAGCGGGGTTTGCGTTTTCTGCCAGAACGAGTATAATGCGATTGCAACGCCCGCGGCGATCAAAACGCCGGGAAGCAGAAAATCGTTGGGGTCGAGTTTTGCGAAGGAATTGCTTGTAACCACGAGCTTGACGAACAAGTTGGATAGGGACAGGAAAACCATGCTTGCTACCGCGAGAGTAAGCCAATCCATTTTCATCCACTACGCCCTTCCGTTGTTTACAGCCATCCTCTCTTCTTGAAGTACACGACGCTGGCAATCATGACCGCAAACTGCAGCACTAAAACCGCGGGGTAAGCCCATTCTATCGAAAGCTCGGGCATGTGCACGAAGTTCATCCCGAAGTTGCTTGCGATGAGGTTGGGAATCATGATTATGACCGTGATGGCCGTGAGCTTTTTCATGACGTTCGTCAAGTCTTCGATGCGCTTGTTCGTCTCGCGCGTCTGCCGCACGTCGGCCTCGCGGTGGATGTCGCGAAGCTGGTTCAAATGGTTTCTGCACCTGTCGAGCAAGTGCTGGGCTTTGGTTATGGTGAGCCTGTAATCGTACGCAACCAACCCCGTGTCCACCTGCCTTATCTTGCGCTCTTCGAGGCTGACGAGCAGGTTCACGAAGTCTTCAACCCTGTTCGCAAGCTTGCGCAGTTTTATGGTCGTCGCTTCAGCCTCGTCCAAATCGTAGGAAACTTCAAGCGCGTCTATCTTGTCGTCGAAGCCCTTGAACGCGTTTTGATAGTTGTTGAAAATCTCGCGCAGGGTCAGCAGGGAAATCACCGTCGATTCTCCGAACTGCTTTTGCAGGGTAAAGCGGAACATCTTGTAATCCTTTTCCCCGAACGTCTTGTCGGAATAGAGCAAAACGTGCTTTTCGCTGAGAATGAGGATGTTGCTGGACAAGCCTTGCGTGGGAGCGTAGTCTTTCACGCTTATTATGAGGTAGTCTTCGTAAGACTCGAGAAACACGATGTCGATGGCCAGCAATTCGTCCAGGTTGACGCCCACGCCTATTTCTTGCGCCTTGTGCTTGAACTGCTGGAAGTCGGTAAACGTTTCTATCATTTCAACGCAACCCCGCTTGCGCCCGTCCTATCCGGGCAAACTTATTTCCGCATTCGAGTTTTTTAAATGATTTACTGGCTGCGCGGGCGCGGCAAGGCGGGGGGAAGGTGAAACTCTTTAATATCCGCCACACAGATTTATTCTGTTGTTTTTACGTCGTTCAGAGGAGAACCGATGCCAGCAATCCGCTTCAACGTTTTTATCGCAGTGCTTCTAGCAGCCGGCTTGCTTGCGCCCCAAGCTTGGGCTGCAAGCGAAGTTTCCGGCACTACCGCGTTGGCCGTTTACTACGACAACTCCTCCTCCCCCAACATAGCCAAAAACCGTTTTTGGAATTACTCCAACGCCTCGTGGAATTCTCCCGCAAGCGCTTTGGCCCTCAACGAAAGCGAGGCGCTTGCGTGGGTTGATTTGAAGGCTAACCCAACGCGTGACGAGTACGTTCTTGTGGCGATAACCAACTCCAGCCGCGCCATCGCATCCGTCTACTCCAACGGCGCGTGGGGCAACGAACTAGTCTTGAGCACCGTGACGAACTATTCGCAGTGGGGCGCGAGCGTTGTTTTCGAACACCAGAGCGGAGACGCAATCGTCGTGTGGAACAACGGGAGCGCCGACGTGCCTTACGCCGTGTGGAACGGCGCTTCGTGGAGCGCTTTCTCTTCAATCCTTCCGGATTCTTGCACTGCCGGGGCTAACTGGACTTTCCTCTTCCCCCGCTTTAATTCGGACGAGGCGATTCTTGCGTATTCGGACGGACAAGGGCGGTTGTGCGGACAGCACTGGAACGGCAGCGCTTGGGATTCGCAATCGAATTTCGAAAATGTTACAACCGCATTCGCGGACTTGGGTCGGTTTTTCTCCGGCGCTTTCGAATACTCCAGCGGAAGGGCGATTGTAGTTTGGGAATCGTCGAACGGCAGTTCTTCAAACAACGGGAACATCAATTACGCGAATTGGACCGGTAGCGGGTGGAGCGCGAGGGGAAGGGCGAGCAACGACGTGGGCAGCGAGAACGACTGGATTTCATGCGACAGCCAGAAATCCGCGGGCCAGCAGGCTTCGAACATCGTGGTTTGCGTTTCGACTGAAGACACCGGCTCTTCCAGCGGCGACGTGAATGTCGGACAGTGGAACGGGACCGAATGGGTTGATGACAAGTGGCATTCGCTCGACGGCTCTGCGGAAAGCGACGGGCCGAACGCCGCTTTTGCAGACGTTGCGTTCGTCGGGCAGACAAAAAGACTTTCGTCGCGTACGTTGACAACAACGACGATTTTCCGTCCATCGAAGAATGCAACACCGGCTCGAACTGCGACGCGGGAAGCGATTTCGACACGATTTCCGGCTCGCTGGCGCAGTGCGGCGAAGCGGCGAACGCGCGCTTTCCAACGCTCGTTTCCGATGCTTTCTCCAACGACACCCTCGTGTCGTGGATTTCGAAAGACTCTTGGAATCTTTTGCCGACGGCGATTCGCCCGTTTTCTCCATTGCATTCAAGCAGCACAACCAAAAGCCTTGGGCGCAGGACTCGCAAGCCAACGCTTCGCAAGCGCTTTTCGGCTCGACAATTTTGTTTTCAAGCTTGTGGGCAGACGACTTGCAGCTTTCGCAATACTGGTTCGAATACAACCGCACTGGCGTTTTCGCCAACACCACGCCTTCACTGCATTCAGCAAACTCCTCGTGGGCGAATTTTTCGATAACGACTAACGCAAGCGACGCGGGCAAGACCATCCGCTTGCGCGTTTGGGCCAACGAAACGCGCGGTGCGGCGTGGGCCAACACCAACACGGGTTTGTCGAACTCGACGGATTGGATCGACGTTTCGATAATCGATGGCAAGCCGTATTCGACTGAAGCCGCTTCGAATGCATCGGCGCAAAACGCGGTTTTGGATTGGATTTTATTTTCAGCACGGTGGTTCGACGACTTGGCGCTCTCGCAATACTGGCTGGAGTGGAATGCGACGGGCGCAATGCAAAACCAAACGCCGTCCGCCTTTGCTTTTTCCAACGATTCCCACTCGAACGTTTCAGTGCAGATTCCTGTTTCAAGCGGCGGGACGGTGGCAGCGCGCTTGTGGGCTAACGATTCGCTCGGCAATGCCAACGCCACGGGCCTGTTTTTCATAAACATCAATTCCACCCCGTTGTTCCCCTCGTTCCAGTGGCAGCAGTTTAACTTTACGAACGGAAGCGAATATGCCGCTCCCCTGGCCATCGCTTTTTACGCCAATTTTACCGACGACAACGGGACCGCGGGAGTAACCTTGTCTTTCAACGGCTCGAATTACACCATGGCGTTGTGGAACGGGACTGCCGTGAACGGAGTGTGGAATTACAACTTGAGCGGGTTGGGTGCGGGAACATACGGCTTTAGCTACACTGCTTTCGACGGCGCTTTTGCTTCCGCCTCACCCGGCTTTTCCCTCTACGTTTCCAAAAACTCGTCCGCGCCGCTGGCGCTGCACTTGAATTCCTCGGCGCAAAACCTTTCCATCATCGAAGGCCAGAGCGTCAACGCAAGCGGATTCAAAGGC
>JAGVWL010000007.1 GCA_018304285.1 Microcaldota archaeon
CTTTTCGCTAGTCGCAGAAGGCAAGAAGAAAGTTCAAATAATTTTGCCTTCTGCTATAAACTACAAAGCTCGGGCAAAGCCAACGCGCCGAAAAGGGAGTTTCAAAAAGGAAACCCCTATTAATTTGAAACGTGTAGCACAAACGATAACAGCGTGCTTTCAACATGGTCGCAGTCTGTTTCGTTTCCAACAAGCCGAAGAGCCTTGCAGCAGCGCTCGACGCGTTCAAAGAGCAGTTCGAGCACGAAACGCTCGTAGTCGTAGACACTGCCGGAACCCATTCGGAAAACAAGCGCGCGTTTGAAAAAGCCAAGGCGAAAAAGAAAATCCACCTGGAGCAAACGCAGCTGGAGAAAACAAGCAGCATAGCTTTCGGGGAAGGGTATGGAAAAGCGCGCAACGCCGCCCTCTACGTTTCAGCGGTGCTGAACGAAGACTGCGTTTTTTTCGACGACGACACCACGCCCGAAAACGAGTGCGTCGAATTGTTCGAAGGGTTTTTCACCAAGGGAAAGAAAATCGTGGCGGGAAAATACCTGGGGCACAACGAGCACGACGCGCAAAGCCTTTTCGTAGAACTGTGCGCCGTGCTGAAGGAATACGCTGACGGCATCATACCCAAGGACGACGCCCTCGCATTCTCGGCATCCACCATCGGCGGAATCGGCAGGAAGAGCACGAGCATCAACCTGAAGAAAGGCCTCGTTGGAGGGTGCATGGGCGTGAACGCAGAAACTGTGCGGGAGTACTGCTTCATGCCAACGGCATACCACTCCGAAATCCCGGCTTTCGAGCTTCTCGCGCAGCATTACGCGGGAAGGAATTCAGTGTACAACGGCTACACTTCCGACGAGCCCCCAATAGCATTCCACTACCACTCGGAAAAAACGCAAGACAGGCTTTCACATGCTCTCGAACAGGAAGGGAAAGGGCGGGTGGTGGCGATGTGCATAAGCGAATTGATTTCAGGCGGAAGGCAGGCCATCGGGGAAAAGGAAGCGCTTGAACTTTCGTCGGAAAAAGCGGAGGAGTACTGGAAGAAAGTGTGCTTCACGTACGTGCACGACAAAAACACTTCATCCGATTTGCTGGGCGCGGCGCAAGAACTCGGCGTAATGCGCGATTTCGACGAGTTTTACGAACTCTCGCCCAAAAACTTCGTCCCCTCGGCCGCCGAAACCCGGAAAGCCATCGACAGCTTTTTCCAAGCGCAGGAACAATGGGCGAAGCTCGTGTCGAAAGCGAAAGGCAAACTGCCTTAGAAGCATGACGGAAAGCGATTACCGGAAGCGCAATCTTTTTAAGCATTCCAAAATATTCTTCTACTCCGCTCAACGGTGGGTAAACAATTCATACACGACAAAAACAACTCAGGGGTGGGCTTTCATATGGCTATATTACCGGTTGCTCCAGTAGAACGTATAATACGCAAGGCGGGCGCGGACCGCGTTTCGCCTGACGCTGCCGCCGCTTTGGCGGAAATACTCGAAGACTCGGGAATCAAAATTTCGCAGAAAGCCGTGCAGTTCTCCAAGCACGCCGGCCGGAAGACTGTAACGTCGGAAGACGTCAAGCTCGCATCGCGATAGGATAAAGAAGGCTGCAAAGCCTTTTCTTTTTCTTTCAACGCTATTTTTTCATGGCGACGCTCGTTTGCTTCATTTCCAACAGCCCCGAAAACCTCGAGCTCTCGCTCTACCCGCATTCCGCCAATTTCACCGCGGACACGCGCGTGCTCATCCTCGACACGCACTCCACGCACGAAAAAAACGCTGCCATCGCAAGAGAGTTCAACGCAATCCACGTTTCCGAAGAAGACTTCAAGGAAAAAGCGAAGGACGAATTCAAGCCGCTGTTCCAAGGGCGTTACGGCGGCAACCGCAACATATGCCTGTATTACGCGTTCAAGGAAAATGCGAACGCAGTGTTTTTCGACGACGATACCACGCCTTGCGCAAACCCCGTCGCGCAGTACGAAAAGCTTTTCGCGGAAGGAAGGAAAATCGTGGTCGGGAAATACTTGCGCCACGCTGCCGGCGCGCAGCAGATGATAAAAGAACTCGTGGAAACGGCCTGCGCTTACGGCGACAAGGAAATGGCGAAGGAAAAAGCCCAGGAAAAACTGTGGGAATTGTTCGCAGGGATGCCTTCCGAGGCAAGCGCTGTTCCGAGGGGAATGGGAATGGTCGGCGGAAACGCGGGAATACATTTTGAAGCGCTAAGGCAATACTGCTTTTTCCCGACCGACTACCGCGTTGAAGACGGCACTTACGCCACGCTCGCGCACGAATTCGTAGGCGAAGAGCCGTTCAACAGCGAAGGCAATCCTGCCGTTTTTCATAACAAGCGCCCGCGGGCGAATGCGCTGCTGGAAAACCTCGACAACGAATTGAAGGGAAACGTGATAGCGTTATGCGTGAAAGATTCTTTCGAGGAAAACGAGCTGAGCATGGACACGCTGGAGGAAAAGATTGCGCGCAACGCTTCCCTCGCGTTCAAGGCGTTCAACCTCGATTACTTGCAGTACAAGCAAAGGCAGAAGGGGGTTTTGGAAAAAGCGCGGGAACTGGGCTTTGAAAAGGAATTCGCGTTCCTGCTTTCGCTCGACGAAAAAAGCTTCGCGCCCTCGCCGGAAGAAGTGAAGAGGAAAATGGCGTTGTTCGCATACGCGCAGGAAAACTGGGAAAACGCGTTGAAAGAATGAAATAGCAGGAAAAAGGGTCACAACTCATGCTCTTGGCAATAGCGTTTTTGGTTGCTGCCGGTGCGGCGGGCCTCGCCGCAAGCAGGAAGTTCGGCACGCAAAACAGGATCGCTTATGCGATTCCCCTTGCAATAGTCTTCTCGACGTGGGCGGTATTCGCGCTTTCGCTTGCCCTGGGGCTGAATGCGGCAAGCGTCGGCGCAGCAACCGCGATACTGCTTGCTTTCGCTTGGCTTAACGGAAAAAAGCAGGAGAAACGGGGGGAGAAAACATTCGCGGGCCTTTTGGACCGCGAAATGCTTCCGCTCGCAATTATTTCGCTCGCGTTCTTCCTCGCAATCAACTTTGCAATGTTCCACTACGACGCGCGCGGCGCAGTGGAAGGGTATTCGACCGACTTTGGGTTTCACAAAAGCGTAATCTCTTCGCTTGCGAACGGCAATTTTCCGCCCGAACACCCCCTTTTCTCCGGCCGCCTCCTTTCGTATTACTACTTCATGCACTTGTTCACCGCTACGCTCGCCATCGGCGGGTTTTCACTGCAATACGCGGTAATAACAGCCAACAGCCTCGCCGGAATCGCGGTAACCCTGCTTTTGTTCATGCTCGCCAAAACAGCGTTCCCGAAAGAATCGAAAAACAAGCTTTTCGCCTACGCCGCAATCGCACTCGTCCTGCTGAACGGAAACCTTTCGTTCCTGGAAATGCTGCAGAACAACGCGCTCAACATCCAAAGCATAATGCAACACGCGGAATTCACCGACCTGAAGCAGACGGCATTCCCCTTCCTCAATTTCCTCAGCGCCCACTTGCTCGTTACTCCCTACATCATAGGATTCGCAGTGCTCCTCATTGCCGTGAAAAAAATCCTGGAAGGGGAATTCGAAAAAGCCGCGATAATCGGCCTGCTGCCCCTGTTCAACTTTTTCGCGTTCCTTGCGGGCATAGTGCTTCTCGGCGCGCACGCGTGGTGGGAGAAAAAAGCGCGAAAACCATTCGCAGTTGCGCTCGCCCTCTCCATCCCCCAGATGGCGTATTATCTGGCAACGCGCGAAGGCCCGTCGGTATTCCTCCGCTTAGGCTGGCTTGCGCCCTCGCAAGACGCCGTTTCAATCGCGGTCTTTTGGCTGCAAAACCTCGGCTTGTATATTGCGGTGGGCGCAATCGGCTATCATTACGCAAGCGACAAAATGAAGAGGATGTTCATCGCGTCCGCCCCCCTCTTCATCATAGGCAACGTTTTCATTTTCGCGCCCTTCGCATGGGACAACGTGAAACTCTTCCTCTTCTTTTTCGCAGTCCTCGCCATCCTTTCGGCGCTGGGACTGAAAAAAATCTCCGAAAAAACCCACCCGGCATTCGCAACCGCGATTTTCATCGCCATGGTCTTGACCGGCATTTTCAGCATAGCCACAGTCGCGGCCAATTCAAACTCCACGATTTACGATTCTTTCGACATGAAAACATGCGCATGGATTGAGGAAAACACGCCCCAAAACGCGCTGTTCCTCACCGACGGGCAGCACACTTGCGTTTTCGCAATTGCCGGCCGCAAAGTATTTTTGGGGGATTTGGAGTGGATGCAAACGCACGGCATCGATTACGCAAGCCAGCTGCGTGAAAACAACGCCATGCTCGCGGGCGATTGCCCGCTTGTAAAGAAAAACAAAATCGGCTACATCTACCTGGAAGGCTACGGCGGGAGGCACGCGACGGTGAATGAAACGTTTTTAAGAGAAAACGCGGAAATCGTTTATAGCCAAGACGGCAGGACGGTCTACAAAACCTCTTGCCAGTGAAGGAACCCCGGAGTTTGAAAAACCCGGTTGAAAAAAATCTTTTTGCTTTTTCTGCTCTCAAGCTTCGCCCTAGCCGGAAGCACGGGCTTTCTCCATCCGACGGAATTCTATTCCGGCGCGCAAAACAGGCACGGCACCACGCCTGCGAATGCCATAGACAGAAGCGTGGGCGACTGCGGGACCGGAAGCACGTTCTGGTCTTTCGTCTCGCAGCTGGGGGGAGGGGCTGAGTTTTACTACCAATTCAACGATTCCATCCGAACCACCCGCATTTCAATCCAATCGTGCAGCACGGGCTTCAAGGACTTCGTGGCGAAAAAAGCGGACGGCAATTACGAGACAGCATACAGCATAGGCAATACCGGCCCGAATACCGGCGCAAGCGGAACGCTGCAAGGCAATTTCATACAGCAGGACGGGCGCGTGGTGATAGGAGTGCTCAACAGGAAGGCGGACGTCGAACATTATTTGAACGACATCGCGTTCGAAATAGACTACGAGCCGCTCAACTCGCCCCCGTCCGCGCCGCAAATCCTTTCCCCGGCGCAAAACCAAACGCTCGACGAGGGCGTGCGCATTTCCTGGAGCGCGGCGCAAGACCCCGACAACGACACGCTTTCCTATTTTTTGCAGTATTCCTCCGACTCGCTATCGTGGCAAAACATCACGGCCGCAGAATGCTGTGAAAACGAGTGGAACGGCGCAGGCGGGCTGGAAGAAGGAAGCGCATTCGTTTCGGTCAAGGCGTTCGACGGAAGGCAATACGGGGAAGCGGCGGTTGTAAGCGTGAACATCAAACACGCCTACTACACGCCGCCGGTACAGCAAGATGCGCTCGCGGGCGCGGATGTGGAATGGCGCGCCGGAATTTCGGGAAGCGGCACGAGGAATTGCGCTTACGCCCTGCCGCAAGACGCACTGCGCGCGGAAATACGCGATTCTGCCAATAGCACGATTGCATTCCAAAACAATTCAAACACGCTCGCGTGGGAATGCAATCTAGCCGCAGGAAACCAAACGCTTTCTTACTTAACGCCGGCAGTGGTTTTGAACGAAACCAGGTGGGTTCAAAATCACGAAGAGCAAAGCACTTCGGCAAGACAGTTTTTGTCGGGAACGCAGGAATTCGCAAACCCCTCGCTGCACGATTACGGCAGGATTCATGCGGCCACGGCGTGCCCCCAAAACCTTTCCTGCACGCCGTCCGAAATCGAAATCCCGTTTTTGGCTGCAGGAGGGGAATTCTATGCGACGGTCCAAGCCGAAGGCGACGGCATTTACGAAAGCGAGTCGGAAGAACAAAACGCACACTATTACAACAAAACAATCCTCGTGGAAAACGCGCTGCTCGCGTTTTACAACGTTTCCTTTGAAACGGCGATTCCGCAGAATCTCGCCGGAATAATTGCAATTGCAACGAGCGGCAACGCCAGCCTGGAAATCCAATCGCTCAACCATAGCAGCGGGAGGGTGTTTTTCACGCTTGCATTTCTCCCGGAGGGAACGGCCGAAATCGCAGTTTCGGGCACGCTGGAAACAGTGCAAACGAACTGCACGGACGGCGGATGCGGAGAAAACTGCATTGGGGAAAATTGCACGCAGCAAGAAACGCCGGAAAACACGCTTCCTTCGGTGGCTCCGACAGCATCTCCTGCGCCCTATGCAACAATCTCGCCAACTGCAGCACCCTCGCTTGCGGCCGAACCAAAAAGAACCTATGCGGACGTTGGCGAAAGCATTCCTAACTCCGCAAGCACAACGCCCTCGCGCAAGCCGGGCAGCATTACCGCCCTTGCAGCCGCCCGAAACGATTTCCAGTATGCCCTCCCCGCGGCAATGCTTGCCGCTTCACTCGCCATTGCATGGCACTACAAGCTCTTGCGCAAGCGGATTTCCATCGCGCGGAAAACTTCCGAAAGCGGGAGAGTGACGTTGGAAGTCAAAAGCAGCCTGCGCCTTGAAAGCGCCAGGCTTGCGCAAATGGTTCCGGAAAACTCCGCACGCGCGTTTTCCCCTATTCCAAAAGTAAGGGAAACGGTCACGGGCGACTTGCTGGAATGGAATTTGGGCGAAATGCGCGAAAACGCGATTGCAAGCGTACAATTCGAATGCCACGAAAAACTCAAGCCCGCGCGCCTGGAAGCGAAAACGCAAGACGGAAAAACCGTGCGCGCCGAAGGATGAAAGCTTAAAACGCGGGCGCGCGCAATTATTACCATGAAAGTTTTCCATTTCCTGCTTGCAGCAATGCTTGCTGCGCAAACTGCTTTTGCGATCACCGGGCAGGTGGGCGCATACGTTATTGCCGCAAGCCCTTCACCCTCGCCAACGCCTTCGCCGACACTCACACCCACGCTAACTAACGAAAGCGGTTTGCTTTCGCCATCGCAACCTGCCGCAGCTCCAGCGCCGGTCACCGGCCTCGTCACCGCGCAAGAGCTGAGCAAAACCATTTTCGACTGGCTTTCGGGCGCATTAAACGCCATCGCGTCGGCAGTCAAGCTGCCCTGGGGACTGAAAGCATTTTAATAAAAGTTTTCTCTAGGAAATAATATAGAAGTCGGCCATCCCGCACCTAAAGGCGTGGGTTTTATTTGCCGACTTCTATAGCTGCAGAAATGCATTGCATTTCTGCATAAGGAAGGAAAAGCATGAAAACAAAGATTTTGCTTGCGCTGGTGTTGCTCGCGCTTGCCTTGACGCTCGCCGGATGCATCACCCAGCAAACGCCGGTGGAAAAAACTCCGACTGCGACTGCCACACCCACGCCTACGCTCGCCCCAAGCGCACTGCCTTCGCCTACGATAAGAGTTTCACCCACTCCCACGCCAACGCCTTCTCCCGAGGCAAACCCCGAATGCACTATTACGGTCAATCCCAATGACGCGCAAGGGCCTTTCAAGGCAGGAGTTTCAGCGAGGTTCTTCAATATCGACCCGGCCAATGCGACGATAAAATGCACCCAGACCGATTCGGGCGTGAACGGGGAGAAGAAGGAAGGCGCGCAGTTCTTCAGGACTTGCGATTATGCCAGCGTGCAAACGCGCAAAATCGAAACTGCCAGCGCAAGCGCGGAAGGCGTTTCGTGCGAAACGCTCGTCGTGGTGGAAACGAACACTGATTTCACGAAATCCTGGAGCTTCTCTCCGGGAGACGAGTCTTTCACCATGAACAAGAGCGTTTCCAATTCCACAACCCGCAATTACACGATACAAAACGCGGGCACGCTCGAACTCAACACGTTCACCTGCACCGCGGACAAGAACTTCGCGACGCTCCTGTGCCCGCCGAAAATAGCGCCCGGCTCAAGCGCGCCGTTCAACGCCACGTTCAGCGTTTCGGGCCAGCCCGACGGCGTGCAAAACGTGGTTTTGACGGTCATGGAGAAAGACCTGCAGAAAACGGTTACAGTCACGGTCAGCATTATTTCTTGAAAGGGCTCTTGAAAAAGCGAAAAGCGGACGCTGGTTTTTTAAACCGGAACTCCTTAATTTAAACTCGTGGACAAGCGCATCGCAATCGTACTGGCGTTAGCATTTTCATTCCTGCTTGCGGGATGCCTGCAGGAAAAGCAGTTGAGCCAAGCGCAAGCGCCCGCTTCGGGCCTCGCTGTCGGCACGAGCACCCCCGCTGCAACCTCTTCAGCCACGGCTACGCCGAGGCCTACCGCCACGGCAAGCGCCACACCCGGAACCACTGCAACGCCCACGCCTTCGCCGACAGTTGAACAAGGCGGCAGCTGCAGCATTGCAACCCCGCAAAACCGCGATTCGTTTTCAAAAACGTCTCCGGTGCAAATCCTGGTCAGCTTCCTAGACTTGCCCGATTCCATCAAAACCGCTTTGGTAAAATGCGATTTCGCCGAAACCGGCAACACGATGGACATCCTGCATTCGACAAGCGGGGCAGCGTACCTGACTAAATCTTGCATCTACTCTACAACCAGAAGCTATACCATTACTATCACCGCCGGTGGTGCAACGTGTTCGAGGACGATCACGATAACCGAATGAGGCTTTTCGCGAAAGCGCTCGTGCTGTTCGCCCTTGCATTCTACCTAGCAGGCTGCATATTCCAGGAAAAGCCCATCGAACAAAGGCAAGAACGCGCGCTGCCAACGCTATCCCCAGCGCTATCCGCATCGCCCAACGCAACAGTCCAAGCAAACGCCAGCGAAGCAAATGCCACTAACGAAACTGCGCAGCCTACGCCCGAACCCACTCCAGACGAAAATTTGACTCAAGCGAATGCTACAACCTCACCACAACCGCAAGGCGAGTGCACTGTTTCCGCCAACCCTGAAGACGCGCCCGGCCCTTACCGGTCGGTAGCGTCAGCGCGGTTCTTCAACGCCCAGCCCGCCGAAGTGAAAATAAAATGCACCGCGCAAGACGAACCGGTCGTTGCGGAAAAGCACGGGGAATTCTACATCGCAAGCTGCAGCTATTCGTTCGTGACCGAAAAGAAGATTCAGACGATAAGCGCTGAAGGCGACGGCATTTCCTGCGCTACGACCGTGGTCGTGGACATCAACCACGAATTCCAGAAGGGATGGACGTTCAGCCCCGGAGACGAGGAGTTCACGCTAAACCAAAGCGATTCCAACACCACGGTGCGCGATTACACCATAGAAAACAGCGGTTCGCTCACGCTCACGGAAATAACGTGCGCCTCGGACCAGAGCTTCGTGACCATGAGCTGCCCCACGGCCCTCAAGCCGTCCGAAAGCCAGCCGTTCAAGGCAACCATCAACGCCGAAGGGCTGCAGCCCGGAGAAAAACAGATGGTCATTACAATCAAGGAAAAAGACTTGGAAAAATCATTTTACGTTTCCATGACCCTGGTCAACTGACGAGAAACCGCCGGGCAAAAACTTTCGGGGTTACGGAAAGTAAAGCCTAAACTTATCAATTCTCCCGTTCAGTATAAAAGCAAAAGAAAGCAAGATTTTTTCCACATGGACAACAACAAGCTCGCCATCGTACTTTTCACGATAACAGTCGCCGCGCTCATGCTGGGAAGCTTGCTCATTCTTTTCAAAACAGGGTTTAGGCCCACGGGATTGGTTTCCAACCCCACGGGCACGGTCAGCGCCGAGGTGTCAGGGGGAACGGACATTTTCCTGCAGAGCTTTCTCGTGAACTTCGGGGCGGTGCAGGTGGGCGTAACCTACAACGGCGCGGGCGATGGCAATTGGTCCAACGCCAGCGCATTCCTCCTGCGCAACGACGGAAGCGTGAACGTGAACGTAACCATAGCCGCTACAGCATTATGGAGTTCCACGGCAGGCGCTGCCGCCAACTACACGTACAACGTCACGAACGCAACGGGCAACACGTCCATGCCAGAAACTTGCGCTACGGTACAAAACGGGTGGAACATCATGCCTTTAGGCTCGGCGTCAGCCGCACTATGCATGCTAGGCTTCACCGACGGAAACGACTACGCCAACATATCCATTAGAATTACTGTTCCCACCGGCGAAGGTGCGGGAGAGAAAACCTCCACAGTAACATTCACCGGTTCGCAAGGATAGAAGACTCGAACCATTCGGACAACGCGGCAAAATCATCGAGCGAAAGATGCCTCGCCCGCTTTTCCCTCAAAGGCATGCTTTCGCACAACGAAAGCAAAATCTTTTTGTCCACTCCCAGCGCTTTCCGCGAATGCATCAAAGCCTTGCGTATCGACTGGTTCTTGTGCTGGAACAACGCGGCGACCAACGCTTGATTCAAGCGAAGGCGGCCTTTGGAAGGCTTGGCTTCGAGCAAAACAACGGCCGAATCTACGCGCGGGATCGGCACGAAGCAAAAACGCGGTATTTCGAAAAGAATCTTGACGTCGCACGCGTTTTGCGCAGCTACGCTCAGCCGCGAATACTCCCTTCCCCCAGGCTTGGCTACGAGCCTCTCCGCAAACTCCTTTTGCAGGCAGACGACCGCCCTCGAGAAATTCGAGTCGATGATCTTGAAGAGTATTTTCGACGAAAGATGGTAAGGCAGATTGCCGAAAATTATCTTGAACCCGCCGAAATCGAATTTCACCGCGTCGACGAAATTCACCTCGACGTTTTTTACGCCGTGCAGCCGCTTTTCCATTTTCCCTGAAAGCGAACGGTCTATTTCCAGAGCAACGACCTTCCCCCTCGCCCCCGCGTTCTTCGCCAACGCGGCAGTAAGCACGCCCTCTCCTGCACCGATTTCCAAAACCGTTTTCCCGGAAATGGGAATGGCGGACGCTATCCTGTTAATAGCAGTGCGGTCGAAAAGGAAAACCTGGCTCCAGCGCGGCATTACCAACGCCTGTCGTCACGCGGCATTTTCACGAACAAGTAATACTTTTCCTTGCCCTGGATTTCAAGCATGATCCTCTGCACGAAAATCTCGAGCGGATTGCCTAAGTGCGCCACGCGCTTGTGAATGTCTTCGAAAGACTCGAACTTCTGCCTCTCGCGCTCGTCGAGAATGTTCTGCAAGTGCTTTTTCCCGACCGAAGGCAAATGCTCTAACGCATGGGAACGGATGTTGATGGGTCCTGCCCTGTTGACGAATTCCACGAATTCCTTCTCGCGCGCCTGCACCACGCTTCGCACTACGGAATCAAGCTGGCGCTGTGCGGAAGTGGTCAAATCGGCGTAAGCAATGCGGCCGCGGATGTGGTCTATCTTTTCCCTCTGCTCCCGGCCTATGTAAATCTTTTCGTCCACATCGATTGCGATGCCGGGCTTTGCCACGCATTCAAGAAGGGTGAAGAAAAGCTCTCCCACGCACTGCACTACCGGCTCCTGCTTCGCCTCGCCGGCCTTGCCGTGCGGCAAGAAGTCTAGCACTACCGCGAAATCCTCTTTCTTGAACACCCGAAAACACCTTTTCTCTACCGGCCAAACTTTAATACTTCTTCACTATTTTCAAGACGTCCTTGACCTTGTCCTCGGAAACTTCGCTCTTGTCAGCTGTAAGCACGACCTGCAGCAAATCCTCGCGCTTGGGCATGAGGTCGCAAACCATGACTGCCTGCTTTTCGTTCAAACCGGCTTCCTTCAGCTCTTCCAAAAGCTTCCGCGCGTCCTTAGCCGAAATGCCGGCGTTGAAAGACTTCAAATACTCCAGCGCATTCTGCTGTTCGTAACCCAGTTCACCAGCTTTCTTGCGTTCCTCGAGCAACTCGAGCGCCTCAGGATAAAGCAAAACTTTTTCAGAAACCACTTTCATTCCAAAACACCCTTTTTTTTCTTTTTGCTAACGAAACAAACTAAACGGCCTTCAAATGCACGTTCGTCACGATAAGCATTTTCTTCTTGTGGCCGTCCATGAACTCCACTTCAAAGCTCGCCGCGCCGCGCTTTGCCCGGACCACGCCGATCTTGTGGTTGAAGCGAAGTGCACTAATGCGACCAGCCAAAAACGACGGGTTGAAGAAAAGCCTCACTCTCGACCCTATTTCGAAGTCCGCCAGCGACCTGTTTACCGGGGTTTTCCGGGCAGAAACATTCCTGCTGCTCTTCGAATTACCGCCATGCGACCTCTTCATTGACTCCAGACCTCCGTTGCAAAAATGAAACCCGCGAGTAAGGAAAAAGGCAACTCCCTTTGCCCCCACTCGACCAAAACCTTTTGAAAACCAGCAAATATAAGGCTTTTTAACCCCCTCGTGCAAAAAGCTTTTAAAAGGTTTTTAAACACTTGGATTTTTGAAGCATCCAAAAAAGGTGGTTGTTGTGGCGAAGAAAGTCAGCATAAAGCGAATCAAGATAGACGAAAGCTTCAAAGTCGAGAACATCGTCGCAAGCGCAAATCTCAACGTCGAATTGGATTTGTTCAACATCGCGATGGAAGTCGACAACGTCGAATACGAGCCGGAACAGTTTCCCGGCGCCATCATGCGCCTGAAGGACATAGGCACCACGCTGCTCCTGTTCAAGAACGGGAAAGTTATTTGCAGCGGCGCAAAGAGCGAAAAACAGATTGCCAAGAGCATCAAGGCCGCGGTCGGGTTGCTGCGCAAGTTCATGAAACAGCGGCCGTAAAGACGGTTGCACCGACGGTTCAACAAGTGAAGTTATGCCTAAAGATTCTGAAATAATCAGACTCGCAAAAGCAGATTTTCTCTTAGCACTGGCTATTTTCACTATGGGCGCAGTGCAAATAGTAGGCATGCTAGATCAGCTGTTTCCCGGACTTGGAATAAAATATCTTGCACTCGTGTTAGTAGTATTCTTGGCCGTGCTGATCATAATGATAAGAAAACACCTTCTTTGGCTCCTGAGGGGCATTTAGCACTGGAAAGCCACTCTAGTTTTGTTTAAAAACTGGGTTTTCGTGCTGAATTCATGAATAGGGACATTTTGGAAGCTAGAGCCCGCCTTCTTGCAAAATGCATTGGAGACGGTTGCGTCTCTCAAAAATATTTCGGCTATACCAACCAAAATCAAGACTTGATTGAAGAATTCGAGCAAGACGTACAAACGGTTTTTGGCCCGGTCCATTTTGGAAAAGGCACGACCAACTCGAAAACGAACTTCAGGTTTGTTTATAGACGCAAATTAGTACGAAAACTGCTTGAATTTTTACCCTCATTCAGAAGTAAAGATGTCGCTATACCGCAAGCCATACTCGAAGGAACAGAAAAGGAACGATGCGAATTCTTGCGCGCGTTATTCGATGATGAGGGAAGCCCCACCCTAATTCGACACTCAAAAACAGGAGACTTAAAGAGGAAAATTTCGATAACATCGAAATCAAGGAAACTAATCGCCGGAGTAAAAGAAGTGTTGGAAGAGCTAGGCATTACCACGAATAAAATCTTATATTATGTCAAAAAAGGATACAAAACTAAGATCTACTACGTGGATATTACGGGAGGAAAACCGTGGGGAACTAACTTTATACGATTCCAGAGGAAAGTGGGCTTTAAGTCGAAAAGCAAGCAAAAACGGTTGGAAAAAATAGTTTCTTCTTATAAGAGAATGTTTAAAAAAGGCTGAAAACAAGATTAGTTCGGTCAGCGGCCATAGGGGAGGTGGCACACCCAGTCCCATTCCGAACCTGGATAGTTAAGACCTCTTACGGCGTTGTTGGTACTGTCGAAAGACGGGAAGGCGCGCTGCTGCTGCCACTCAAACTTTCAATCT
>JAGVWL010000008.1 GCA_018304285.1 Microcaldota archaeon
CCGCCGCTTCCGCCACTTCCGAAACCGCTTGAAACCGCGCGTACTAAGGAAGGCGTGCAGCCTATGCCGCCAGCGTAAGCAGTCTGGTAGAACGTTCCAGCATAGGGGAAAAAGCATCTTGCGTACGCAGTTCCGGTAGAGCCGTAAGCGTTGTAGGCATAAGCTACATTTCCATTGCCGCAATTAACTGCGATTGGCCCTGTAGGAGAGAACAAGTCGGTAAACTGGACTTGAATGTCGCTCGACCCGCCGGCGTAAACCGTGGTCGGGTAGGAATACAAATTGCACGAAGAATAGTAGTGGCTGCCGAACGGATTGTAGCAGTCGAACGGGCAGTTGAACGCGTTTTCGCCGTACTCGCAATAATTGTTTCCGCAATAACCCGAATACGAGTTGTAGTTGTAGCTGTTGTAATTGTAGTAATACGAGGAATACTCGTAAGTGTCGCCTCCTCCGTAGCCTCCTTCACCGCCGCTGGGCGGGGTGTACGTCGAACTGGCCGTGCACCGGGGGTCGTTGTAAGTTATCTGCGCCTCGCAGATTTGCCCGCCGTAAGGCTGGCCGCGGATGTAACCGTTCCAATAATACGAGTAAGAATCATAGCCGTAGTAATTGCTGCCCACGCAAGTGGAATGGTATTTGCTTGAAGGGCCGTTGCAATAAACCGGAGTGGAAGGTTCGCTTGCAAACCTGCAGTCGTCAATCAAATAATCGTAATATCCGTTCGGACCGCACACTTCGGGCGGAACCGCGTTGGCAAAGCTAACCAGCCCTGCGAATGCGACAAGGAAAACAACAAATAAAGGCAGTCTCTTCACAATACCCACCCCTTAATCGTTACTACCCTGCAGTTGGGACTATTTAAAGGTAGCGTTTTCGGCGTTCATTCCGAAAGCGCGAAAAGGGAAAAAAGGTGGGGTCACGGAGAATCGAACTCCGATTTGCAGGTTTCTCTAGATGTCGCAGAACTTGTTCTGCAAACACTCTACTCCTCTTCCTTTTCACTGGAGGAGGCAACTTTTCACGTCATCTTCGCTTTCGCGAATTCAGATCTCCAGTCTCAAAACGCTCACAGGCGGAAGGCAAACTGCAGTTGCCGTGCAACCGCCTTCGCCACCAACCTCGCAAAACCAAGTATACTGGAGCCTGCCGTAATGCCACTATACCATGACCCCATCCCAAGGCCAATTTAATACTTGGTTTGGTTTAGTTTTATTAATTGCTTTTCAAGGGGTTTTTGGGAATGCTGGTGGCTGGCGCTGACGATTGCGGAAGAGGGTGCGTATTCGGCGGGATGTTCATATGCGCGTTTGCAATCGACGACTCCAAGGAAGGCGAATTGCGCAAGCTCGGCGTGAAAGATTCAAAAATGCTTTCGCCCGAAGCGCGCGAAAAACTCTACCCGAAACTGATCAAGATGGGCGACTATGCAGTTGTAGAGTACAGCGCCGAGAAAATCACGCTGCTCATGCGCAGGAAAGTCTCGCTCAACACAATGGAAGCGGCCATGGTGGCGGAAGCTTTGTCGCTGTTGCGCGAGAGGCCGAAAAAGGTTTTCGTCGACTCGCCCGACCCCGACCCGCGCACTTTCGAACGCCGCATCCGCAAGTTTTTCGACCACGAAATCGAATTCGTGTGCGAAAACAAGGCCGACGTCAACTATCCAGTCGTTTCCGCCGCGTCCGTAATCGGGAAAGTGCTGAGGGACAACCAGATCGAGCGCTTGCACAAGGAAATCGGGGATTTCGGAAGCGGCTATACGCACGACCCGCGCACCGTCGCTTTTCTCAAGAAAAACTTTGACAGGCTGGAAGTGCAGAAGCACTTGCGCCAAGAGTGGAGCACCATCAAGAAAAACCACGCGCCCGCAGGGCAGGCGAAATTGGGGGAGTTCTAGCCGCAATTGCCGCCGGAAGCATGAAAACAAAAAGCTTAAGCGAACGGAGGGCAAAAAATAATTCATGAGATACGAACTTTTGCGCAATCCCGGCGAAAGGAACGGCCTCAAAAACGCCGTTGCTAGAGTCGTGCAATTTGCGAAACAAAATGACGTTAAAGTGGTCGTTGCCGTAGAAAGTGCCGGCAGGCCTGCCGCGTTTCTTTTCGAAAAAGCGTGGAAAGCCATGCATCCGGGCGAAACACCGCCGGAAATCTTTTTCTTCGACCCATACCAAGTGCCATCGCGCACGCTCCTTTCTCCCGCCGTGCTCGGGCACCCGGTGTTCACCCGTGCTTCAGCCAATCCAGGCCACCACGTGCTTGTTTTGGACGACACATCCCAGAGCGGCAAGACTCTTGGAAAAATGAAGCGCATACTCAAAACCGCATTTAAAACGGTTTATACGGCGTCGCTCTGGAGCTTGGGAAACAAGCCGAAAAGGCAGGATGTGGCGGGGGTAGAACTGAAAAAATGGAGCCAAACCGGAAGCCCGTGGCAAAAGAAAGGCTCGTGGATAGGCGTGCGCAGGATAAGCAACGTTCTGTTCGAAAGCGAAACTGAAGAAAGCGCGAAGCTGAAGAAAGAATTGGAAATGCTCGCAAGCCAATTAGGAAAAACGAAAAGAAGCTGAAAAAAAGAAAAAAACGGGAAAGAAAAAAATGAAAGGGGAAAAACTCTAGACGAGTTTTTCCAAGTCGCCTTCCTTCTTTTTCGCGACTCTCGAAATAGTGTCCTTCATTCCCAAGCCGATTGCTATTGCCAAGCCCAGGCCGAATGCAAGGGACAAGGAACCGAGCAGCAGCAGGAACGCGGTGCGCAGCAAGCTAGCGTCTGCGTTGGGAAGGAACAAGGGCAATGCGATGACTACCGCGGTATAGACTATAAACGCCTCGACAACCCAGCCCACGAGATTGCGGAAGGGAATGCTAGAGCGTTTGACCATGTCCGTAAGATAGTCGCCTGCGAGCAATGCGATGACTAGGATTGCAACGCCCTGCACGAACATGGGCACGTATCCGACGAACCAGCGCACCAATTCGCCCAGGAAAACCAGGCTGGTTATTTCAGCCGCAATTCCCAAAAACACGGCCAGCGTCAAGAGCTTGAGGATTTTGCTCAAGACGTCGGTGAGCGAAAAGCCCAACAGCGCGTCGTGCAAGCCGCGCTTCTTCAACTCCTTTTCTATGCCCACTTGCGCGAGAAAGTGGTGCAAAAGCGAGATGAGGAACATGGCCACTATCCAGCCTATGCCCAGAAACACTATTAAGATTAGAATGTCGAGAAGCCCGAAAAGGAAATTCGTAAATGCAGACCCCAACGCCATGATAAGCCTGGAATACAACACATCCAATACCAAATCCCATCACCCTCTGTTTTTAATGCAGCAATCACGGAAAAGGCATATAAAAAGGTTGCAGAAAGGGAGACAAAGGCAAAGCTTATAAATCGGCGAGCGAAGGAGTATTTATTACTATTTCTTGACGCGGCGCAAACGCTTTCTGAAACCAGCAAAGCCGATGTGACTCGCAACAAGAACAAAGAGGTCGGTTTTTCAATGGTCCAATATCACAAGCACTCGAGAACGAAAGCTTCCGGCAGCGGCGGGCTAAAGCGGAGGAACAGGGACAAGACTCTTGCGAATTACGGCGGGTTCTTTTCCCGTTCGCACTTGAGCCAAAACGAAAAGGAAGAAAGAAAGGGATTCAAGATAATCGGCGGGGGGCGGAAAGTCGCGGCAGTGAAATTAGCGTATGCAAACCTCGTCGTCGACGGAAAGACCAAGAAAACTCGCATCAAGAACGTCCTGGAAAATCCTGCAAACCGCCATTACGCACGCGAAAACATCATCACCAAAGGCGCGATCGTGGAAACCGAGGCAGGAAAAGCCCGCATTACAAGCCGCCCGGGGCAAGACGGAATCGCAAACGCAGTTTTGGTAAAAGGCTAGAGAAAATGAAGCTCAAGGTTTTGAAAAAAACCGCGAAAGGCAATCTCCTCCTTTCCCCGTTAGAGGAAGGGGATGCCGCAAGCCTGGAAGGCAAGCGCTTGTCGTTCCAGGGAAAGAAAGCGGCGACAGTGGTGGACGTGATTGCAAGCGTCAAAAAACCGTTCATACTCGCAAAACCTTCCGCCGAAATTCCGGCGGAAGGCGTTTTGGAAAGCAAAAGGTGAAAAAAGAATGAAGTGTCCTGATTGCGCAAGCAAAAAGCTCAAGGTCAATTCCGAAAGAGGGGAAACGGTCTGCATAAACTGCGGGCTCGTCATCGAAGAAAACATGGTCCAGGAAGGGCCTGAATGGCGCGCGTTCGACGCAGAACAAAGAGCCTCGCGCGCTCGCGCAGGCGCTCCCTTGAAATACATGAACCCCAACCGCGGGCTTGTGACTGAAATCGACCAGTACAACCGCGACACACGCGGAGGCAAAATCGCCCCGGCGCAGCAGGCGCAGCTCTACCGAATGCGAAAATGGCATAAGCGCGCTTCCATTTCAAACAGCATCGAACGCAATCTCGCCATTGCTTTGACCGAATTGAACCGCGTGGCTTCCCATTTGGGCTTGCCGGAAATAATCCGCGAAAGCTCGGCGCTGTTGTACCGCAAGTGCGTTGAGAAAGGATTGATCCGCGGAAGGCAAATCGAAAGCGTGGTTTCCGCAGTCATTTACGCCATATGCCGCAAGTACGGGATTCCGAGAACCCTCGACGAGATTTCTGCAGTGGCTGAAATTCCGAAGAAGGAAATCGGGCGCACGTACCGCCTGATTACCCAGGAATTGGGCTTGAAGATTCCTTTGACCAACCCGCAGTTCTACATCACGCGCTTCGTAACCGCGCTGAAGTTGAGCGGCGCGACGCAAAAGAAGTCGCAGGAAATCCTGGAGCAAGCCATGCAAAAGGGCTTGATAAGCGGAAGGGGGCCGATGGGAGTCGCTGCAGCTGCAGTATACATTGCCTCCGTCCTGACGGGCGAGCGGAGAACGCAGAAGGAAGTGGCCGACGTTGCGGGAGTTACGGAAGTAACCATCCGCAACCGCTACCGCGAACTCAAGCGCGCTTTGCAGCTTAAGGTAAGCATTTAAGCGCGCCTTATAGCAGAAGGCAAAAATATTGGAACTTTTTCTGCCTTCTGCGACTAGCGAAAAGCTGCAAAAGTTCAAGTATTTCCGCTTTTCGCTATTAAGCTGAAAGGATTTTTTTCAATTCCTTTATTCCCGCGTCAGTCTTGACTCCGGTCGGGGTGAAATGCGTGCGCTCGGCCTTGAAGCCCGCGCCGCGCAACTCCGCTATAATCGACGCCATTTTCTTTCTCGCTGCAAGCCCGTAATGGTCGGCGAAATAGTGCACGTCGTAAAACCACGGCGGAAAATCCTGCTCGCGCGCAAGCAACCAAAGCATTTTCGCTATATGCCCTTTCTCCGCATAACCCCTTTTTTCGTTGAGCGAGGCGAGCGAACGCAAAAACTTCTTGTCGCAATACGCGTCAAGCCACAACGGCCCGCCGTAAAGCAGGCGGTTGCCGCACTTGCACTTCGCTTTTTTTCCTTCAAAACGTCGGAGGCAACGGTCGCAGTACGAAACAAAGCCGATTTTCTTCGGGTCGGGCTTTTTCTTTTCCACGCGCGCGATGATTTTCACGTGATACCCTTCGAAAAAGCACAGCAAAGGCGTAACGCGCAAGCTCATTTCCGCCGCTTTGCGCACGGCAAAGCCGAGGAGAATGCGCAAGGCCGTCTCGTGGGAGAAATCGCAGTACAACGGCTTTGCGCCGTAATCTCGCAGCGTCGGCGCGTTTTTCTTAACAACGTTCGCCAAATCAGTGGAAGTGAAGCTCAGCGTGCCCGGCTTTTTCAACGCCAGCAGCGTCGACTCTATGAAAGGCGCGGGAGTGCCGAACGGGTCTATTTCGGCAAAGTCGAAAGAGTTTTCGTTGGCGAAGCAATAGTCGTTGAAATCCTGGCAAAACGCTTTCGTTTTTGCGGAAAGCCTGTTCAACAAAACGTTTTTTCGAATGTATGGAAACGCCAGCGGATTGGCGTCGACAAGCACGAGTTTTTTTATCGAAGGATTTTCCGTTGCATAGCGTATGCCCCGCGCGCCCGTGGAGCAAAGCCCGTCGAGCATGCTTTTCGGCTTCAACACTGCAATGGCAAGCGAGCCTACGCTGCGGGAGAAAGCCATGCGCGGGTTGAAGAAAACTACGCTGCGATGGGGGTTGGAAAAACTGAGTTTCGAAACGCAAAGCTCGGTTTCGCCTTCCTTGATGCGCACTGATGGTTCCATGAAACGAAAAGGAAGCGAGCAATAATATAGAATTCGGATGCTATTGTTATAGTCAAATGCCGAATTCTATAGCTGTAGAAATGGCGCTCGGTTAACCAAACGGTTTCTGCCATTTCTACATAAAATAAGCTCGGGTGCATAAGCCGTTTAGCGTGATTAAAGTGATCAGGGGAAAAATCGTTGCAAAAACCATGTCGACCAATCCCGCGTATACGCTGTTGACTCCAGAAGGGTGGGTCGGCGTGAAGCAAGAGTCAAGTGAAAGCGATTTTGCAATCGGCAGCATGGTTGAAGCGGACGCGGAAAACGCTTCATCCATCAAAAAAATCGAGAGCCCCGACTTGGAAAGGAAGATAGAAGGGTTCGTGGAGAAAAACGCGAAGCCGCATTCGGCAAGCCTGCTCGTGGACGACGATGCCATGCGCAAATTCACGCCGGCGTTGGAAAAAGCGGCCGAAGCAATCGCCAGAAGGCTGCTGCAGCTTACGCCCGTGCTCATACGCTTCAACGACGATTGCGACGGCATAAGCGCCGGCGTGCTCGTGAAAAATTCGGTTGAAAAGTTCGTCGGGGAAAAAAACGTGCCGTTCCCGAAAGGCTTTCTGAAAAACAAGCAATGCAACTCGGCGGTATACGGTTCGGGCGAAGCGGTTTTCGACACCGAAGCCATGGGCGCAACGCAGTTCGGAAGAAAACCGCTGTTGTTCCTGCTTGATTTCGGCGCGAACGAAGAGAGCGTCGAAGGGCTTGCGCTTGCGAAGGAAAACTTCGACATTGCAGTCATCGACCACCACGTTTATTCCGAGAATGCGAAAGAGCTTGCAAGCGTTTTTCTCAATCCGCTCGAGTTCGGCGGGACTTCCTCGCACACGACCGGGCTCGTGGCCCACGAGTTTGCGCAAAGGCTTTCACAAGGGAACGAGAACTACGCGCGCTATTCCCTCCAGTCGGACAAAAGCGTTTTTTGGGACAAGGCCGAGCGCAAGGAGGCGCTCGTACTGGATTTTCTCGCGGGCCAAAACCTTTCGCTCGAAAGGTATGAGCGCGCGCTGGAAAAAGAAACGCAATTCCATTATCTCGAGGCGAACGCCAAGCTCAACGCGGCGTTCGAAAAGGCGTTGGTGTCGGCGAAAAGCGAGAGCGCGGGCAAAGCGATTTTGGTGAGCGCCAACCTCGAAGGCGTGACTGCGAAAAACGAGTTCCCGCCGAAAGGAAAAGTGCTGAACAAAATTCAAGAGCATTTCGAAAAGCAAAACGAGCTTGCGGCAAGCGTGGGCTTCGACTCGACCACAATCCAGTTCCGGGTGAGCAAGCCTTTGCACGCCAAAGGCTTCAAGGCGACGGAAATAATCGGGATGGTGAAAAAAGAGTTTTCGGGAGTGAACGGCGGCGGGCACGAGCAAGCCGCGGCAATGCGCTTCGAGAAAGGCCATTCGCGCATTATCCTTGAAAAAACGCTTGAGTTTTGCAGGGCGAAGCTCACTGCCGTCCCATGAAAAAGCGCGTTACAAGAGCGGCTATAGCCAGCACTGCAACCAATCCGAGTATTGCAAGAGTGGTGTTGGGCCCCTTGCTTTCCACCAGCTGCACGCCTTGGTTGGAAGAAACTGCAACGGGTTGTTTGAACCTGCCCAGCACGTCTCCCTTGTTCAACAGCGGGGAATCCACTTTGACTGTGACAGAAGCGGTTTTCTCTTCGCCGGGCTGTATCCCGTCGAAAAACAGCGTGACCAACACGCTTCCCTTTGTTACGGTACACTCGACCGAACAGCCTAGAACGTCGTCGACGCTCTGGGCCAATTCGGCAGGCAATTCCTGCTGCACTGCAATTGCGCCGGTCGGCTTGCTGCCCGTGTTCTCCGCCTTAAGGAACAGAATGGCAGCATAGCCTTTCTCGCCGTTCTTCAAAGTAATTTCCACAACGCCGTACAAATCGTAAGAGTAAGCTATCCGCGCCACATCGGCTTGCGCTTCTTGCGTTCCTTCAACCACTACAGTGCTTTTCTTTCCGGAAGCCGGAGGCTCCAACGGCATGGAGACGACTGCAACGTCCTGCGAGGATTGCGTGAGCTTCAAGTCGTCCCACTGGAACGCGCCGCTCTTGCCGGGAGTGAAGACCACTTGATAGTCGCTGGAAACGTCCGTGGAAGTTTTGTCGGAAGTTTCGGTAATCGAAACCGAGCCGGCAACATCCGAAATCGGGGTAGCACTTGAAATCACGCTTGGTTCCGTGTCGGAAACGGCCGAATCGGCGGCAGCACTATCCGCCGCGATGTCGCTTTCCGCCGAATCATCAGCGTCTGCAAAGTTCAGGGAGTAAGCTATCGCGTAAGGCGTGGGGGGAAGGTTGAACAGCCAGTTCGGCCCCATGACGCCTAAAACAGAAATTAAAAGAAAGAAAACGACGAGGAAAGAGCCGGGCTTCTTCCTGCGGCTGAAGGCCCACGACAGCCCGCAAACGCCGGCAATCAATAAGGCTATGAAAAAGTAGTGTTCCGCAGTGAAAGCCATGAAAAACTAAGTGCGCCGGCGCGTTTAAAAGTGTGGTTTATAGCAGAAGGCAAAAATACCGGAATTTTTTCCCTGCCTTCTGCGGCTAGCGAAAAACTGCAAAAAAAATCCGTTATTTCCGCTTTTCGCTATTACTTGCGGGCAGCGCGTTTTATGGCCTCGAGCTTGCCCTTGAAAACTTCGGGAAACGCCTGCTGTGACTGCCTGCCCCTTGCAAACATTACCGCCACCACGAGCGCCGCGATTATCAGCAACGCCAAAAGCAGGCTGTTTTGCGACAACGAAGTGAACAAGCCGGTCAACCCCGACGGGCGTATGGCATCCAAAGGCTTCCTCGCTATTTCCCGGTCCCCGCTTTTGACCACGAGCACGGGAGAAAGCGCTTCCTCGGAATTAGTTTGGGTGATTTTAACAGTAAGAGTTGCAGTCTCGCCTGGCGCGAGCAAACTCACCAGGGTCGATTCCACGCGCCATTGGGAAGGAATTCCTTCCACAACCGCAGTCACGTTTTCCAGGGGCTCTGCGAACGCGTTCGTGACGGAAACGGTTATTTCAAGCACGTTATCCGCGCGCGTTTCGACCGACTGCACGGGTGCAGAAGCCACGCAAGAATCGGCCTGGATTTTCAAGACAGCCTGCCCGAACAATCCTTTCGCCGAACTTTTCGCCGTGACAAGAAAATCGTTTTCTCCAGCCTTGAGCGTGTTGGCGGGAACGCTTATTGAAAACAACGCCTTTTCGCCGGGGTTGAGCAAAACGAATTCCGGGGTCAATTGCGCACTCTTGGGAATTTCGACTGCGAAAGCGTCGCGCGAAGTGCCCGTGTTTTCCACCACCGCATTGAAAGAAATGTCTTCACACTGCCTTCCCGAAACTTTTGAAGGCAATTGCACTCGCCCCTCGAAAACGTCTTCCACTTCGACGCAAATCGGATTTTCGGCCAAAACCTGGCCCGAACGCACTACCTGCAGCGAAACGTATCTCCGTCCCCCTTCGACTCGCGCAGCATGCAAGTCAACCCAAGCCTCACCGGCCTCGCCCCTATACAGCGAAAGGCTGCGCGGGGAAACCGTGGAAATAATTTCATTCTCTCCGCCGACGGCCCTCAAAACGAAAGTCGAGGCTGCGCCGCGGTTGATTATGGTGAAAGGCCTGCGAACGGTTTCGCCCGGCTTTATTTTAACGCAAAAATCGCTTCCAGAAATTTCCGCCTCAAAATCGGTCGGGTCGAAACGGGAAGCGTAAGCGATTGAACTTGACGCTATGGAACCGTCCCCGTACCCTCTTGCGGGAACGAAAGAATCTACCGCAACCCTGTTGTCGTCGTAAACCCTGCAGTGTTCTGGCGGGTTGGCCGCAACCAAAACGGTCTTTTCGAGAATCTCGCAATTCCCGTTTGCGTCGCAAACGTCTGCCCTCACGCCAACGCGTTCAGTACCCCTGAAGCAAAGCGGCGCAGAAAACTTCAGCCACGTTCCCTTTGCGCCACGCTCGGGAATAATGACGCCGTCGTCCTCGAAAAAGCCGTTCAGGCCTCCCAAGTCCGCGCTGAAAGAAGCGGTTCTCGCTATCCCGTCGGTATTCACGATCCAAAAGTAAACCTTCCCTTCGGTACCGCGTATGGAAACGTGGTCTGCGTTCGAGTTCAACTGGAGCGCACTGGCGGTCGAAACGAACAGTAAAGCAAAAAACAAGGCAAACGCTATTCCCTTCAAAAAATCCACCTCAATCGTTACTACCCTGCAGTTGGGACTATTTAAAGATAGCGTTTCGGAAGGAAGCCCACTATTTCACTACTCTCCAGTAAATACATTTATAAATGCGGTTATGCAACATTTGCAGGTAGCGAAGGCAACAGCCAACCGCTGTAGCTGAGTAGCCAGAGCGTTACACGGCCGGGAGGTTAAGTTACTCCTGGGAACAAGTAAAATAATAAAGGTGCGTCTCGTGAATTACTCGGACATCATGGCAGCAAACCCCGAAGTTTTAAACTCACTCAGGCAACTGGGCTTGAACCAATACGAGGCCAAAGCGTACTATGCGCTGGCTAATTTTGGCATTCACACTGCCGGAGAACTCGCGGAGAGGGCGGAATTGCCGCGCCCGCGCATTTACGACGTTCTCACGGAATTGCAGGGCAAGGGCTTTGTTTTGATACAGCAGGGAAGGCCGGTGAAATATGCAGCGCTGCCCATAGGGGAAGCCGTGAAAACCTTGAAGAAGCAGAGGCAGACCGGCCTCGAGGAAGAGCTGGAGAAAATCGAGGACATCGGAAAGAGGCTTTCGCTGAAAATAAAAATGCAGTCTTCGCAGGCCGCGCCTGCGGAAGAAGCCATTTGGACGCTGAAGGGAAGGGAAGCGATTTACAGCAAGATGGCTGCAATGATTACCAATGCAAAACAACACGTTACTATTGCCACGGACGAACGCGGCTGGGGCTTGAAGAGCAAGGCGCACGGCAAGGAAATCGAGAAAGCGTCGAAGCGCGGCGCGGAAATCACGGTCATAGCTCCCGTCGCAAGCACGGGCTTGCAGGCGGCGGCAAACCACGTTGCTAAGGAATTGCCTTCGAGAATGGTTTTGGCCGACGACCAGGCGCTGCTGTTTTTGAGCCCGAAGGAAGCTAAGGCCGAAGAGGAAATCGCGTTGTGGCTGAAGAACCCGCACTTCGTGCAGACTTTCAAGCAGGCTATAAAGTGAATTTAGGTTTTTTCCCGCTCGAACACTCCTTTTTCGAAATTCTTTTTTACGTTGTCGGCTGGAAAAACGTTACCATTCATTGCTATGTAAACGCCAGGCGGTAGAATTTGGACTGCCGCAAAAGCAAGGCCCAGGTTAAACAACGCATCAGAATTTTCTTTGTTTGCAGGAATGGCGGACCCGAAAAGCACTATCGTCTTTTGAGTTTTTTGTCTGAGAAGAAATTTTGCAGTCAAAGGCATCGTTGAAGTGCCGTGGGTAATGATGATTTTGTGTTCTTTGCTTTCAAGGCATTTTTTCAGGATTATAGCACGGCCCGTATCGGTAACAACCCGGCTATCCTTTTGCATCAAAACATCAACGCTATAATCTGCAGTTATCCGAGCTTGCTTAAGCAGACGGGGAATTAGGCTTCGGTGCGCTTTTGGAGCTTGTTCATGAGAGGAATAATCTAAGTCGTCAATCGTTCCCCCGGTAACGAGAACCTTAATGCCCATAAAAAGATAAGGACAGGAAGCGACTTTAAACGTTCCCAAAGTTGAAAAGAATTACGCGCTTGCAGGCGTTTCTTCGGCAGGTGCTTCGACAGGCGCTGCTTCTTCCTTCGCGCGCGCTTCCTGCTTTTCGGGAGACTCGTCCCTGTCCGCAGTCTTCTGCTCGACCTGCATGGTCTGCGCCACGTCGAACTCCTCGTACAATTCCGCCTTGGTCAATTCAACCCTCTTGAGCGGATAGATTCTCACGAGCGCCTTGTGCAGCTCCGCGTTCATCTGCTGGAACATGATAGAACGGATGAAATCCCCGAAATCGCTTGCTCCGCTCCTCTTCTTCAATTCTTCAGCCAACGCATTCCGCAAGCCCTTCTTTTGGGCTTCCGAGCAAGTGCCTTGCGTGACAATCAAAGCGCTCAGCTGGAATTCAACGCCATCCTTACACTTCAAAGGAATGTGCAATTCCAACGCATCCCTCCGCCTTCTCACGAGAGTGGAAATGTACTCCCTGGCGAGGGAAAAGCCGATGAATTTCGTGAACGCGTTCTTGCCCTTGATTTCGGAAACGCGCAAGCGCACCGAGAAATACAAGTGTGAAATGTCGCGGGTGACTTCCTTCAAAGGAATGCTGATAACCCGGTTCAACAAAGTTGCTTCTTCGGTCGCCGGAATGGTGAGCGTGGTGTGCACTTCGCCCAAAAACTTCGGTGCGACTACAGTATACCACTGCTTGGTCTTCCAAACGTCAATCGTTTTCTTGACAACCATTCAAACACATCCTTTACTTTACGAGCAACGCCGCTTCCTCGGGAATGTACTTCCATTTTTGCGGCAAGCGCTTTCCGCGGTAGTAACGCACCAGGCGGTTGATTTTGGATTCCGTATTGTGCAAATGCCTTCGATTGTCCTTGTCCTTCTTGTTTGAAGTCAAGTGCTTGCGCAAGCGGACGGCCTTCCGAATCAAGTCAATCATGTCCGAAGGATATTGCGGCAAAGCGTTCTTCTGCTTGAGAAACGCGCTTATCGAAACACCCAATATTTTCTTGGCGTCGGGAACGCCGTGCTGGTCGCGCAGCGCCAAGCCTATTTTCGCGGGAGGAATCCCTTCTTTCGCAAGCTGCTCGATCACGGCTTCGACCTCGGCCTTGCTGGCCTTCACCCATTTCGAGGCGAAAGTAGGCTTTCTGCTCCTGCTTTTCCCGTGTTTGCGCGTATGCATTCTCGCCATTTTCAAAACCTTTGCTAAGCATCAAAAACTCTAACTTCGCGTCCAAGCGTTCCAAAGGCGCCGGGCGGCGCATATTAAGAACGGAAGGGAAAATAAAATAATATGGCAAAAGAAGCAAGACCGGATACGGCACGGTGGTTTGTGCACAAATTGATTGCAACTCCAGAGTTCGCAAACTCAGACAGAATAAATCTCAACGAAGTCTTGGTACGTTTACAAGAAACGCACGGTCTAACTCCAAATGCCCAATGGGTGCAAAGACTCCTAGGTAATAGGGGAATCGGGATAAGTGACGATGCCAATATCAGAAAAGAACTCAAGAGCATGCTCAGTTCAAAAACAGATACTACGGCTCAAGAAGCCCACAAAAAACTGCAGGAAAAGGGCATCAAAACAACTGAACCTTACGTAAAATACTTAATTTATGAACTAAAAGTAGCAGCCAGCAAGGCGTCAAGGTAAGAAAACCAGAATGTTCTCGTTCTGCGCGTTCGGCACTGGCGAAAACTCGACGACCTTCACGCGGCCTATTCCCTTGACGTCCTCCTGCAATTCCGCCAAGTCCCTGCACACGCTTTCGCTCGCGCTTATTTTTACC